>CALSQD010000001.1 GCA_943788405.1 uncultured Flavobacteriales bacterium
GTAGTTGTAGGTAACAATACGGCATCAATCACATGTACTACTCCATTGTCAGCTACTATATCAGCAACAATAACTTGTGTGTTGTCAATAAAAACACCATTAGCATTAATCGTTACTGTTACGTCCGTTCCAAGTAATGTTGTAACTATTTGATTATTTGATAACATTCCTGACATTACACTAGACCCAACAACATGGTGCTTTAATATGTCTGTTAATTGCGGAATGTCATTTAATAATGCAGTAACTGTACCTGCTGGTAGTAGATTAAAAGCAGCATCTGTTGGTGCAAATAATGTAAGCGTACCTGGGTCAGACAAAACAACATCTAATGCACACGCATCTATAGCAACCTTTAAAGTAGTGTGATCAGTAGAATTAGATACAATGTCATAAATTGAATTAGTAGAACAGTCATTCCAATATGGACTTGAAGGATCGTCAGGAAAAACAACCATTTCAGATGATGGATCATAATCAACCCCAGCAACTAGAGAATTAGCATCATCAACAAAAGTAACAGTGTGTATAATAAAATCATAAATATATGCCTGCTGACATGTTCCACATGTATCTGCTAGTGCTGTTCCGTTAGGAATTCCTGCACAATCAGTTGGCGGGATTAATACTGCATCAATTACGTGTACTACCCCATTGTCAGCAACAATATCAGCAACAATAACTTGTGCATTGTCAATAAAAACGCCATTAGCATTAATTGTTACTGTTACATCTGTTCCAAGTAAAGTTGTAACTACTTGATTATTTGATAACATTCCTGACATTACACTAGACCCAACAACATGGTGCTTTAATATGTCTGTTAATTGCGGAATGTCATTTAATAATGCAGTAACTGTACCTGCTGGTAGTAAATTAAAAGCAGCATCTGTTGGTGCAAATAATGTAAGTGTACCTGGGTCAGATAAAACAACATCTAATGCACACGCATCTATAGCTGTCTTTAAAGTAGTATGATCATTAGAATTGGAAACAATATCATAAATTGAATTTGAAGCAGAGTTTACTGTAATCGAACCTACCATTCCAGCTTGAGCGTGAGAGCCTATAGAGCAGTCGTAGTTATATGTCCCCGGGACAGTAAAAACATAAGTGTAAATCACCGCACCTACTGAGCTAGTAGCGATAGATTGAAAACTTACAGGATTATTAAAACTCACTGATGTTATAGAATTAATATCAGCGTTGACATCATGAGTGCCACCATCATTAATCCATTTTACCGTATCTCCTTGATTAATTGTTAGAGCTGATGGTGTGTAATAGTAGCTTCCTGCATTAACTGTGTGAGTAGTTGCCATTACAGAACTTGCCATAAAACAAGTTAAAAGCAACATAAATAGTTTGTTTTTTTTCATAATTTGATTTTTTAATTTTTTTTTCATTTTTAAAATATTTAGATTAGTAATTAATTGTGTATTTTCCTTCTGGATAGATTTCAAGCCATCTGCTTAGTTGATTCTTATTTCTAAGTGTAACAACTATATTATGTGCTCTAAAGATGATTTTTGGTGTACTGTTTTTTATTTTTTTTATAGTATCCCATGTTTTTTTAAAGCTTCTTTTTCTTTTATTCTTTTTTCCCTCCATAATAATTTTTGTATAATATATTTATTAAAAACTTATGCAAATAAACAACTTTATTTATAACTGGCAAGTTTTTTGTATAGTTTTTTTAAAGAATCTTTATACAATAGATAAATATTAGTACATTTGCACTATGAAAAAGAAAGCTGATAATATAGTATATAATTATTCTAGCCAAGAATATGACGCGTTCAGAAAAGAGTATCCTACTAGTTTTACTTCCAAAACATTTAGCCCCGAGAAGATAAAAGATTTAGAAGTAGATGCTCAACACTATTTGACAACAAGATTTTTTGAGATTAAAGAGAAGTACGAATCTCTATTAAAAGAACTAGAATGGTCAAATCTGATATTCAAATCAAAATATAATTTTAATCCTATTGTTGGAGAAACATACTACCTATACAAAGGTAATAAGAATAATTTTCTAAGTATAATCAAACCCCATGAGTGGGAAATAGAATGTATGGGTTCATTCAAACTAACCTCAAATAATACTTGGACTAAAACAGAATAGATTATTATTACATTTATAATGCAAAATCACTATGTAATTTCTAAAAGAAAAATCTCAACTATTTAGGTACAGCTTAACCAAATTACATAACTTTAAAAATAAACAAGAAATGCCAGAAGGTCCAGAAGTAAAAATAGCTTCAGATTATTTTAACGAATTCTTTTTATTAAGTAAAAAAGTAAATTTTGAAATTATTTCTGAATATTATGATCAAAAATATTATGATGTCTTCAGTACTATTAATGATAACTTAGATACTTTTCAGCCAACATTTACTATTGGGAAGAATATATTTCTAGAGCTAAAGAACAATCAAATATTTAATTTTCACTTAGGAATGACGGGTGGGTGGTCAAATGAATTAATCAAACATTGTCATTTTCGTGTTTCTGATGGTAAGAATGAATTATTCTTTAAAGATGTAAGGAAATTTGGAAAGATGAAGATACTAACTAAATCTGAATTTAATATTAAATTCAACCCTTCTTTTGATCTCTTGCATAAATTATATCATTTAAAAAGCCATTCAAATTATTTAGAAAAAAATATTAATGTTAAAAAATCTATATGCTCTATAATAATGGATCAAAAATATTTTCCTGGGGTAGGGAACTATATTAAATCTGAGAGTTTATATCTATCCAAAATACATCCAGAGGAAAAATGGGGAAATCTTAATGAAAAAATGAAAACAAACTTAATAAAAAATATCCAGCAAGTAATGTGGAATAGCTATACTACAGGTGGTGCAGAACTTAAAGATTTTAAAAATCCAATTAATTCATCTAAATTTAAATTAAAAATTTACGGAAAGAAATACACTGAAAATAAAAATCTAGTAATATCTAAAAATACCTCTGACTCGCGCAAAACTTGGTTTTGCTCTAAACAACAAAAATTACTCTAAATATATTAAGCAGATTGAAGCATGCTAAATATTCTCAAAAGAAAAGTTAAATCTTGGTTCCACAGTAAGCGCCATCAAATAAATACGCACAAAAATAAATAGTTTATTTATTTGAGATAAATTTAATACTTATTGAATTAACGCAATGTCTCAGGTTTTTCTCTGTCAACCTCTCCCCTTCAAAAACATGACCAAGATGACCCTTGCAATTTGCGCAGCATATTTCTACTCTTTGCATCCCAAAACTATTATCTTGAATTCTAATTAATGAATTCTTAATCTCGTCATCAAATGATGGCCATCCACAATTTGATTTAAATTTTGAATCTGATTCAAACAGGGGGTTATTACAAGCCTTACAAACATATAATCCTGCTTTAAATAAATCTACGTAATTACCAGAAAAAGCTCTTTCTGTTCCCCTATCAACAATTACCTCTCGTTCTTTCTTTGTCAAAGCATCAAAATAATCTCTATTTTTGACAGTATTATCTTGTGCAAATAAATATCCAGACAATAAAAGAAACAACAAAATTAGTTTATACATTTTACAAGATTATTTTGACTAATTATTTAGTATATCCTGTTTTGTGGTATCTTTCTGCTTTCTTCTGCAATAAAACTCAAAAAGCATATAATTAATGTACATTAACACAAAATTATATAAGAAATCTTCAACAGGAATTGTCAGAAATCTTAAACCAATAATCTCAGCATTATTATACCATACTGGCGGAGTATTTACATCAAGATAGCCTGTTAAAATTCCATTTACAATTATAAACGGAATTAAAGAAATTAATATGTAGGTACTAAAAAAATACCCATTCAATTTTGATTTACTAAAGGATATATTTAACATAATTAGAGCTGAAAGTAAACATACAGAAAGAGTATAAGCTCTTTCATAAAATATTAACCCTATGACTAACAGTATTAAAGAAAACAATCTTAATACAAGATGATTATATCGCATATCAAATTTATCGAACTTCTTTAAGACAAAATATGTAAACAAACAACAAAATGGTATAATAAGAAAAAATAAAATCTCCTCTAATGGTAAATTTATTACTAGAATACCTGAATGATATTCTGAATTAAAGCCCCAAACACCTAAATATGTGAAATAGATGTCCCATAAAATAAATGGAAAAGAAGAGATCAACAATGTAATAAACATTAAAGAGAAAAAATTGTTGAATTTTATTTTAGAATTAAATGAGGCTATAAATGGAATTATAAAAGAAAACAATAAGACCTTTAGGTATAGACTCATTTCTTAAAATATTTTTTTGATACAATTAACATCCCAAATGAACTTGCACCATATTTTCCTAAAGTTTTGTGATGAACTTTGTGAGCCATTCGTATTGCCCTAATGTAAGGGTGATTTGATCTCTTTAAGAAAGGTAATCTTTGATGAATAATTATTTCATGAACAATAAAATATCCTAGTCCATATAGTGCAATACCTAGACCAAAGAAAATACAAATGTTATTATATTCATAGCCAATATAGATCAGAATCATTGATGGTATTGCAAAAATTAAAAAGAAAAAATCATTTTTCTGGAATACTTTATTTTTATCTACCACATGATGATCTTCATGCAGCCTCCACAACAACCCGTGCATCAGGTATTTATGAGTAGCCCAAGCAACAGCCTCCATTATAAAGAATGTTATAAATACAATAAATATGTTAAATATTAAACTCATGATAAACTAATTAATTTTTTATTTTTTTGCGCATATGCTTTTTGAAATACTCGTTCGTAGCAAATTCTAAACCAAGGAGAAAACCTTTCTGGACAATCATTTAATAATTTTCTCAAACTCGTTTCATCTACATAGTTCCAACTACATACTTCTTTGAAATTCGGTTTAGGCTTCTTGTCAGAAAATCCAATAAAAACATGGTCTAGCTCATGCTCAATAAGATTATTTTGGAACTCTGCTTTATAAATAAAACTAAAAATAGGAAATATTTCTGTTTTTATACCCATTTCTTCAAATAATCTTCTATTTGCACATGATAGAGTAGATTCGTTATTTCTTGGATGACTACAAGCTGTATTGCTCCAAATTCCAGGTGTATGATATTTCTCTAATGCTCTTCTCTGAATTAAAAGTTCATTATTAGAATTGAATATGAAAACAGATACAGCCCTATGTAATACACCCTTCTCATGGGCTTCTAACTTATTCATCATACCAATTGGCTCATCTTCTTTATTTACTAGTATTACTTGCTCTTGCATTATTTAGTTATTAATTATTGTGAAAATGAAATTCTGTAAATCTTTAGGCTCTGATTGTATATTAGACATTATCAATTTATAGTCACCATCAATATGTGTATCATATAGCAAGAACTTAGGGCAATTAAGTTGCACTAAATATCGCAAAAAACGAATCTCTGTACGTTTGGGGTTCAATAGTATCAAACTGTCTAATTTCTGAGTTGAATTTTTAAATATTTTATATTTACTAAAAGGATTAAGAATAAAATTACACTGCATGAGATTTGATATAATATTATAACTATATTTAACAGGTTCTAGTTTGGCATTACAATATTTACTTAGATTATTAAGTCTAATACAGCTTTCAAGATTATTTTGAGAAAGTACATATCTCTTCTCTTAATTTAATAAGATCACTGCATTGAGCGTTACTTGAAAAAGCAGGAAGTAAACAAAATAAAATAAAAAACAATCTCATATTAAATTTAATTGATTCTTCAATGATGCTTTAAACATTAATGCCAGCTTTTCTAAATTCGGAATTCTAATTCTATCTTCTAGTATTCTAGAGGGTGAAAGATGCTTAATCTTTTTAAACAGATGATAGTAGTATAAATACGATAAATAAACTCCTCCCCTTGAAGAGCTAGGTAACATTTTTATGCCCACTAACGCATCTTTAAAATCTTTCTCTATATCTTTCTCTATCTTTATTTTATCTGATTGTGAAAAGTCATCCAACTGAACCCCAGGGAAATAACTTCTTCCTAATAAGGAATAATCAATATTAGCATCTCTTAAGAAATTAATTTTTTGAAATGCAGATCCTAAACTCATAGCTGTAGGCTTTAATTTATTATATAATTGCTCATTCCCATTAACAAATACCTTTAAGCACATTAGTCCAACAACCTCAGCAGAACCATGAATGTAATTATTATAATTCTCTTTGTTATAACTCCTCTCACTTAAATCCATCTCCATACTATCAAGAAAATTATTTATTAACGATAAATCAATACTATAAGTATTTACAGTTTCTTGGAAACTGTTAAGGATTGGGTTTAAACTAATTTTATTATCAATTGCAAAGAATGCATCATCCTTAAATTTATTAAATAGTATAATCTTATCATAATCATGAAATGAATCTACTATCTCATCAGCAAATCTTACAAATCCATAAATATTATATATAGATTTCCTTAAAGATTTATGCAAAGCTAAAATCCCAAATGAAAAACTAGTACTATAAGTTTTAGTCGTAATTTTACTGGCTTTATAAGAAACCTCATCAAATAATTTTTTCATGATTTATGTTTTAAAATATAATCTGCAACTATTTGCCCTGAAATAATAGATGGAGGGACTCCAGGACCCGGAACAGTTAATTGACCAGTATAAAAAAGATTGGAAATATGTTTACTTATCACTTTTGGTTTTAAATTAGCGGTTTGTAACAAAGTATTGGCAAGTCCATATGCATTGCCTTTAAATGCATTATAATCACTTTTAAAATCATTAATACAATAACTTTTCTTAACAAGGATTTTATCTAATATCTTTTGTCCACAATATTTCTCCAATCTATTAATCATTTTATAAAAATATTCTTCTCTTAATTCATTATTATCGGCAATACCAGATGTCAAAGGCATTAATAAAAATAAATTTTCCTTGTCTTTAGGAGCTACCGTTTGGTCAGTTTTAGACGGACAACACACATAAAATAATGGATCTTGTGGCCACTGCTTGTTTTTATAGATATCATTAGTATGCTGCTCAATATCACTGTCAAAAAATAAATTATGATGCTCTAAATTAGCTAGCTTCTTATCAATACCCAAATAATAAATTAAACATGAAGGAGACATAGAACGGTTGTTCCAATATGTTTTTGAGTAGCTACTATATTCTTTAGGTAATATATTCTGATCAAAATGGTGGTAATCAGCACCACAAATAACATAATCTGATTTAAATGCAGTTGATTTTGTAGTAATCTCATTTATTTTATGATTAACAAAATTACAATCTGTAATTTCATTATTAGTGTAAAACTCTACTCCTAATTCTTTACATAATTCGACCATTCCATCAATAACCTTACCAAATCCTCCCATTGGATAATAAGTGCCTTGTTTTAAACCTGAAAATGCCATGAGACTATAGAGCGCAGGTGTATCCTTTGGAGAAGATCCTAAAAAAAGCACTGGAAACTCTAGAATATTTCTTAGAAAAGGATTTTTAAAATGTCTTGACACAAGTTTTCTGTATGAAGAAAAGAGGCTCATCGTTCCAATATTTTTCAAAATATCTTTTTGTAATAACTCAAAAAAACTAACTCCAGGCTTATACATTAAAGACTTAACTGCCAGATTATATTTAATCTCAGCATCATCTATAAATTGCTTTAATTTATTTCCTGCCCCTTTTTCGTAACTTTCAAACAACTGTAAGACATCAGAAAAACTACTGTTAATTTTTATTGTATGATTGGTGTTAAATATTATCTGAAAACCAGGCTCTAACTTTATTAGATCATAATAGTCAGATGGGTTTTTATCAAATCTTTTGAAGAAACTCTCAAATATATCCGGCATCCAATACCAGCTTGGACCCATATCAAAGACAAAACCATCTTTAGTGAACTGCCTAGCTCTTCCTCCTAAAGTACTGTTCTTTTCAAAGACTTTTACATTTCCGCCTTCATTAGCTAATGTAGCAGCCGCACTTAATGAAGCAAACCCTGAACCTATAATACTGTAATTATTTAACATATCGCAAATGTATAGCTTTTTTTTAAATTAATTATACAATTGTATAATATTTTATAAATTATGTTATACATTCATAAGAATGTATAACTTTGCAAAAATAATAAATACAAACAAATGAATAAATATAGTATTGATGATTTTTCAAAAATAACTGGGTTAAACAAAATATTGATTCGTACATGGGAGAATAGGTACAACTTTGTAAAGCCACACAGAACCTCAACCAATATAAGGTATTATGATGACAAAATGATTGTAAAGGCTCTTAGGTATAGTACACTTGTAAATGCTGGTTTTAAAATATCGATCTTAAATAAGCTATCTGCAGAACAAATAGACAATCTTATTGATAATCAATTAAAGAATACTGACAAAACTAATAAGCATTCACTCTATATATCTCAATTTCTTGAATCTTGCATGTCATTCAATCAACTACTATTTAATAATACCTATGAAAAATGCATAAAAGATATTGGAATTATTGCATGCTATAAGCACGTCTTATTAGTAGCTTTAAACAGAATTGGAATATTATGGATGAATGATGAAATTAGCCCAACTCAAGAGCATTTTCTATCAGAATTGATAAAAACTAAGCTTTATAAAGAAATAGAAAAAATAGGATTTAAAAAATTGCCTAAAGAAAGTTGGGTGCTATTTCTTCCAAAAAATGAATTGCATGACATAGGACTCTTATTTGCTTATTTAATATTAAAAATGAACGGTCATAATGTGGTATACCTTGGTCAAAATTTACCACATCACTTACTCCCATCTTTAAAAGATAAGAATACAATAGATAAGATAGTATTTTCTGCTGTTTCCAAAGCTACCATATTAAATCTAAAAGAGATAAATAACTTTCTTAAGACTAATTTTTCTGAATCAAAAATATACACTATTATTAATAAAAATGAACTTTCTGAAGATCAGTTTGAAGAAATAAATTGCTTAACAAGCATTGATGAATTTATTAATTTAGTTTCTAACTAATTTAGCATTCCACTTTCATGAAAGAGCGTATTATTATTACTGGATATAGCGGTTCATTAGCCAGAAAAACAACAGAATTATTGAAAGATAATTATGAAATTATTGGATTAACCAGTAATAAAAAAAGTGTTAATAATAAAAATATCTATTATTGGGACACATCAACAGATGAAATTGATGAAAGAGCGCTAGAAAATTGCAAACATATTATTCACTTATCAGGATACCCTATACTAAAACGCTGGACAAAGAGAAATAAAAGATTAATGCATGAAAGTAGAATTGGTGCAGCAAACTTATTATTTAATAAATGTAAAGAATTAAATATTTCACCTACCACTTTTATATCTGCCTCTGCAATAGGAATATACGGATTAAATGCAAGAGGCGTAAAGTCTGAAAATGATAAAATTGGGACTGACTGGATAGCCAGAATGGCCTCAGATTGGGAAGAATCTGCACAGCAATTCAAACAAATTGGAAGCCGTATTCTTAAAATGAGAATATCGTTATTAATGAATCAAGAAACAGCTTTTTTGAAATATAATCTTCTCAGCATTAAGCTAGGTATTGGAGTTGTAATTGGATCAAAAAAAAAGCAAATAAGTTGGATACATGTAGATGATGCAGCTAACTTCATTAAAGAAGCAATAACTAATGAGAATTATAAAGGTGCATATAATTTAGCGACAACAAAACCAATTTCTCAAGAGATGTTTATTAAGAAGATAAAAGAAAGATTATTCCCATATGCTTTAATCATTAGAATACCTTCTTTTATAATAAGATTATTTTTAGGAAAAAGAAGTCAAATCATCAATACAGATTTATCTATAAATGTAGATAAATTAAAAAAAGAAGGCTTTATTTGGAAATTTTATAATTTCAATGAAGTGCTAGAAAAAGTTCGAACTTAGGACCGAGAGGTCCACCAAAAAGAAACCCACTCAATTTGAGTGGGTTTGTTATTAATTTAATTAAATCCTAATATCTTTAATTCTTGTATTCAGCGTCATGATTATTATTTATATCATTCGCTATCTCATGTAAATCTGTATTGAATCCTGTTTCAAAATTAAAGGTACTTAGATCAACATTATAAATACTATTAAGCCATACTAAACCACCTGTTTTTTTAACAATATCACCTTGATGCCCCTTTGAATCAACAAAGATTGAGGAAGCCGATGATCCAAACATATCAATTTGATCTAATAATAAGCTATCAATATTCATTTGATATAAATTATATGTAGCCCATCCGGTTGGTATGGTAAATATTTTAGTAGTCGGAAATTCGGCACGCAATTGGTCTACAATTTCATTATGTAAAATCTCATTTATATAAAAATCAAACATTTCTTGTATAGAACTGAATCCATTATCTACTGCGAGAGTATCCCAGTCTGGTTGAGTTCCATTTGGGTCTCCAGCTGGATAATCAAATGGTGCTAAAGAAATGAAAATAGTAATATTTGGATTATTTTGCAATGCATAATCGATCCAAAATTGAAAACCCTCAATACGATTAACAGTATCATGTCCACTTGTCATACCTAAATAATCTATTCCTCCGTCATCAAGTGCAGACTTAATCAAGCTATGCTCTATGCTTGTTGAATCATTCCAAAAGTTGATAGCCCTTCCATTTGCACCACCACGAATAACAATAGTGCTATTATGATTTACAAAACCTGCGTCAATTGCCATGACATCAAGATTTTCGGCATATGGTCTAAAAAAACTATTTCCCATTAATAGCATTCTGTATCCCTCAGTCACATTATCAACAGGAACATAGGGAGCGGGTAAATTTTCTTCTTTCTTACAACCCATAAAAACTGTAAAACAAACTGTAAATAAAAATATATTTTTCATAGTGCAAACTTACTAAAATTTGCTAAAAAAGTTCGAAATAAGGACCGAGAGGCCCACAGAAACAAAAAAAAAGATCACTTTTTCAAGTGGTCTTTTTTAATTTTAAACTTATAACAATTAACTTATAGGGGTATTTATCACCTACACTACCATAATTCTAGATAATTAGTTAAACTATATATTCTATTCTTTTCATTTCTTGTTTAAAATCATAAACAACTCTCTACCACACCTAGATTCTATAGAATTATATGATGGTTGAAATACTTTAGTATTAAAATAAGTTTCAAAATATTTTTTGTATTCGCTTTCATTACCCCCGAATGGAGGGTGATTTTCATTTAATGAGTCATTAAAAAGTAATCCAACTAATTTTCCATTTGGTTTTAATAAATCATTCATTTTTTTAAAATATTCACTTCTTCTACTTTTATCAATAGCACAAAAAAAAGTTTGCTCAATAATTAGGTCAAATTTCCCTTGAACATCAAAGAAGTCATTATTCAACAATTTACTTTCTGAAAAATCAGGAACTCTCTTTCTAAAATTATTTAATGCATGTTCAGAATAATCAAGCACATAAGTATTTAGGAAGTTGTTTTCAAATAAGTACTCTGCTTCATATGAATTACCACTACCAGGGATTAATATTTTTATTGTTTTATCATTAAGTTGATCAAAATATTCTTTTAAAGGAGTAGTTATTACTCCTACATCCCATCCTATTTTAGATTCAATATACCTGTTATTCCAAAAATCTTTAGTTAACGATAAATTATTTTTCATCTTTTACTTAGGTAATTTTAATATCATGTTTTCTCCAAGAGTAAAGTCATCAGCATGTCCGATTGCTTTATCTGATTTCACATGAACATGCATATTGGTTGTATGGTGAGTAAAAATTGCATGATGTTTATCCGAATAAAAACCTAACATTTCTACCGCTTGATTTTCAAGCGTACCATACAAGCCCGAATGAATATGTTTCTCGTGTGAGTGTTCTGCATCTCCTTCTGGCCAATCAATAATATGCCAATCAAATGACTTAGCGATACCCTCTATCATAAATGGGAAAGGCTCATTAGTATTTATCCCATTTTCAGAAGCAGTTTCCTCTATAAAAATTTCAAAATCTTTATAAGTTACAATTGAATTAGGGATATTTATTGTCTCCCATTCCTTAACTGATGCAGAGACTAATAAACAAGCATTTTTTTCAAATGAATTGTCAATCATCATTATTTTAGATGAATCGTTACTATCAACATAAGAAATGTGTGCTACCCCATCTAAGATTAGAACTTCTCCTTCAAGGTTCTCAACTGCACCCAAAGCATATAAATGACTTCTATCTTTCAACTCATTAAGAGTTACTTTTTTAGATAAATCTCCTTTATGCATCATATTTTTAAGCGCACCATAATAAATGACCTCAATATCTTTTTCATTTGATGTAGTACATGAATTCATAAGTATTAAAAGGGAAAGAATTAATGTTCTCACAGTTTTAAAAATTTAAAGTTTTTATTAATTGTTTTTATAAAATAGATTCCTGAAGACAGATGACTAACATCCAAATTTTCTTGATTAGCAGTTATTGTTTTTTCAAAAATAATCTTACCAAAAGAATCCGATATTTTCATCTCACCCCTTACATTTACAAGGCTCAAATGTTTATTTGTCGGATTAGGAAAAATATATGAATTTACACTTGTTTCATTTTCATTTACTGAAGAAATGAATCCTGAAATAGTTACAGGAACCATTTGAGTATTTTCAATATTTTGAGTATTCAAATTAAAATACTTAACCGAAATTGAATCAATGAATTCAGAAGTGCCCTGTAACAATACTTGATATCTTTCTCCAGGCAACACATCTAAAGTGTCAGAAAACACCATTGACGGCAAAGGTCTACCATCTGAAGAAATAATACGAGCATTCAAATGCATTGGAAAATGAAACTTGTTACCATAGTAACCAATATTTGCAATTCTTAACAATATTGTTTCATTTGCTTTTGCAACTATAGCTGCTGTATTAGTATCTACCAATTCATGTTCTGACCTTCCATTTACTAAAAAATACTGAGGATTATAATCCGGTAATAGTCTCACCATTGTAGTAGTGTCATGAGGATAATTTATGATTGAATCAGTATGCCAAACAGTATCTAACTCTGATGTCATCCAAGCAAAATCTTTATGAAAAGAGTAGCCACCATCCCAAGTTTCATTAGGATTTTGAGCATCAACTATCAACAAACCATACATACCCGCCTGTACATGTAAAGATGAGGTGAAATGACAATGATACAAATAAGTTCCTGGGTGCGGAGCTTTAAAAAAGTAAGACTTTGTTTCGTTATGTCCTACCTCCCAAGATAAATGAGGAACTCCATCATTCCATTGATTTACATCCAATCCATGCAAATGTATTGTATGTGAGGCTCCTTGCGACATATTTCTTAATTGCAACTGCACAGAATCCCCCTCAGTATACCTCAAAGTTGGACCAGGTATATCAATTGGAGAACTCATTAAAGGAGTAAATCCCATTAACATTGTTTGATTACCATCCCACAATGTATGCTGAGGCGCAATATCCATCTTAGAAAAAATAAATGTATTTGTCAATTGCTGTGAGTTAGCACTTATTAAAATAAAAAATGTTCCCGTAAGTAATAATATATTTCTCATCATTAAGGATGTATTAAAATTGTAGAAAACATACCATTAGGGTACATATTATTACCTGTTACTGCCACTAAATTATGATCATGAATTGGGTATTCCCCCTCTTTATCAGGAACTATTTTAAGAACAATTGTTTCCATAGGGTAAATTGGGAAAGTATCTTTCTCTCTATTTAAATGAGATGCATTTCTGGATGAATATTTAATTGTAGCATGATATCCATGAAAATGCATAGAATGTATACTTAAACCTGTATTTGTAATGTATAAGAACAAAGTATCTCCAACTTGCCCAGTAATTCTAGCCAGAGTATCTCCGTTTATATTAGGATTACTTACCGAATTAATAGTAAAATAATTTGGGTTATAATTATTCCAATTTACTGTACTTCCAGCAAATAGTTGTGTGTTCCAATCTGAATTATGCTCTTTAATATTCCAATAAAAACAAGCAAACGGATGATTTTTTACTACTATCATTCCAGCAAGTCCTAAATAAGTGTTTTTTGGAAAATCAGATGGATCATGATAAATGTAAGAACCTTTAGTAGTAAAAACTGTTTGCAAGAAAGTAGAATCATTTGCGGAAACACTTATAACAGAACTGATACCTTTAATAACAAAATCATGTGATACAGAATCAGTATTATATACCCACAAATCCAAAGTATCTCCTTGCATTAAATTTATTATAGGATTAGATTGAGTATAGGTAGGAGTTTCATTAAATGTAATGTAAGGAACCTTGGTACTATCCACTGTTAACAGTGAATCAGCAACAATATAAAGTGATTTATTTATTGTAGTAGAAAAACT
The DNA here is from genome assembly GCA_943788405.1 of uncultured Flavobacteriales bacterium. GTDB lineage: Bacteria > Bacteroidota > Bacteroidia > Flavobacteriales > BACL11 > UWMA-0277. The sequence continues at coordinate 14,447 of CALSQD010000001.1, forward strand.
ATTAAAAGAAAACAATACTCCAAAGAAAAACCCAAGAAGTAATTTATTCATTGATAGTGATTTTTTGAATTCCAACTATCTCACCATCAAAGTAAGTATTTACAAAATATACACCTGATTGTAAATGACTAACATTAATTGATTTTTCAGTTGTAAGTGTAAAATAAGTATTCATCACCTCTCTTCCATTAATATCAAATGCTTTTAAAACATTAAATTTTGAGTCAGCACATACAGTAATAATATCATTTGATGGGTTAGGGTAAACAATTAATCTATTTACGCTAATATCATTAATTCCTGTAGAGAATGAATTCACTATCCAAGTACAAGTATCGCCAAAATCATTAGGATTATTAGCGTCAAAAACTCTAACACGAACAATTCCACCACCTTGTAAATCTCCCATTGGGTTTACTGTTAGTTTGGTGTATCCTTTTAAAGTATCAAAAATTGGGTCCATTTGATTGAAAGTTCCTGCTACAGGGATTTCACCAAAACAAGTACCATAAATACATATCATACCATCCCAAGTAGCTGGGATAGTATTATAAACCACTTCAACTCCTAAAATTAGAGTATCATTAGTAATGTTTTGTTGTTCAATCAGATATTCTGAGTAAGCATTTGGGTCCAAATTATCTATAATAATAGTGTCCTGAGGAACCCAATTATAAGTTAACTGAGCAAAACTATTTACAGAAAATAAAGAAACTGTAATAATTAATATTAAATTTTTCATAATTATTCTTTTATGAAAAGTGTATTAAACTTTTCTGATTTTACAAAATAAGTGCCTTTCATAAGAAAAGATACATCAAATGTTCCATTAGTAATATCCATTACTTTTTTACCGTTTACATCAAATACCTCAGCAGCACCATTTAATCCTTCAACTGTTATGTTATTCCTAACTGGATTAGGATAAACAGATATAGAATTGTTTGCGATATCAGATACTACTGTTGATCCTCCTTCCGTCACATAAATAGTACCATAAACTGCATCTTTTATAGGGTTGTTACCACAATGAAACTTATAAGTACCAACTGTATTCAGTTGGAAAACTACCATTGGAATAGAAGATGAAACAGTTTGTGTAACAAATGGGATTGGGGTTGAAACAGCTGCTGTGTTTGGATGACCTTCAGTCATTGGATGAGGTTGCCCGCCTCCATGTTTAAAAGTAATATCTTGTCCAACAGATACTGTTAATGATTTGTCAGTTGATACTGGAACAGTAGTGATACCTGTATGAGCAATTGTCATTTCTTGTGCCATTGCAAATGTACTTACAAATGCAATTGCTAATGTTAAAATTGTTTTTTTACTCATAAAAACTGATTTTTTAATTGTGCTCATGAACGATTCTCGTTTCATGTTATTTGTTTGTAAAGTTAATAAATTTGTTTTCATTTTGTAAAGTTAATAAATTTGTTTTCATTTTGTTTGTTTTTACATCCCTCATAAACCAATAAGAAGGATAGATTAATAATTTTTTTATTGTTTTATAAATTTAGTTGTTACGCTCTCTACTTTAATAAAATAAACCCCATTACTCAATTTACTTACATCTATAGTAGAAATCATCTCTGTTAATATTCCTTTGAACATTAGTTCTCCTTTAACATCAATAATTTGAATTTCTTGACTTTTTGAATGCTTTAATTTAACCTGAATTTTGTCATTTGCAGGATTAGGATAGATTGAAAATATTTCTGTTTCTAAAGTTTCAACTTCAGTTGAAACATCATCTACAACTGTAAATTGCCCCATCATTCCTTCATCTTCATGCTCCAACATATGACAATGGTACATAAAGGGCACATTAGCATCAGCAAAGTCTTCAAACTTGGTAATAAATTTCGCACTTCCCTGATGTCCAGGTATCAAAAGTATATCTTTCCAACCTTGCATATGCAAAGGAGGTGCAGCACCATTAATTTCTAAGATGTTAAACTGAACATCATGTATATGAAAAGGATGAGCAATTGGTGTTTGATTGGTAAATGACCATATCTCTTTATTATTAAGAGGTATTACATGATTAACTTGACTCAAGTTAAAAGTATTTCCATTTATTAAAAATGGTCCGCTTTGCCCCCCTGTACTAGTAAAGTTAAATTGTCTATTCTCATCAATATTAGTTTGACTATAAGGGTTTATTGAAACTAAAGTAGCTGGTATTGTAGTAATAGGATTTGAAGTTTGTGCTACCACATTTAAAGATAACATAGTAAAATCAGCACCATTAAGAGGGTTGTTATTATAGTTCTGAATTGCACCCCCACCCATCATACTACCTGCACCATAAGTACTTGATGGAATTCCAGTTCCATAATTTAAAATTGAAATATTCTGCCCTTGCATTCCTGATAAGTCAACTAAAATCTCATATCTTTCTCCTGGAGCCATCAATAATCTATTCATTTGAACTGGAGCTGAAAGCAAACCTCCATCAGAACCTATTACCCAAAAATCATTCCCATTACTTAATCCTAAATTATAAACTCGCATAGGCGAACCATTTAATATTCTAAACCTTACAACTTGTGCTGGCGCATCAAAATATGCGTTTCTAGTTGCATTTGCCAAAAACAAAGTATCCATTGCACTATTCATCATATCAGAATCAATTTGATAATTAGCGTCCATTACTTTTGTTTGCAATATTAAAGGGACATCATCTATTCCATAAGTTCTGGGTAAAGTTAAACCAGTCTCAGTAGTATCTCTATTAATTATTAATCCAGAAACTCCCATCATCACATGCTTATAAGTTTTATGATGTAAGTGTGGGTGATACCACATTGTTGATGCCCTATCCATAGCTGTCCAAGTTGGACTCCATGTAGTATTTGGATAAATTTTTGAGTGCGGACCACCATCCATTGCTGAAGGAAGATGAACACCATGCCAATGCATAGTAGTTGTATCTGTCAATCTATTTTCAACATTCATAGTTACTACATCTCCTTTATTAATAATAAGTGTAGGACCAAGAATTGCACCATTTACCCCAGCAGTTTGTGTATATACCCCAGGAAATACTTCTAAGGAATCATAATCAACTATAAGATTGTAATTAGCACCTGCTAAAGTTGGAGGGATTAATAACGGGTTTTGTATTTGTGCTGTTAATGTACTTGTTGCAATCAACACTATTGCAATTGATAATATTTTTTTCATTTTTATAAGATTTTAAATTAGTTAGGCTAATGCTTCAAAATAATAAAACATAATCCGTTTAGTCTGTAACAATTGTTACATAGCTAAATTAGATCATAAAAAATTAAATCTTATAAAAGGAAAGACTGTAATTGGGACAATATAGGCTTATTCACCAGAGGCGGTGCGTCAGCATAATGATTACAAGTAAGTAATTCTGACTCTACAGAATAAAACTCTTTATTAAGTAAAGTTATATATAACTGTATTAAATCAATATCAAAGGGCTTAAACTCTTTAAAATCAAAAGTTTCAAAATCAAATTGAACATGTTTAGATTCTTTTTTTGGAAGGTTTTCTGATTTTTCGCAAGATTTCTGTACTTGTTTCTTTTTAGAACAAGAAACAATTTCTTTTTTCATCTTACAATTCGCAACTTCAGTTCCAATAAAAACCTTACTTCCTTTCTTGCACTGTACCTTAGAAACATGCATACCCATAGATAATAGCAGTACAAAAGTTGCCATTAAGATTACTGATATGTTTCTAGAAATATTTCTCATATTGACCGCAAAGGTACTGAAAATTAAATACTTGCAAAACCCACCTTACTAAAATCTTATCCGCTCAAACATTACCTCCCATAAATTCACCCACAGTCCTAGCATCTATAATTGTTGTTGCATTGTCGTTCATTAAATCTTATATATTCATTATTTTAATTTATTTAATAACTCTAACTTTTCAATTATTCCAACATGCCTGAATTCTTCTTTACCTCCTTTAAATACAATAAAAACAGGCACCCCACTTATCTTGTATTTTTTCACTAGTTCTTTATTTACATCAGCATCAATATAAATGACTTTTACATCTCTATTCTCTTTTTCTATTTCTTCAATTACTGGTTTCATTTTTTTGCAAGGAACGCACCATTGTGTGCTAAAATCAACCAATACAATATCATTATTTTTAATAATATCAGAAAAATCAATACTTGACATTGCTTGTTGTTTTTTTAGAGTTTCTCCTTTTGTAACTACAACCTTAAAGTCATTTGCTTTCCAAGCACCAAAACCACCTAATAAATTATATATTTTCTTAAAACCTAAGTCTTGCATAATTACAACACTCTTAGAGCTTCTTCCTCCACTTCTACAATACACATAAATAGGAACATCTTTCCTTATTAATGCTAACTTCTCAGTAAAATCAGATGCATAAAAATCTATATTTGTTGCATCTTCAATATGACCTTCATTTACCTCTTGAATAGTTCTAACATCCAAAATAATTCCTTCATCAGAATTAATTTGTTTATTAAACTCTACTGCACTAACATTATTAATTACTTGCGCTTCAACTGGCCCTGAAGAACAGGAGACAAGAACAATACTTACTAAACTATATATTATTTTTTTCATTTTTTTTATTTTAATAAATCTCTAATTAAATCAAAAAGCAATCCTCCCATAAACATACCATAAAGAGTGCTCTTATACCATACAGAAGCTATAGCACACGAACCTGTAAAACAACCAATATGTTTCCAATATAAATACCCTGCAATTCCTCCTATTATTGTACCAATTATTATCATAATTGTTTTTTTAGACATTACTTGTTTAATTTTCTGTTTAAACTACTCCAACCTCCACCATTATAAACATCAATCCCTCTTGATTTTGCAATAGAAGTTGCCTGACCACTTCTCATTCCTGATGCACAACAGAAAATTACTGGTTTCTTTAGGTTCTCTATTTTTTTAATCTTAGACTTAATCTTATCTAAAGGAACATTAGTTGACCCAGAAATATGTCCTGAGTTAAACTCTCCAGTAGTTCTTACATCAATTATGATTGCCCCATCCTTCATCAACTGATTATAATCAGTTGTTTTAATTCCAAATATTTTTTTTAACATTGACATTTTATTTAATTTTTAACACATCTGTGATTACACTTTTTAACGCTTTTTTATCCAACATACCAGCAGCCATTTGAGGAGATGCTCCCATAGGAACAAATAAAAGAGAAGGAATACTCCTTATACCAAATGAAGCCGAAAGCTCTTGTTCAGATTCAGTGTTCACTTTATAAACATCAATTTTACCATCATATTCCTTTGCGATATCCTCTAAAATAGGAGCCAGCATTTTACAAGGTTGACACCAATCTGCATAAAAATCAATTATACATGGCTTATCACCTTTAAAATTCCATTCACCTTTTGAATCCTCAATATCATGAACCCTTTCTTTAAACGATTCTTTGTTTAGTACTTTTACCATTATTTTATTTATTTAAATTATTATTACTTGTATATTGCATGAAAATATTAGCCCAAATTATCTTTGACAAAGAATGAATTAAAGGAGATAGAAGCAGCCAAAGAATTGAAATTCCTATAATTTTACAAAGCAATTCAACCTCAATTGACAGAATAATTAGAGCTACCCAAATTGTAACCATCAAAGCTGTTCCTAAAGCATAACTAACATACATTGCCCCAAAATAAAAGCCAGGTTCAGGATTATAAGTTTCATTGCAGTCAGAACAGTTATCAAAAGTATCGCCCATCTGTTTTAAATCATACGGATGACTCAAAAAGAAATCTCCTTCATGACAATGAGGACATTTACCATTTAAAATACTATATAATTTTGTTCCTTTCTTCATCTTTTAAAAATTTGATGATGCAAATAAAAGGAGATTAAAAATAAAAGAATGTAACATTTGTTACATAGTGAGGTTTATTAAAGTTTTAAAATCTTAATTTGATTTCTAAGTAGTTTTAGTTCACCATCTTTTTCTAGCTTTTTTAGAATTCTACTAACAACTACTCTAGATGTATTTAATTCATCAGAAATAATATAATGAGTAATATTTAAGGTCTCATTTTTATTAGCAATAACTTTATCCTTTAAATATTTTAATACTCTTTCGTTCATATTCATAAAAGCAAGAGAATCTATTGCTTCTAACATTTCTTTCATTCTATTATTATATGAACCAAAAACAAACGATCTCCATGTTTTATAATGTAACCAATCTTCCATCTTAGAAATTGGCACTAATAATAGAGTTGTATCAACTTCTGCAACAGCTTTAATTTCGCTTTTAGCACCTCTAATACAGCAGTTGAGCGTCATTGCACAAGTGTCTCCTCCTTCTATAAAATAAAGGATATACTCATCACCATCATCATCTGTCCTAAATACTTTAATTGCACCTGAAATAAGTAAAGGCATAAAAGTCATTTCTTGACCTATATCCATTAAGAAATCTCCTTGATTTACTTTTTTAATATTACCAATTTGGCTTAATTCATCAAGTAATTTTTCTTCAAAGAGAAATGAGAAATTATCTTTTATTAACTGCTCTCTATTCATATTTCTTTTTTGAATTACAAAAATAGAAAATTTAACTATGATTTAATTGATGTTATTAGCCTATCTCAATTTCTTTTCAAATCAAAACATAAATTATAGAAACAGTTCAAATCTCTCTCAAAAAATATAGAAATTTAGTAAGAGTGTTCCACTTTTTTTATACATCACTTATTTTCTTCTTAACTCCAAGTTTGGAAACAAAAAAACTCAAAAATTGTTTCCATTGTATATAATTTATTTATTTTTGCCGCTCAAATGGAAAAGAAAAATAGAATCATACAAGGTGCACTAGATCTTTTTATTAGATTGGGAGTAAAAAGTGTAAACATGGATGATGTAGCAAAACACCTAGGTATATCGAAAAAAACTTTATACCAGCATGTAAATAATAAAGAAGACTTAGTTGAAAAAAGTTTCTTGCACCATCATTGCTACTTAAAACAAATAATTGAAGGAGTTTGTGAAAAACACGAAAATGCTATTGATGAAGTTTTTGAAATTGATGAAATTTGTTGCAAAACAATGAAACATAATCACCCATCTTTATTAGTAAATTTAAAAAGGCACTATCCAAAAGTATGGGGATTTATGGATGACTTTAAAAAGAAAAGCATCTTTAAAACAGTCAAGAATAATTTAGAAAGGGGCATTAAACAAGGGTTATATAGGTCTGATATTGATACTAATATCATAACCAAATTCATGATAAATAGATTAGACGGCTTAGTAAATGAAGAAATTTTTCCATTAACAAAATACAACTTTAAACAATTATTAAAAGAAAATAGAGTTTACCACATTCGTGGGATAGCAACACTTAAAGGAATTGAATATTTAGAACAAAAAATAAAAGATGATTAGAATATTAGTAGCACTATTATTACTATCAATGTCTATTTCAGCTCAACATAGTTTCTCTTTAAAAGAGGCTCAAGCGTATGGGTTAGAAAATAACATTAAAGTAAGAAACGCACAATTAGATGTGCAATTAGCTAAAAAACAAGTTATGGAAACTGTAGCTATAGGACTACCACATTTAACAGCAGAAGCACAATGGCAAAACTTTATTGACATTCCAACAACTGTTATGCCTGCAAGCATGATGAATCCAGCAGCTCCTGCAGACTCTATGATAGAAATGCAACTTGGAACAGAACAAAATGCAAGCAGTTCTCTAACAGTTTCTCAACTATTGTTTGACGGAACATATATTGTAGGTTTAAGAGCTTCAAAAACATTTAAAAGGTTATCAGAAAGAACCATGCACCTAACTAAAAGACAAATTCAAGATAGTATAGCTGTAGCTTATTTTAATGTATTATTAATAGAAAAAAATAAAGATTTCTTTACCACATTAGTAGATGTTCACGAACATATTTTGGAAGAAATTCAAGCTCGTTATGAAATGGGATTTGTAGAAGATATTGATGTAGATCGTATGACATTAGTTCTCTCTGATATACAAACACAATCTGACAACATAAATAGAATGGCAGATGTTTCTCACCTATATCTAAAGCTTGTTTTAGGTATTCCTTTATCTGAAAAATTAGAGCTTACAGACAGTTTAAGTGGTATTTTAAGCCAAAATAAAAGATTTAGTTTAGAACAGCCTAATATCCAGAATAGACTAGAGTATCAATTAGCAGAAACACATGTAAAACTAAATAAATTAGACATGCAAAGATATCAGTCTGCTTGGCTACCAAGTATTGCTGCTTTTGGAACATATAGTGAGAATGCAATGCGTGATGAATTCAATTTTTTAGAAGATGGTAACTGGTACCCTACTAAAATGATTGGAGTAAAAGCAACTTTTAATATTTTTGATGGCTTTTCAAGAAGAGCTAAAATACAACAAGCTCGTCTTAAGTTAGAGCAATCTAAAAACAATCAATATAATTTGGAGCAATCTTTATTCTTAGATTATGAAACTTCAAAAGGATTATATCTAACAGCAATGAGTAAAGAAACACAAACAGCAACAAATCTAAAATTAGCTGAAAAAATCTACAAAAAGACATTAGAAAAATATAAAGAAGGTTTAGTAAGCAGTTCTGAATTAGCTCAAGCAGGAGCAGATTTTATGAAATCTCATACTGAATATGCTACTTCAATAAAGGAATTACTATTATCTGAAATTAAATACCAAAGAACACTAGGAAACTAAATTATCATGAAAAGAATTATCATTTTATCAACTGCAGCTTTATTCTTTACTGCATGTGGCGATCAACCACAAGGATTGGAAGCTAAGAAAGAAGAATTAAAAACCTTAAAAGGAAAATTAACAGAACTTAAAACACAAATTAGTACTTTAGAAACTGAAGTAGCTAAATTAGATACAACAGTAGAGGGAGGTGTCCCTGTACTAGTGTTTGAATTAGAAGCAAGTTCGTTTAGCCACTATATTGAACAGCCAGGTAATGTTACCTCTAAACAAAATGTAACTATTAGCTCAGAGATGGGTGGAGTTGTAAAAGCTGTTTTAGTAGCAGAAGGACAATGGGTAAACAAAGGACAGACTATTGTTCAATTAGATGCTTCTATATTAGTAAATCAGGTAGAAGAATTACGTCACTCAGCAGAATTAGCTCAAATAACATTTGAGCGTCAAGACAATCTTTGGAAAAAAGGAATTGGCTCAGAAATTCAATTTTTACAAGCCAAAAATCAATATCAATCTTTGCAGAAAAAATTAGCTGCAATGGAAGCACAACTAAGCAAGATGGAACTCTCGGCTCCAATTAGCGGAAGAGTAGATGAAATCTTTTTCAATGTTGGAGAATTAGCTGCTCCTGGAATGCCTGTAATAAGGATAGTAAATGCTCGTCAAGTACAAGTAGAAGCAAATGTAGCAGAGCGTTATGCTAATAGCTTACACAAGAATGATGAAGTACATATTAAATTTAAAGCATTAGGTATTGATCGCACAGCACCTATTAGCTTTGTAGGACAAGTAATTAACCCTAAGAGCAGAACCTTTTTGGTAAAAATTGATTTAGACAATAAGTCTGGAGAAGTGAAACCAAATTCTGTAGCTTCTTTACGCATACAAGATTTTGCTGTAGATAGTGCAATGGTACTCCCTTCTGAGGTGATTAAAAGAGATATGCGTGGAGATTTTGTTTTTAAGGCAATAGGAAATAAAGCACATAAAACATATATAGAAGTAGGTCGATCTTACAAAGATAAAAGTCGTGTATTATCGGGAATTTCTTTTGGAGATCGCGTCATCACTTCAGGGCATAATGAAGTAGCTGATGGAAGTACTATTGATATCAAAAAATAAAACCCATGGCAAACAGAATTTTTAAACTAACAAACCTATCTTTAAAGAATAAGACGACCATCTTTATTCTGACTATGCTATTGGCTTTGTTTGGGATGTATAGTTACAAATCCATGCCAAAAGCCCTATATCCTGATATCGTAATGCCTACCATTATGGTGCAAACGATTTATCCAGGAAACTCCCCAGCCGATATAGAAAACCTTATCACTAGACCAATTGAAAAAGAGGTGAAATCGGTGAAAGGAATCAAAAACCTTAACTCCACTTCCATACAGGATAACTCAACCGTGATGGTGGAGTTCAATACAGATGTTGAAGTAAAGACTGCTTTACAAGATGTAAAAGATGCTGTTGATAAGGCAAAAAGCAACTTACCGAATGACTTAGATATGGATCCAATGGTGATGGATGTGGACTTTTCAGAATTCCCAATTTTAAACATTAACCTTTCTGGAGACTTTAGTTTAGATGAATTGAAGATTCATGCGGAGTATTTGCAAGATGAAATAGAGGCATTATCTGAGATTTCTAAGGTGGAAATTACTGGCTTATTAGATCGTGAGATCACGATTAAGACAGATTTGCACCGCATGGAAAGTAATGAAATCAGTTTCCAAAATATTGAAGACGCCATATCATTTGAAAATGTATCAATTGCAGGAGGTAATATTCTTTTAGGAGAAGCTAGAAGAATGGTGCGTACAGATGCTGAATTTAAAACAGTAAAGGAAATTGGTGACATCATTGTAAAGAGAGAAAAAGGCAATATCGTTTACCTTAGAGATATAGCAGATGTGGTGAATGGATATGAAGAAGTGGAAAGTTATGCGCGTCTAGATAAAGAGCCTGTAGTTTCTTTAAATGTGATAAAGAAAGGAGGAGAAAACCTTTTGGAAGCAACCGATAAAATCATGGAGATTTTAGCTGTTTCTAAAGCGGATAAAATTCTTCCTGAGAACTTAAAAATTTCCATCACAAATGATCAGTCAGAGCAAACGCGTATGCAGATTAGCAACCTAGAAAACAGCATCATTTTTGGTGTAATCTTGGTAATTCTAGTCTTGTTATTCTTTTTAGGATTGCGTAACTCCTTATTTGTTGGATTAGCTATTCCTATGTCTATGTTTATCAGCTTTGTGGTGTTAGGAGGTATGGGAACAACTATGAACATGGTCGTTCTATTTGCGCTTATTCTAGCATTAGGAATGTTGGTAGATAATGCAATTGTAGTAATTGAAAATATTCACAGGTTGTATACAAATGAAGGATTAAGCAGAATGGAAGCTGCCAAGAAAGGTGTGGGTGAAATTGCTATTCCTATTATTTCTTCTACAGCAACAACTTTGGCTGCTTTCTTCCCACTGCTCTTTTGGGATGATTTGATGGGAGAGTTTATGGGATATATTCCAATGACTTTAATTATTGTATTAGGCTCATCACTTTTTGTTGCTTTGGTTATAAACCCTGTTTTTGCTTCTTCTTTTATTAAGAAAAAGGAGCGTTCAACACCAAATAAAAAGAAGCTTCAAAAATCGGCTATGTATATGGCTGGTGCAGCTATCTTATTTTACCTGATTGGCTACATGTTGATAGGAGGAATTATGGTAGCGTTTGCTTTATTAACCTTAATAAACGGCTTATACCTAACCCCTGCTTCTTATTGGTTTCAAGACACATTGTTAGTTCACTTAGAAAAACGTTATGCTAGAACTTTAAAATGGGCATTAAGTGGCAAAACGCCTATTCATCTACTTTTAGGTACAGGAGGATTATTGATTTTCTCTATTGTCTTTTTTGCTTTGATGTCGCCAAATGTGGAGTTTTTCCCAGTGAATGAACCTAAATACATCAATGTTTTTGTAGAAACTCCTAACGGAACAGATGTTGCGGTAACAGACTCTATTGCTAAAGTAGTTGAAGATGAAATCATCCAAATATTAGAGCCATACCAACATGCCGTATCTTCTGTAATGACCAATGTTGGAGCAGGAACATCTGACCCTAATGAAATGGGTGGTGCTATGGGAAACACTCCTAATAAAGCGCGTATCACGATCAACTTTGTGGAGTTTGAAAATAGAAAGGGTGTTAGCACAGGAGAGATAATGAAAGAAGTAACTGCCCGATTACTTGGCTATCCAGGAGTAGATATTACGGTAGACAAAAATCGTGAAGGACCACCAATGGGTCGTCCTATTAACATAGAAATTGCAGGAACGGATTTTGACAAACTACTTTTCCTAGCAGAAGATATTCAACAAAAAATTGAAGCAGAAAAAATTCCAGGAATTGAAGGTTTAAAGGTAGATTTAGAATTGAGTAAACCAGAATTATTGGTTAATATCGATAGAGATATGGCTCGTAGGCTAGGAATTTCTACTGTTCAAGTAGCAAGCACTATTCGTACTGCTTTGTTCGGAAAGGAAGTGTCTAAGTTTAAAGAAGGAGAAGACGAACACCCTATAGTCTTGAGGCTAGCTGACGAGTACCGTTACAGTGTTCCAGCTTTAATGAACCAACGCATTACTTTTAGAGGACAAGCTGATGGTCAAATTAAACAGATTCCCGTTTCTTCTGTAGCGGATTACACTTACAATAACACTTATGGAGCTGTAAATCGTAAGGATATGAAGCGCCAAGTAACACTTTATTCAAATGTAATTGAGGGCTATAATGAGTTTACAATTAACGAACAATTAAAGAAGTTGTTAGCGAATTACCCTATGTCAGAATCGTATGATTTAAAGTTTACGGGTAAGCAGCAAGAACAAGCTGAAACACAAGAGTTTTTATCAAGAGCTTTAATGATTGCAATTGCCTTGATAGCACTTATCTTAGTTTCACAGTTTAATTCTGCAATTAAGCCTTTTATCATTATTGTAACTGTGTTGTTTAGTACTATTGGAGTATTCTTAGGATTAGCAATATTTAATATGGACTTTGTTGTGATTATGACTGGTATTGGTATCGTTTCCTTAGCAGGAATTGTAGTAAATAATGCCATTGTTTTGATTGATTATATCGACTTAGTAAAAAGTAGAAAAAGAGATGAGATTGGCTTAGAAGAAAACGCCATTTTGGATAAAGAAACAGCCATGGCATGTATTGAGGAGGGTGGACAAAAGCGTTTACGACCAGTATTGCTGACGGCTATTACAACAGTTTTAGGATTACTACCATTAGCTACTGGAATGAATATTAATTTTTATACTCTTTTAACAGAACTTAACCCACAAATTTTCTTTGGTGGAGATAATGCATTATTCTGGGGACCTATGGCTTGGACAGTAATTTTCGGTCTGACCTTTGCTACATTCCTCACTTTAGTGATAGTTCCTGTTATGTACCTATTAGCTGATAAAATGAGAGATAGAGTGATAATATTTTTAGGAAAATAAAAATACCTTTTAAATACAAACATACTGCTAGAGTGGGTTTTTCTTTTTATTTGTTTTTGTAATACTGCATATAATCATTAGTTATTTTCAAATAAAAATTATCATCAAACAATAGACATTACTAAAGCAGTTGCAGAAATTTAGAAAGAATATAATGCGCTTGATTATTTTGAATTTATTAATGATAGTAAAAAACTAAATGAACAAACTCTTGGAAGAGAGGATCATGTAATTCTTGTTTTTTCATATTTCTATTTTACAATAAATCGTTTTTCTACACTGCCATCACTATATAAATAAAACAGTAGGATGTTCTTTTTTGGCACTACTTGCCTGCCCAATACATCAGTAATACTAATCAAAAAACGCTCAGTAGCATGCGTTTCAACAATATGAGTAGTTGGCGAGTAAGTGTAGAACTCATATTCTGCACGCTCAGGATTTAATTGCATAGCTAAATCATTTTGTGCTCGGATATAGAGTTTTACTTCCTCCCCACTTGCCTGAAATGGTAAAGCTGCAGAAAAAATATTATCTCCTGCTACTGCATCTCCATTTTGCCCACTATCATTCATTGCAAATTCTTGAAACTTAGAATTATACTCACTTATAGTTGCCATTAAATCAACTGAAGTACTATTATAAACCTCAGCTGTAAGCAAATTATTCTGCACCATTACATTTGTTATTGTTGGTGGCGTTCTCATAATCTCAGCATGTGCCAATAAATAAGGTTTTCGCTCATTAATAGTAGACATAATTCCTGCAAAACCATAAAACCAACTCCAACTCCAAAGTGCTGATTCTACATTATCATGATACTCTGCAGTAGTAAACGGTTTGTTTACATCAGAGCTAGCAGCTGCATATCCTAAATTTTGCAAATCAGCAATTGAATTACGAATAAAAGCAGTATCTAATGATTCATTAATTATTGTACGCAAATGAGCGGTATATTGTAAATAATATTTGGGGTTATCCAGTAATTTATACAGCAAAGGATTAGATGCTGCATCAGTAGTATAGCCATAAAAAGGATCAAAATGGTAAATATCATTTGGGGTAGCCCAAACCCCACCCAATAAAGCGCCTCCAAAACTCTCACTTAAATCCCAAGGAATCATCTGAAACAAACCATCCTTAGTTTGATAGAGATAATAATTATGAATATAAAACCCATTGTAAGTATCCAGATTTGCAATAACTGTATTAACGGCAAAAGCCCACAACACCCTATCCACATTCAAAATACTATCAATTTCACTTGTATTGTGATTTAACACATCAATCAGTTGCAACAATTCAGCCCAACCTTTATCTGATTTTAAGATATAACTATCGTAATACAAAGTACTGTCATTCCCTAACCAATTTAAGTTAGGCTCTCCATTTGTTGTAGTTGCTTGCCCAAAAACCTGAACAGGATCACACTTGAAAAGAACACCACTTTTTTCATCAAAATGCTTTTTTATAAACTGCTTATTTATAGATTCTGTATTTACATAAAGTCCTAAATAATCATTTTGAACAAATAACTTTACCAAATTTACCTCAGGGGTTGGTAAGTATTTTCTGTAGATTTTAGAAGCTGTGAATTCTTTTGCAAAAGTGGCATCCATCCAAGCATTTGCAAACTTCACTTTCTTTTTTCCTAAAAGCTTTTGTCCTGACACCCAATAATTCATATCAATATTATAAGGCACTTTAGGGCTAGCATTATTATTGGGCAATACAAAGGTTGAATTTCCTTTATAACGAATCCCCACACTATCATAAGCAATTCCATTCAAGGTAACAGTAGCAGGTAATCTGTAATCAGGATTTGTAAAAAATGAATCTACTAAAATAGAATGATAATTAGGATTATAAAAATTAACATGGTAACTTCTAAGTGAATCCCTATCGAATAATCCGCTAGGTGCCTCATATAAATCCTGAGGATTATAAAGCGTTTGTGAATTTACAAGAAGAGGGGAGATTAAAAGAAAGAAAAACCATTTTTTCATTTTGCTAACTTACAATAATCAGACAAAAATAGCAGCACCCAGTTGTTCTGATTTTTTAAAAATCTTTTCAACTGCTTTTCTCCCTTGCTCTCCAAGTGAAATTGAATAGTCATTTACATACAAAGCAATGTGAGCATCCACCACTTGCTTCTCCATTTCTTGAGCATGGCACTGCACATAATCAGCCGAACTATTTGGGTTTGCAAAAGCATATTCTACACTTTTTCTCAGTACTCTTTCTATTTTTTTCTGGATTTCAGTTTGCAAACTTCTTTTCACGACAATTCCTCCCAAAGGGATAGGTAAACCAGTTTCTGTTTCCCAAAACTCACCTAAATCTTTTACCTTTTCCAAACCTTTTTCTTGATAGGTAAATCGGTTTTCATGTATAATAAGTCCTGCATCTACACTTCCTTTTAATACCTCATTTTCAATTTCAGAAAAAAGTATTTCTACCTTATTTTGATGATTGGAAAAAGCAATTTCCAACAACATATTAGCAGTTGTGTATCTACCTGGAATAGCAATTTTACTTTCTTTAGTTAAAATGGTATTTGGTTTTTTAATCAACAGAGGCCCACATTTATTACCCAAAGCCGAACCACTATCCAAAAGCGCATAATCATTAACACAATGTGTAAATGCATTATAAGATAGTTTTGTAATATCTAATTTTCCTTGGAAAGCCCACTTATTCAACTGTTCTACATCTGCAAATACCACTTCAAAATCCAAACCCTCAGTATCAATTTTATGATGCACCATAGCATCAAAAATAAAGGTGTCATTTGGGCAAGGCGAAAAACCTAAAGTCAATTTCATAATTCAGTAATTATTTTAGCCACCTCATTGTTTAAGTTCTGAATAGCCAAAGGAATATCCCAATTTGCTTTATCTCTCTTTTCTACTTTATTTGAAATAGAACGAATTTGCATACAAGGAGTTTTAAATTCTTCACATACTTTAAAAACTGCTGCACCTTCCATACTTTCAATATCAGGATTAATTCTTTTTACAACTTTAGCAATAGACTCTTCATTTCCATGAACGGTATTTACAGTGATTCCTTTCACTTTTTGCAAATAAGTTTTAGCATTTACACTATAATTGGTTTCAATGTTAAAATCAGAAAATTCCTCAAAACCAGAATTATTTTCAAAACCAATTTCTGAAAAACTATCCTGAATCACCTCAACTACTTCTCCAATTTTAATATCAGTAAAAGCACCCGCAATTCCCATATTTATCACTAAATCATAAGTTTCTACACCTAACTGTTTAGTTAAATTAAGAGTAGTACTCACCATTCCTACACCTGTAACCAATACATCAATACCCTTAAATTTATCTTTAAGAATCTCTTGTTTTGTAGCTACAACTAATAGTATCTTCATTTGGCAAATATACCAAAAGAAAAGGTAGTATATTTGCAGCCTATTTATAAAAAGATGAGTGATACTTATAATAAAAAAATAGCCGATAATATTAAATCGGTTTTATCAGAGATAGGAGAAAATCCGGAAAGAGAAGGGCTTTTGAAAACACCTGAGCGTGTTGCAAAATCTATGGAATTTCTTACTAATGGATACGAAAAGAATCCTGCTGAAATTTTAAAGTCAGCTATGTTTGCTGAAGACTATAGCCAGATGGTTTTAGTAAAAGATATTGAATTGTATTCCATGTGCGAACACCACATGTTACCGTTTTTTGGCAAGGCACATATAGCCTATATCCCAAACGGATACATTGTTGGCCTAAGTAAAATACCAAGAATTGTTGATGTATTTGCAAGAAGGCTACAAGTACAAGAACGATTAACTGACCAAATAAAAGACTGCATACAAGACACCTTAAATCCTAGAGGAGTTGCTGTAGTTATTGAAGCACAGCACCTTTGCATGCAGATGAGAGGCGTACAAAAACAACATTCTTCAACAACAAGTTCAGCATTTTCAGGCATCTTTATGTCAGATGAAAAAACACGAGCTGAGTTTATGAATTTAATTAAATAACAAAATGAAAGCATATGTATTTCCTGGGCAAGGAGCCCAATTTCCTGGAATGGGAAAAGACCTTTATGAAGCATCAGCAGATGCAAAGCAACTATTTGAAAAAGCAAATGAAATTTTAGGATTTTCAATTACTGACATTATGTTTGGTGAAGATGGTGAAGACCTAAAACAAACTAAAGTTACACAACCTGCAATCTTTTTGCATTCAGTAATTTTAGCAAAAGTATTAGGAAATTCTTTTCAGCCAGAAATGGTTGCAGGACATTCCTTAGGAGAATTTTCAGCATTAGTTTCAGCAGGATATTTATCGTTTGAGGACGGATTAAAATTAGTTTCACAAAGAGCTTTGGCTATGCAAAAAGCATGCGAACAAAACCCTTCAACTATGGCTGCTGTTCTTGGATTAGAGAATGAGGTAGTAGAAAATATCTGTAAGGAAATTGAAGAAGTAGTTGTTCCTGCAAACTACAATTGCCCAGGGCAATTAGTTATTTCAGGAAGTAATAAAGGAATTGATATTGCTTGTGAAAAACTAACGGAAGCAGGTGCAAGAAGAGCATTAAAACTTCCTGTTGGAGGAGCATTTCACTCTCAACTTATGGAGCCGGCAAGAGCAGAGTTAGAAAAAGCAATTGACAATACTAATTTCTCAAATGGAATCTGTCCTATTTACCAAAATGTAACTGCTTCAGCAATTACTAATCCAGAAGAAATTAAAGAAAATTTAAAAAAGCAATTAACAGCATCTGTACTTTGGACTCAAACAATGCAACAAATGATTGATGATGGATTATCATCAATAACTGAAGTTGGTCCGGGTAAAGTATTACAAGGTTTATTCAAAAAGGTGGATCGAAAACTAGAAACAAGTAGCGCTAGTTTATAAAGTACTATTCAACAGCTTCCCACTATTAACCAAATTATGCCAGGCCTTTTGAGTTTGGCATTTTTCGTACAACTCAGCATGATGCATATTATGGCAATCAGTACCCACAAAACTTACTTGATTCTTAGCAATTAATGCTTCAGTTTTTTTCATTATCTGTGGAGAATAATGTCCAATAAGGGAAAGCAAATTTATTTGCAACAACACTCCTCTTGCTGCTAATTCATCATAATCTTTTGCAGTATAATAACCATATCTTTCAGGGTGTGCCAATACTACTTTATAGCCTTCTAATTGGAGTTTAAAAATAATGTCAAAAAGGTTTTTTGGTGCTTCCATAAAGGAGAGTTCCACCAAAATATAGTTGTCTCCAAAAGTTAAAAAATTTTCCTTCCCAATCTTTTGTTCAAAATCAAAATCAATATAATATTCTGCAACAGCATCTATTTCCATATTGATGTTTTGCAGCTTAAGTTCAGTACGAATATCTGCTAACCCACTTAATATTGTTTCATTTGAATTTTGGTAGAAATCACTCATTACATGAGGGCTCGTGATCACCTTACTAAAGCCTAGCTCGTGCATTTTTTTAATCAATGAAATGCTTGTTTCCATATCAGGAGCGCCATCATCAATTCCAGGAATAAAATGCGAATGTATATCTGTTTTCAATATTGAAAAATCAATAGGCTCTAACACCTGCTTTTTCTTTTTAGAAAACCATTTTAACATCTAACTGTATTGTTCTTTATAATAATTTTGATAATCGCCAGAAGTAATATTATCCATCCACTCTTCATTGGCTAAATACCAAGCAATTGTTTTTGCAAGCCCCTCTTCAAACTGCAATGACGGCTCCCAACCCATTTCATTCTTTAGTTTATTGGCATCAATTGCATAGCGTTTGTCATGCCCTGGTCTGTCTTTCACATAAGTAATTAAGCCCTCAGCAGTTCCTGCTTCATTTCCTAAAGCAATATCCATTTGCTTGCATAAAACTTTTATCAAATCAATATTAGTCCATTCATTAAAGCCACCAATATTATAAGTCTCTCCATTCTTTCCATCATGATAAATTTTATCAATAGCAATGGCATGATCAACTACATAAAGCCAGTCGCGAGTAAACTTTCCATCACCATAAACTGGCAATGCTTTTCCATTTCTGATATTATTAATAAAGAGTGGCAATAGCTTTTCAGGAAACTGATTTGGCCCATAATTATTAGAACAATTTGAGATCACAAAAGGCATACCATAAGTATTTCCATAAGCTCTTACAAAATGGTCAGAACTTGCTTTTGATGATGAATAAGGCGACTGAGGGTCATAGGGTGTAGTTTCTAAAAATAAACCTGTATCACCTAAACTTCCATAAACCTCATCAGTAGAAACATGATAAAACAACTTTCCTTCCTCATTACCTTTCCATGCATTTTTTGCAGCATTCAATAAGTTTACAGTACCCACAACATTAGTCATAATAAATTCCATAGGATTAGTAATTGATCTATCCACATGGCTTTCAGCCGCTAAATGGATAACACCATCAAAAGCATATTTTGTAAATAAACTTTTAATATAACCTTCATCTACAATATCTCCTTTTTCAAAAATATAATTCTCTGAATTTTCAATATCTCTTAAATTCTCTAAATTACCAGCATAGGTTAATTTATCTAAGTTTACTATAGTATAATCTGGATATTTATTTACAAATAAACGCACTACATGGGAGCCAATAAAGCCTGCCCCTCCTGTTATTAATATTGTTTTACTCATCTTTTCTTTTCGTTTTTTAAAATGGGTAGCAAATATAGACAATTATTATACAATGCTTTGCGTTAATTAGCCACTGAAAATGTATTTTAGCCCACAAATCTGATAACTTACTATGAGAAGCTTAATATTCCTATGTTTTACTTGTTTTTGTTTTAACACTTTTGCTCAAAAAAATAAACAAAGCGCAATCACTTTTGGATACACCCATCAATTACCTATTGGTGATTTATCCGAAAGATTTGGCAATAATTCTTCACTTGGATTTTCTTACTTTATGGAAAAAGAAAACAACCTATTTTTTGGAATAGAAGCAGGATATCTTTTTAGTAATAATGTAAAGGACAGCACTATTTTTGACAATATCTCCACCTCAACAGGAGCAATTATTGGAGCTGATGGAACTTATGCAAATGTTAATTTGATGGAAAGAGGCTTTGATACCCATGTGTTTATTGGCTATGCTCATCATCTTAAAGAAAATAATTTAAGTGGATTTTACTTTTCTGGCGGACTAGGTTTTTTGCAACATCAAATTTTTATTGATACAAAAAACCAGAATGTACCTCAGTTGGATGAAGAGTATAAAAAAGGGTATGACCGTTTAACAAATGGGTTTAGCACAAAATGGGAAACAAGCTATAAATACTATAGTCCAAATGGAAAATTTCAGATGTATGCAGGTGTAAACATGACAATAGCTTACACAAAAAATAGGCGACCTTACTTATTTGATAAAATGGAATATACTCCTAATAATAATAGTTGGGACAATCTACTTGGAATAAATGCAGGAATTATTATTCCTATTCACCGAAAAAATGAAGAAGAGTTTCATTATTATTAAATGAGCATTCTATACAATTTTAGTATTAAGCTTTATGTAATTGCAATTCATTTTGCAGCACTATTTAACAATAAGGCTAAGTTGTGGGTAAACGGAAGAAAAAACATTTTCCTGAAATTAGAAAAAGCTACAAAAAACCAAGAGAGTATTATTTGGTTTCATTGTGCATCTCTTGGGGAATTTGAGCAAGGAAAACCTATTATTGAAGGCTATAAACAAAAATACCCTACCCATAAAATACTATTAACTTTCTTTTCTCCTTCTGGCTTTGAAATCCGTAAAGATTATGAAGGTGCAGACTGGGTTTTTTATCTTCCTTCTGATACCAAATCAAATGCAAAAAAATTCATCAATATTGTAAATCCAATAAAAGTAATTTTTGTTAAATATGAATTTTGGTTTAATTACATGAGTGAATGTAAAAAACAGAATATTCCTTTTTATAGTGTTTCTGCCATCTTCAGAGAAGAACAAGCATTCTTCAAATATAGCTGGTTTACAAAGCAACTACAAAATATAACTCACTTTTTTGTTCAGGATAATACTTCAGCTGGACTCTTAAAATCCAAAGGATTTACTAACACTAGCACTAGTGGAGATAGTCGTTTTGACAGTGTACTAGAAAACACCAAAAACCCTAAAGAATTTCCTTTAGTTAAAGATTTTTGCAAATGTAAACCAACTATTATTTGCGGAAGTACATGGCCAAAAGATGAAGCGCTTTTAAGTCAGTTTATAAAAGAAAACCCTCAATTCAACTACATCATTGTTCCGCATGAACTTGGAAATATAAATGCTTTACAGAAACAGACGAATGCCCAATTATTTTCAACTGCAAATACAAAAAACATCAATTCAAGCAATGTACTTATCATTGACAGTATTGGCATCCTATCTCACATCTATCAGTACGGAAACATAGCATATATTGGCGGAGGCTTTGGATCAGGAATACATAATATTCTGGAAGCAGTAACTTTTGGACTGCAAGTTGTTTTTGGTCCAAACTATAAGAAATACAAAGAGGCAAGAGAATTAATAGCTTTAGGAGGAGCAAAAAGTATTAGCAGTAAAGAGGAACTATATAAAGCTTTTAATCACTTTAATAATTTTGACCAAACAATCGATACCAGCTATATAACGAGCAGGAGTGGCGCTACTGAAACTATTCTAGAAAGTCTATAAAACAAAAAAGCAGAAACTTTAGTTTCTGCTTTTTGTACTCTTGACGAACAGGAAATTCAAAAAGTCAAAGTAGATTTAGAATCACTTTTCTCGTTAAAATCACTACTAATATCTAAAGGATTATATAACAATAAATGCACTATTACAACTTAAGTTATCTGATTAGAGTATTACCTAATAGGTATTAAACACTCTCTACAACTCTCCTTTAAATGCTTTACTAAGTATGGAGGACTTTAACTGCTTGAGGTAAGCCAACTGCTCCTCTAATTTGGATTGGGTTTGTTTTGACTTTAACAAAACATCATCAGCAATTTTTACAACTTTCATTTGACTATCTATTGAAGGAACAGGTATTTCAAATTCCTTCACTGCAGATTTACTTACCTCTTTAAAAGTTGTAGAATTACTTAAATTTTCAATGGTCTTATTAAAGTGCTTCAAGCAAAAACACAAATAACGATTATTTAGTCCTTCTCCACATATAAAATTAGTGAATCCCTGATTGGTGGAAAGCGGTATTTCAGCAATTGCAATCTTACCTATACTTGCTCTTGTGGAATAAACAACCGAACCTTTAGGAAGTAATTTTGCTGAACTTTTTTTGAGTCCTATATCAGTAATCTTTTTACGAGAATCACTAACAATAGATATTTCCCCAATTGGAGGTAAGTCAATAGGGCTTAACCATACTATTTCCCCATCCCAATACTCTGAAATTTTTGTTTTGGGAGTTCCTCCGCCAATTACATCACAAACCTCTTCCAATTTTTTCTCTTCCCAACCATCTGCTTTACCTTTTTCAAACACCTCTTTAAGTACGGAGGGCAACAAATTCTTTGCCTGTACTAAACTTTCTTCTGTAAGGCTTATGGCTTTGTCTATTTTAGCAAATAAGGTGTCTATTTTGGCTACTATACGTTTTTGTTCTTCAAGGGGTGGTAGAGGAAAGTTTATTGATTTTAGTTTTGCTTGATTTAACTTTGGTACAGTAGTACCTGTTATATAATCCGACAAGTCAGATACATCTAAAAAGTTAACTAACCATTTATCAATTAAAAGATTTTTATCAACCCTAAGAACGTGAGCGTGATTATTAACCCAATATTTACCTTCTGCAATGAATCCAGTTTTATCTCCTCTTTCCCATTTTGCCCCATCCTCACCTACTAAAACAAGCCGTTCATCAAATATATAATCATTAATATAATCAACAATTTTTGTAGCGCCATAATAAGGATACTCACCACTCTTTCTGTCTTTTTGACTAATAGGCTTTCTCAATCTATCAAGTACTTCACAAGTTGCTTCAATTGTAGTATCCACCCATCCCTTTGGTAATGTATTTGCCTCAACACTATTCATTCAACAACCTTTCTATATGGTTAATCAATTCCCCTAACTCCTTATCGTTTGTTCTAATGGCGTGTAATATCTCTTTGGGTGGTAATAGTTCTTCTTCTTGTTCTGCATTAGGGTTCTTGGCAGAAATATCATAACCTTTTATGTCCTCAACTTTTACAAGCCAAGAGTTATCGCTTTCTTTTTTACTTTCATACAATTCCAAAAACTCCTTAAAGTGCTCGTACTGTATCGGCTTGTTTTTAGTCAGTTTGTATGGTGGTACTAATTCGTAATACCAAATATCAGAAGTTGCTCCTTTTCTATCAAAATATATAATGTTGGTTTTTACTCCACTATAAGGTAAAAATACTCCTGCAGGTAAACTCAATATCGTATGAACATTAAAGTTTTCTAAAAGTTCCTGCTTTACTTGTTTAAAGGCGTTATTCCCTTGAAATAACACTCCCTCAGGCACTACAATGGCTGCTTTACCATCCAACTTCAACATCTTCATAAAATGTTGCATAAACAGTATTTCGGTTGCTCCACTTTGTACAGGGAAATTCTGTTGTACTTGGCTCTTTTCTTTCCCCCCAAAAGGTGGGTTAGCCAATATCACATTGTGCCTTTCTTTTTCTTGTATATCTCGTATGTTCTCAGTAAGGGTGTTTTGCTTATATACATTAGGGCTATCAATACCGTGCAATATCATATTCATAACTCCCATTACATAACCCAAAGGGGTTTTCTCATTACCAAAGAAAGTATCTCTTTTTAAAAATTCTTGTTCCTTAGTACTAAGGTTTCCTTTTGACATATGGTCATAGGCTTGTATCAAAAAACCTCCTGAACCCACAGCACCATCATATACTGTTTGTCCTACTGTTGGGTTTACTGACTCTACCATTGTTTTAATTACGGCTCTTGGTGTGTAAAATTCTCCTGCATCAGAAGAACCACCCATATTTTTAAGTAGTGTTTCGTAAATCAATGAGAGTTCAAACATCTCATCATTACTCTGAAAATTAAGCGTATCAATTACATTCAGTACTTCACGCAAGGTACTTCCGTTTGCAATGTTGTTTCTGATATAGCCAAAGATATTCCCTACCATATAACGCACCGATTTCACATCTTGCACATCATCATTAAAACTTTTTAGGTACGGAAATAAATTCTGATTTACATAATCGGTTAAATCATCAGAAGTAACGGCATTTCTAATGTCTAACTTTCCATTTTCATCCTTTGGGCAAGCCCAAGTACTCCACCTATGTTCTTTGTCAATTACATAATTGTAAGTTCTGTTTTCTAAAAATGCTTCATCATTTAAGGAACTCTCGTGGTCATCAAGGAATTTCAAAAACAATACCCAAGATATTGCTTGTGTATAATCCATTGCTCCACTAATTCCATCATCCGTTCTTAGGATGTCTCTTACTTGGTCTATCTTATTGCTTAATTCACTCATATTTTTTAGGATGCTTTATATATATTTTCTTGTAGTTGATAATATGCTTGTTTAAGTTGAGGTAATCCCCCAAACACATTCTTTGCGTCTTGTATCGAACCTAAATCACTTAATTTTATAAGGTCTCCTATTTTATCTTCTCCTAACTCCTCAACACCATCTGCTTCATAACGCTCCAGAACAAACTTCAAGAAGTCAATGGCTTTGTAATCAGAATACACTGCAAATACTTGCTCGTTATCATTTACTCTCGAAACCCTTTCCTTTCGTGTTTTCATAGGAGTATTGAAAGAAAGATAAGCAAGTACATCAAAGATGTCTGAATCTTCTGCATTCATCATTGATTTTAAATCTTTAAGGTTATTTGAACCAAAACCTGCATTTTCTAATTCAGTAAACAGTATGGCTCTTTCAGATGGGTTTTTCCAAATTGTTCTTAACTGTTCTACATCTTTGTAAAGGCTTGGCAAACTACCAACCAATTGCTTCAAAAACTCTTCAGCATTAAGTGGCGTACCATCTGCACCTACATATCTTGTATCTATATCTATAATCTCAACTGTTCTTCCGTGTGCCAATTTTACAATTACCTTCTCCTTCTTTTTGTAATCAGGATTTGGTTCGCTAACTTTTGCAGTACTTGTAGTAGTCCTTTTTATGGTATTAGTAATTTGTTCTTGTTCTTCAGCAACTCCATCCCATTCTTCATCATAGAAGTTGTTGGTTGCTCCTGTATAGTCAATGATGGTAAAGTAGTCTTTCCCTTCAAAAATCCGTGTTCCTCTTCCTACAATTTGCTTAAACTCCACCATTGAGTTAATATTCCTAACTAATATAATGTTCCTTACATTTCTTGCATCTACTCCTGTGGTTAGCATTTGAGATGAGGTAAGAATTACAGGAATATCTTTGTCATTATCTTGAAACTGCTCTAACTTATCTTTTCCTCTTTGCCCTTCATCAGAAGTTACCCTAACACAATAGTCCATATCTCTAATGGTTTTGTGTCGGTTTATGGCATCTCTCATCTAAGTGCGTGTTCTTGATCTACACAAAACACTATGGATTTATCCATAGGATTAATTAAATTAAGAATGCTTTGTGCAATCTTATCTATTCTTTCTGGGATAATGATTGTTCTATTAAACTCATTTTGGTCGTATTGCTGTTTCTCTAATTCTCCTTGCTTTACACTATCTCCTGATTTAAAGACATACTCATCCAAATTGGTACGAACTCTTTTTACCTTGTAAGGAGTTAAGAAACCGTCATTAATACCTTCTTTTAATGAGTATTCATACACAGGTTTACCAAAGTAATTGTAAGTATCAACATTATCTTCTCGCTTTGGGGTTGCTGTTAATCCTAAATGAACTGCATCTTCAAAATGGTCAAGTACTCGCCTCCAACTTCCTTCATCATTTGCACTCCCTCTGTGGCACTCATCAATAATAATGATGTCAAAGAAATCCTTTGGATATTGTTTATAATATTCTAAAATCTCATCATTATTTGCTCCACCTGTGATGGCTTGGTATATAGCAAAATATACATTGGCAGCAGATGGCACTACTCCATTTCGTTTTCTAATTTCTTTTCCATCAACTTTTACAATCTGTCTTTCAATGTTGTTAAATGTATTGATGGCTTGGTCAACCAATATGTTTCTATCCGCAAGAAATAATACTTTTGGCTGTTGTTCTTTCCCATCTACTCTCCATTTCAAATTCAATAACTTCCTTACAATTTGATAAGCAATAAATGTCTTTCCTGTTCCTGTTGCTAAAGTAAGTAGCACTCGGTTTTTTCCATCAGCAATAGCGCCAATTGCTCTTTGCACGGCTAATTTCTGATAATATCTTGGAATCATAGAACCCTCTTGAACAAGAGGTTCTTTTAACATCTTTACTTTTTGAGGGTTATTCCCTTGTACTCTTTGATATAATTCTTCAGGTGTAGGGTACGAGTCTATTTCTTTTCCTGTGTCTGACTCCATATCATACTCAAAAATTCCGTGTCCATTTGTAGAATAAACAAATCTTACTCCTAACTTATTACCATAATCTTGTGCTTGTTGTAAGCCTTCAGTTATTGGCAAACCTTCTCTTTTGGCTTCAATCAGTCCTACATTAGTATTATTATACTGAAGTAAGTAATCAACAGAACATTGTTGTCCTTTACCACCTCCAGGAGTCTTTTTACCATCTGTAAAAGTGTACTCGCAATTTAGATATTCATCTTTCCAACCTATTGATTCAAGTGACCTATCTATAAGTTGTTTTCGTGTATTTGCTTCATTTAACATAGAACCCCAAAAGTAGAAAATTGGATGCAAAAAATGGTTCGTTTGTTTGGTCAGTTTTTTACAATGGGGGTTTCAGTATAAAAAAGACTGAAAAATTGAAAAATAATTGTTTGGTGGGGGTTTATTTGATGTAGTCGGATGTAGGAAGGAAAACACCCTTTTTTTCATCTGCTTGCTTGCGTTTTTTTAGTTCACGCATAATATAGGCTTTATTGCTTCTTTTTACCTTATCCTTACTTCCTTTGGGTCTACCAAGTTGCTTGCCCTTCATTTTAACCCTTCTCAAACCTTCTTTTGTTCGCTCACTAATTAAGGCTCGCTCAAATTCAGCAAAAGCGGAAAGTATATGAAAATGTAATTTTCCGCTTGCTGTAGAAAAATCCAAGTTATCGGAATATGAAATGAAGGCAACTCCCTTATCAATTAGTTCTTTTGTTTCTAAAATTAACTCGGTAGAACTTCTTGCCCAACGATCTAATTTGTAAACCACCACAGAATCATAAACACCTTTACGGAGAAGACCTAATAGTTTCTGTTTGATGGGTCTTGTTTTTCTACTGCTCTCAACTTCTTCAAAGATGTCGTATTCCCATCCATTAGAGTTAGCAAACTCTAATAATCTTATCTTTTGATTTTCAGTAGTCTGCTTTGCAGTAGACACTCTATTGTATAACGCTACTTTCATTGTTTTAAAGAGTTAGACATAAACTTGTACGAGTTAGCGGTATTACCTATTACCTTCATTATAATACCACTAACATATATAATTGCGATAGCACCTAATCCATATAGAGTATATTTCACATAATCACTTGATAGTATTTCTTTAACTGCTTGTTTCTGAAAGTCTTCTTTTGTTTTCATCTATTATTAATTTTAAAAGCATATATCCTATAATTAGCATTACACCATATCCTAAATAACTCACAGCATATCCACTTTTAATATTTGTATTTGAAATTTCATTGGGGATAGTATGTATTTCACTATTATTTATAATTTCAAGTGCTTTATCCACATTTAAGAATTCTATAATTCCCTTTCTCTGTCTTCTGATATCCTAAATCAAAAATAACAGCAGTATTTGTGCCTTCTATTTGATGAAAAGAAGTCATTTGGTTGAAATTGAACCCCGCTCCTCTTAAAAACTCTTTTGAACGAACTACTTCACTTTTAGAGTTTAAATTTGATATTAAAATATTGTAGTTGTTTTTTAAAACTTTAAAAATAGGAAGTTTATTTCTTCTTTCTTTTTTAGCCATTGCGTTGTGATATGCAATTCTTGATTCAGAGTTTAAAAACTTCTGATTACTCCTTTTAGGTATGAATGTTTGATTAGTATATGGACAAATTCTTTGCATTTTATATGTTTTTCTTAATAATATATATGTACAAATATAAATAAATTCTATTACATATGTGTTATATATGTAAATTATTATTACATTTGCGTATTAAAACATATTATATGCTATGAAAAAGACAGATTCTCAAATATTACTCAATAAAAGCATTGAAATTATACTAAAATGTGATGATGTCCATTTAGTGTTTAACGAAATAATTAAGAAAAAATATAAACTAAGTGATATTGGAATTTCAACAAGAGTTGTAAGTCATTGGAGAAAAAGCAACCTATTATTTGAGGAAGAAGAGAAATCTTCCAAAAATACAATGGCACGGTTTACGCTTTCTGAAATATTTTGGCTGAAGACAATTGAAAAATTAAGAAAGTTTGGAGTCTCAATTGCAACAATTTTATCGTTAAAACAATCCATTAAAAAAGAGAATGCTTTTAATGAGGTAGAAAATAACTTAGAAGAACTATCTGAAATGTTGAAAAAGCAACATCCAAAAGAGAGAGAGGTAATAGAGGGATATATAAGTAGAATACAAAAAAGAGGTTTTAAAAGTATATTTGAAGACATAAATTCCATTTCCTCATTTGACATCCTTTTGCTTTATGCATTACTAACAAGAAGCAGCACAGGTTTATTAATAACAGATGAAGAAGAAGTGATACTTTGGATGGAGAACCTGCAGGAGTTTATTCCAAGATTCCGCCAGTATGTAAATGGTACTCATATTTATATTTCATTTAATAAACTCCTTGCGGAACTTGGATTGAATCAAGAATTGAAAAATGAAAATATTTACACAGAACAAGAGCAAGAAATAATCAACCAAATTAGAGAAGAAAAGGTGGTTTCTGTTAAAGTTATCTTAAAACAACAAAAACCGAAATCAACTCAAGTTGAATATGTAGTAGACGACAAACTCAGTATGGTTGATTTATATTTAAAACATAACAAAGATGAAATTACATTTAGTCCTGAAAACGGAAAAAAAAGAAAGATAATTATAACAAAACATAATAAACTCTAACGGGAGAATAAACCGATAATAAAAACAAAGGATTCTTAAACCTCAAAAAAGGCGGAATACAACATTAAACAAATAGATGTTGTCAATAGAAAAGTGTTATGAACTATTAAATAATAACGAAAAAAAATATACAATAGAAGAAACAAAAGAAATTAGAAAGTCATTATATCAGTTTGCTGATATTATTTACGAAACAAAACAAAGTCAAGATGAAAAATTTAAAAGGGAAACGAGCGATTCTATACACAAGAGTTAGTACTACTGACCAAAAAGACCACGGACACAGTTTATCTGACCAGAAAGCACGGTTAGAGGGTTTTTGTATTAAGAATAATGTAGATGTAGATTGTGTCTTTGTTGAGGATTTTTCTGCAAAGAATTTTATTAGACCTGAGTTTATAAAGTTACATCAATACACGGGTAAAAATAAAAAGAGAATTGACTATTTATTGATTCATAGATGGGATAGATTTTCAAGAAATCTCTTGGAAGCACTTCAAAAAATCGAATTATTTAAGAAGATGGGAATTGAAGTAAACAGTATTGAAAATTGGATTAACCACGATAAACCAACAGAATTACTAATGCTGTACATAAATTTAGGTATTCCTGAAATAGATAATAAGATTAGAAGCGAAAGAGTAAAAGAAGGAAACAGAAGAGCATTATTAGAAGGCAGATGGATAAATATGCAACCTAAAGGTTATGTAAAAGGAAGAGATCCTTTTGGGAAGGTTCTTATGCAACCCTGCCCTGAACTATCTCCGTTGGTTAAAGAAATGTTTACTGATTTTTCGCTTGGTATACTTTCTCAAAATGAATTGCTAAAATCTGAAAAGTATAAACCTCTTGCACTTACAAGAAGTACATTAAGTAGAATGCTAAAACAAATTGTTTATGCAGGAAAAATAATTGTGCCGTCATATAAGGATGAGGCAGAACAGATAGTTGATGCCTTACACACTCCTCTTATCACACTTGATACATATGAAAGGATTCAAGAACAGTTAGGAATAAGAAGTAGATACAAAAGGAAACCATCAAGAGTAAATGAAAATCTTCCACTTAGAGGTCATTTAGAATGTCCTAAATGTAGTCGAAATCTAACAGGAAGTGGTTCAAGAAGTAAGAACGGGAATATCTATTATTATTATCATTGTGAAACAAGGTCAGGATGTAAAACAAGATTTACAATAAAGGATGCTCATTTGGCACTTTATAAATACTTTGACAAGTTAAAACCTAATAAAGATGTAAGTAGATTATTTAAAAGCATTTTAGTTGAAAGGTTTAGTAATTCAGAGTCAAGCAAAAAGGCAATTATCAAAAGAAAGAATGATAAAATTAATAACTTAAAAGTAAAAGACAAATTGCTTTTAAACAAATTAATTGAGGATATAATAGACAATGATACTTATAAGAGTGCAAAGAAAGAATTGAATGAAAATCTATTGCATTTGGAAGCAGAAAAACAGAAATTAGAAACTAAAGGAACAGACAATACTGCTGACTTTATAAACTTTGGAATTTACGCTTTAGAAAACTTGGGAGATTTCTATTCAAAAGCAGATGTTTTTACTAAACAAAAGATACTGTGTTCGATATTCGGTTCAAAACTAATTTTTGAAAATAAGAAATATCGAACACCAATTTTAAATAAAGGATTTGATTTTATATATCAGAATATCAGTAAATTAGGAGGATATAAAAACAAAAACGGGAGACAATCTTTCGATAATCTCCCGCTATGTACCCGGGACGGGACTTGAACCCGTACGGACTAATGTCCATTGGATTTTAAGTCCAACGTGTCTACCAATTCCACCACCCGGGCAGGGTGTGTGTTTGTGTATCTATTTAAAGAACATTCCGAGCGAGTGATGAGATTCGAACTCACGACCCTCACCTTGGCAAGGTGATGCTCTACCCCTGAGCTACACTCGCGTTAGGGACGGCAAATTTAATTAAATAATTAATACCACAAAATCAAATACTACTTTCCTATTAGTTTTTTTATTTCATTTAATTTCATCAAAGCCTCTACTGGGGTTAATATATTGATATCCATACTAGTTATATCATCTCTCAACTCCTCCAAAATAGGATCATCTAACTTAAAAAAACTTAATTGCATATCACTTTTATCGCTAATTGCATTTGTATTGTTCTCTGTCCCTCTTAAAGCTTCTAACTGTTTCAGAATTTTTTCTGCTTTTTTAACAATTTGCTTTGGGATACCAGCCATTTTCGCAACATGAATTCCAAAACTATGTTCGCTCCCTCCTTCTTTTAATGTTCTGATAAAAATTATATTCTTCCCGCTTTCCTTTACAGATACATTATAATTCTTAATTCTATTAAATTGCTCAGTCATCTCATTAAGCTCATGATAATGAGTAGCAAATAATGTTTTAGCCTTAGTATTATGCTCATGCAAATATTCTGCTATTGCCCAAGCAATAGACACTCCATCATAAGTACTTGTACCTCTACCAATTTCATCCAATAATATTAGGCTGTTTTCTGATAAGTTATTTAAGATACTTGCCGTTTCATTCATCTCTACCATAAAAGTAGATTCTCCCATAGATATATTATCAGAAGCCCCTACTCTAGTAAAAATCTTATCTACTAAACCAATTTCAGCTGATTGTGCAGGAACGAAACTTCCTATCTGTGCCATTAATACGATAAGTGCTGTTTGCCTTAATAATGCTGATTTACCTGACATATTAGGACCTGTAATCATCATAATTTGTTGCTTTTTCCTATCTAAAAACACATCATTAGGAATATATGGTTCTCCCATAGCTAATTGTTGTTCAATCACTGGGTGCCTTCCTTGTTTAATAATTAAATCTGAACTATTATTTACACTAGGTTTTATATAATTATGTCGTTTTGCAATAGATGAAAAACTAAGCAAACAATCCAGCTGAGAAACTAAATAAGCATCCAACTGTATTGCTTCAATATGCACTAAAATACTTTGTACTAGCTCATTATAAATCCTACTTTCAATTGCTGATATTTTATCTTCAGCACTTAAAATTTTATACTCATATTCCTTTAATTCCTCTGTAATATAGCGTTCAGCACTAACTAAGGTTTGTTTTCTAATCCATTCTTCCGGCACTTGTTCTTTAAACCTATTTCTTACCTCCAAATAATAACCAAATACATTATTGAATGATATTTTCAATGATGAAATTCCTGTTGCTTCTATTTCCCTAGCCAGCATTTTATCCAAGTAATC
Source organism: uncultured Flavobacteriales bacterium (assembly GCA_943788405.1). Classification (GTDB taxonomy): domain Bacteria; phylum Bacteroidota; class Bacteroidia; order Flavobacteriales; family BACL11; genus UWMA-0277. The sequence goes on from CALSQD010000001.1 coordinate 47,175, forward strand.
TTTTCCTGAATTCTGTATATTTCTTAACTCATCAAGCTCAGCATTTACTCCATCTTTAATAACATTTCCTTTATGCAATAACATTGGAGGATTATCACTTAATTCTGTTTCAATTTTTGTTTTTACTTGCTCACAAATAGCAATCTTATTTGCAATACTATTTAGTGCTTTAACTTTTGATTGAGTACAGACCTCTTTTATTGGCTGCAATGCATTCAATGCATCTTTTAATCGAGCACACTCTTTAGGGTTTATTCTTAAAGTTGCCACTTTTGATATTAAGCGTTCTAAATCGCCAATAACACTTATTTCTTTTGCTAATGTCTCCGAAATTGTAGCATCTGCAATAAGTTCTTCAACAATTTGATGTCTTTCACTTATCTGCTTTTCATCTTTAAGAGGCAAGGCCAACCACCTCCTCAACATCCTACTTCCCATTGCTGATTTTGTATCATCCAATACATCAATTAAAGTAATTGCACCTTCATTTGGCGAGTAGAAAAGTTCTAAATTTCTAATAGTGAACCTATCCATCCACACATATTTTTCCTGTTCAATTCTACTTATACTTAATATATGTTTTGTTTGATGATGTTGTGTTTCATTTAAATAGTGTAAGGCAACTCCTGCCGCAATTACCCCATCAGTTAAATCAGAAATCCCAAAACCTTTTAATGTTTTTGTGTCGAATTGTTTATTTAACAACTCATTGGCATAATCGGAGGTAAAAGCCCAATCATCCAACATAAAAGTATAGAATGAACTTCCAAAATTTTCTTCAAAATTTCTTCTTTTATTTTTCTGATAAACAACTTCTGTAGGGCTTAAGCTTTGCAATAATTTATCTACATAATCAGCAGTTCCTTCAGCTACTAAAAATTCTCCTGTTGAAATATCTAAAAAAGAAACCCCAACATTTTGCTTACCATAATACACTACTGCTAAAAAGTTATTCTTTTTTGTTTCTAGGGTCAACTCATTATAGGAAACACCTGCAGTAACTAATTCTGTAACCCCTCTTTTTACAATTCCTTTAGCAGCCTTTGGGTCTTCTAACTGATCACAAATCGCAACCCTTTCACCTGCCCTAACTAACTTAGGTAAGTATGTATCCAAAGAATGATGCGGAAAACCTGCCAATTCAATTTTTGAATCACCATTATTTCTTGCCGTAAGTACTATCCCCAAAATTCTAGATGCTTTTATAGCGTCCTCCCCAAAGGTTTCGTAAAAATCACCAACTCTAAACAACAACAAAGCACCAGGATGCTTTGCTTTTATTGCATTATACTGCCCCATCAAAGGGGTAACTTTCTTTTCTTTCTTCTTCTTAGCTGTCAAAAATTTATTCTTTAATTTTGCAACAAATATAAGTGATGAAAAAGTTAAAAAACAAAGATTTACAAAGAATAAATATTGAGGAGTTTAAAAACACAGAAAAAACACCTATTACTATCGTACTTGATAATGTAAGGAGCGCATTAAATGTAGGCTCAGTATTCCGTACTTCAGATGCTTTTTTAATTGAAAACATTATTTTATGTGGAATAACAGCTACTCCTCCTAACAAAGAAATTCGCAAGGCAGCACTTGGCGCTAGTGATTCTGTCAATTGGGAATTTGAAGAAGACACTATCAATGCAGTTAGCAAATTAAAAAATAAAGGCTACCATATAATGGGTATTGAACAAGCAGAAAAATCATCAAAGCTGAATAATTTTACACTGCCTAATAAGCCCATTGCAATTATTATGGGAAATGAAGTAAAGGGTGTTGCTCAAAATGTAATTGATATTTGTGATGAAGTTATGGAAATACCACAATTTGGCACAAAACATTCCTTAAATATATCCGTAACTACTGGAATTGTTATTTGGGAACTATGGAGAAAATTAAATGCTTAATCAGCTATTTCAAAATCAACTCTTCTGTTAATCTCGGATAAAGTATTTAGCTCTGTATTGCTCTCTAATCCACTATTGATTATTTTAGCTACAGAAAGAGGATCATCCTCACCTTTAGTAATTGCAGATAACCTATCAGCATCTACATTGTAATTAATTACTAGATAATTTATGACAGCATTTGCTCTTTTTAAGCCTAAGCGTTTATTAAATTTTGGGGTTCCAATATTATCAGTATGTCCAATAACATTCAAATTAATATCAGGATTATTCTTTAACATTAAAGCCATAGTTGCTATTCTATTCTCATTAGAATTTCCAACAATAGCACTTCCTGAATTAAAGTATATAGAAGGAAAATATATAAGCCCACCACTATTAACATAATTCGTATTACTTACATTTATACCAAACTGATTTACCATAGTCCCTACTGGCGTATTAGATTCTAAATCTTTACTATTTGGCACTCCATCTTTATCATCATCTAATTCTTTACCACTCGCATCAACTTGAGCTCCTCTATTTGAAAACGGATCAGCATCTCTATAGTCTGGCACATTATCCATATCTACATCTAAAGCATTACCCGAGCCATCAACTGCAACTCCTAATGGAGTATTTGGACTTTTATCAAACGCATCAGAAACCCCATCACTATCTCCATCATCAGTAAAACCATCAATTTTTACAAATAAAGTAGTTACATCATCTTTTAAACCATCAATAGGGCTTTCCCATTCATTTCTATAATCATGATTCCCAAATTTATATGCAACTCCTATTGAAAGAAAATTAAACTTATCTCTTAAATTTTGTGTATTCATTATAGAAGCGTCCCATTTGTCAGTTTTTCCGTTTCTAACTGTATAATCTAACAATAAGTTTAACCTACTATTTAATTTGTATTTTGCTAAAAGACCATATATATATACGGTTTCTGCTGGAGCAGAAAACAATCCTTTTTTCTCCGTACCATAATCAGAACCTAAAGAATTAGCCCCCTCATCTTTATAACCAAAACTATAAATATAAGTGTCCGAAAATAAGTTCCTTCTTACACTATTATAAATATTATACCCAAGCCCTAGCTTTGCATCAAATGATAAGTTTCCAACCTTTTTAGGCGTAAAAAAATACGCCATAACATTTGAAAGATCAATATTTACAGTTAAGTCTGCTTCTTTAAATGATGCAGAAAATTTATCTCCATTACCTTCATAATTCTGATATGGATCGTAAATCGTATAACCTAAATATTCATTAGATCTTCTTAAACCTGAAAAACGACCACTTATTAATTCTGCACTTACAGAATAAAATGAATTGATTTGTTTATTTAAAGATAATGAAACTGCTGATTTCAATTCAAAAAAATCACCTGTTTTTTGGTAAGCAGGATAATGATTATGCTGTCTAATATCACCATCAAATTGAGCAACCCCATAAGCAAAGCCAACTGACCAACCTTTCCATAGAGAAATCAATTCCTTTTCAGGGTTACTTACATATATACTCTCAGTTTCTTTTAACTGAACATCTTGTTTATTAATTGCATTTGCAATAGCACTTTCTTGCGAAAAAATTAAACCATAACAACACATCAATACAACAACTAAAAGGGTACTTTTTTTACTCATATTTTTTTTGATAGCGATTGCAAACTTAGTTAATTGTTTTCTTATCTGAAAATTACTAACAACTTATGTGTAAAAAGCTAGTTATTTTCATCTATTAAGCTCTAATAATTATTTACATTTGCAGCAATTATAAATTAAACAAAAACAAAGAAATGGGAATTTCAAAAATCTTTTACATTTTAGTTTTGGCTACTGTAATGAGTGGTTGCGGACTAAACAAAATGGCTAACAAATACGAAACAGTAAGCTATACTGTAACTCCTTCAACTTTACAAGCACATGGCGGAAATGTTTCATTAACATTAGATGCAACTTTTGCTGAAAACTATTTTGCAAAAAAAGCTACTGTTGATTTTACTCCAGTATTAGTATATGCTAATGGAGAAACTGCTTTCAAAACAATTACAATTCAAGGGGAAGAAGCAACAGGTGGTGAAGCAACAATTTTTAATGCGACAGGCGGGAACTTCAACTACCAAGATGCCATTAAATATAATTCAGAAATGATGAATTCTACTTTAGAATTAAGAGCTAATGCTAAGTTAAACGATAAAGAGAAAGCTTTAGGCCCTATCACTATAGCTGATGGTGTAATTGCAACTTCTACAAGAGTACTAAACAATGAAGAATTAGCTAATAATAATCACGGTTATGAGCACGAAACTATTTTAGAGGAAACAGCTACTATCTACTTTTTAGTTAATCAATCTAACATCAGAACAACTGAAAAAAGTGATGCTGACATTAAAAATTTAAAAGCATTTGCTAAAAACGGATACAAAACTCATTCTATTGAAATCAAATCTTTTGCTTCTCCTGAAGGATCAGTAAACATGAATGATAATGTTTCTGACAATAGAATGAAAAGCACGCTTAACTATACAAAAAGGTTATTGCGCTCTTTAAAAGTTGATGGAGCAAGAAATGCTGATTTATATACTGAAACTTCAATAGGTGAAGATTGGGAAGGATTTGAATCATTAATGCAAGCTTCTGACATTAAAGATAAAAGAAGAATCAATAAAATTGTAAACTCAGTAGAAGATTTAGAGTTGAGAGAACAACAAATTAGAGATTTAGCTGAGATTTATGATGCAATTGAAGGAGATGTATTACCACAATTAAGAAAAGCAATTATTGTAATTCGTTCATTTGAACCAAAAAGAACAGATGAAGAAATTGCAACACTTTCAACTACTACTCCTGAAGTTTTAGATGTGAAAGAATTATTATTCTCAGCTACTTTAACTGATGATGCAGCAACTAAAGAAGGAATTTACAATAAAGCAGTTGAATTACACAATGATTGGAGAGGGTACAACAATATCGCTTGCATGCACATAGCAAATGATGACTTAAATAATGCTATGATTTATCTTAATAAAGCTGTATCTATTTCAAAAGAAAATTCTGACATATCTACAAATAAAGGCATAGTTGCAGCAAGAATTGGTGAATTAGCAAATGCTCAAGTACTGTTTGACAAAGCAAATACTTCTGAGTACAACCAAGCGACTTTAAACATAAGACAGGGTGAGTACAAAAAAGCAGCAAGATTTTTCAAAAACGGAACATCACACAATGCTGTTTTAGCACAGGTTTTAAACGGAAAAAATAATGCTACATGTAATGAAGCAACTGCTGCTTGTCATTACTTAAATGCTATTGTTGCTGCTAGATCAGGAGAAAATGATGTTGTAATTAGCAACTTAACAAATGCTATTTCTGCAAATGCAAACTACAAAACAGAAGCTAGTATTGATTTAGAATTTGTAAATTTAAGAGCTAATGAAGCTTTTATCGCTTTAACAAAATAAGAAAGTGTTAAGCAAATAAAACATGAATAACCCCTTTCAAAAGAAGGGGTTATTTTTTTAATATGATCCAGCAAAAAAAACCAAACTTTATCATTATTGGCGCTATGAAAGCGGCAACTACTTCCCTTTACACCTATTTAAAACAACACCCAGATGTATTTATGACGAGTATTAAAGAACCTATGTTTTTTAATAATTTTCAGAAAGCAAATGACTTTAAAGTGCACGGAAGAAAAACAAAGAAGATAACTACTTTTGAGCAGTACTATCCACTTTTTGATGCTGTAAAAAATGAGAAGGCAATCGGTGAAGCTTCCCCAGCCTATATTTCCAATAAAGATTGCCCTAGTTTAATTCATAAATACCTTCCTAACACCAAGATTATTGCAGTACTGAGACAACCTGTTTCTCGTGCTTATTCTAATTTTCTACATGCCAGAAGAGCAGATAGAGAGCCAATAGCTGACTTTGAAACAGCCTTTAATAAAGAACAAGAACGCAAGACTGAAAATTGGAGCCCGCTTTATCATTACAAAGGAAAGGGGTTTTATACTGAGCAACTTGAGAAGTATTATAATTTATTTCCAAAAGAAAATATCAAAATTTTACTTTTTGAAGAAGTCATTAAAAACCCAATTAAAACAACACAAGAAATATTTGAATTCCTAAATATAGATAGTTCTTTTATTCCTGATACAAGTAAGAAAGCAAATGTATCGGGAACACCAAAAGGTTTATTTGGTTGGTTAATAATGAAACTTAGATATTATAATTTAATTCCAAATATCCAGTTCAGCAATTACCTTCCTAGTTTTATGATTCAGTTTATATTTAACTCAGCTTACAAAAAAGCGAAACCATTAAATAAAGAAGTAAAAAACAGACTTACTGACACTTTTTACAAAGAAGATATTTTAAAATTAGAAAAACTCATTGGGAAAGATTTACAACATTGGCTAAGTTAAATTAAATTGATGCACTCCTATTTTATAAGTGTTTTTTAACAACTCCTTTATCTGCAAATAAACCTTTTCATTTTCTTTAAAATTAACATTTGAAACATCAAGAATAAGTACTGGGAAATTTGATTGCTTTCTTAAGTAATCTAAATACCTATCTTGTATATTTTGTAAATATTCATTGGTAATTTCTTGCTCAAAAATTCTCCCTCTATTTTTTATATTTTGCTGTAAGCGATTAACATCTGCATACAAATAAACTAACAAATCAGGTTTTGGTAAGGAAGAAAGCATTATCTCAAATAAGCTATTGAATAATTGTTGCTCATCTTTTTGCAAATTATTCTGGGCAAATAATTTTGACTTCATGAAAAAGTAATCAGCAATAGTAATTGGCTGAAATAAATCTTGTTCTTTTTCCTTTTTGAGCTGATGATAGCGCTCTGCCATAAAGAAAAGTTCTAACGGGAAAGCATTCTTTTCAGGGTCCTTATAAAACTTAGGTAAAAAAGGATTTTCTTCAAATTTCTCAAGTACCAATCTTGCATTATAATCCTTAGCAAGCATACTGGACAAAGTAGTTTTACCTACCCCAATATTCCCTTCAACTACAACAAACTTATAGTGCATACTCTTCTACTAACTCTGTATCGGTACAAATTTGCAATAATTCCTCCACTGTTTTGTTATATTTAGGATGAATCATTTCAGGAGCTATATTGTGTAGTGGAGTCAGAACAAACATTCGCTCATGCATATGTTTGTGAGGCACACATAATGCTGCAGTTTCAATAATTGCGTCATTATAAAATATGATATCGATATCAATTAAACGCTCCCCCCATTTTTCAAGCCTAACTCTACCTAATTCTTTTTCAATATTTAGTATTGTACTAAGTACATCATCCGCTTGCATTTCAGTTTTTACCTTAACTATTTGATTTAGATAATTTTCTTGACCTTCTACTCGCCAAGGAACACTTTCGTATACTTTTGATTTTTCTACTACTTTCCCTACTCTATCTTCAATAGCAGCAATAGCGTCTTGCAACAGCATTTCTCTCTCTCCTAGATTACTTCCTAATTGTAAAAAAACGATATTCATATTTATTATTAAGGTCATCAAATATAGCAAGAAACTACAAGATGCCTCTTTAAAATTTCTTATTTTTATCAACTCTAAAAATATAGACTATGAAATCCTTTTTTAAAAATGTATTATCAACCATTGTAGGAATGGTTTTAGCTGTTTTTGTTATTATGCTTCTCTTTATTGGGATAGTGAGCTTAAGCATCTCTTCACTAAACAATGAACAAGAAGTTACTGTTAAAGAAAATAGCATTTTAAAAATTAACCTTTCTGATATTTCAGTTGTAGAGCGAACAACAGAAAATCCTTTTGATGGCCTGAGTTTATCTGGAGATATATCTAAAACTATTGCACTAAAACAAGTGCTTGATAATATTGAAAAAGCAAAAACAGATGAACAAATTAAAGCCATATACATCAATACTTCTTTTGTGAATGCAGGCCTATCTCAAATAGAAGAAATCAGAAATAAATTACTGGAATTTAAACAAACAGGGAAACCTATTATTTCATATTCAGAGGTATATTCGCAAACAGCATATTATTTATCTTCAGTTGCAAATACAATCTACCTTAACCCTGAAGGAATAGTAGAACTAAAAGGTTTCTCAGCAGGAATCATGTTTTATAAAGGGTTTTTGAAAAAACTGGATATTGATGTACAAGTTATTCGTCATGGAAAATTCAAAAGTGCAATTGAACCTTATGTACTTGATAAAATGAGTGATGCTAATAGAGAGCAAATGCAATTATTACTTAACTCTTTTGCTGACAATATTATGGACAGTATTGCAAACCAAAGAGATTTAACTTTGGCTGAAGTAGAGCATCACATCAACAATCTTAGCCTAGAAGATGCAAAAAAATGCCTTGAACTAACTTATGTTGATGCACTTCTATACCAAGACCAACTAGAAGATAGCTTAATTAAGATTGCAGGAAGTGAAAAACTAAACCTAATCTCCTTAACAAAATACACCCACACAAAAACAGAGAAAAAAGAAATAAGTAGAGATAAAATTGCAATTATTTACGCAACAGGGGCTATAAATTCAGGAAAAGGAGATGAAAAAAGTATTGGTTCAACAACAACTTCTGCTGCAATAAAAAAAGCAAGAGAAGACAAAAGAGTAAAAGCAATTGTACTTAGGATAAATTCTCCTGGAGGAAGCGCATTAGCTTCTGATGTGATCTGGAGAGAAACTATTTTAGCAAAAGCTGAAAAACCTTTGGTTGTTTCCATGGGAGATTATGCCGCAAGCGGAGGGTATTATATTGCTTGTGCAGCCGATAGCATTGTTGCAAACTCGACTACATTAACAGGTTCAATTGGTGTATTTGGACTTATTCCGAACCTTAGTAAATTCTACAAAAATAAACTTGGTATTACTATTGACACAGTAAACACAGGGAAATATGCTGACATGGGAGTAAACCGACCTCTATCCAATTTTGAAAAAAATAAAATTCAGAATAGCATTAAAAATATCTACAATACTTTTATCACTCATGTTGGGAAAGGTAGAAATATGAGTACAACAGCTGTAGATGAAATTGGACAAGGTAGAGTTTGGACTGGTTATGATGCTAAAGAAATTGGATTAGTTGACACTTACGGAGGACTTGAGAAAGCAATTGATATTGCTGCCTATTTAGCTAAAATTGAAGACTATAGAGTTATCTCTTTGCCTAAAAAGAAAGATCCTTTTAGTGAACTTGCTTTAAAACTTGGGAATAATTCAAGTTTTGCTGACATATTATTTACAAAATTAGGGTTAAAATCTGAACTTACTCAGCCTATTGAGGCTTTGCTAAAAGGAGATAAAATACAAGCTAGAGTTCCTTTTATTATGGAGTTAAAATAACAGCCCCTGCTGAGCAACTTCTTGATGAGAAAAGGTGGAAATAAATCCTTCATGTGATCGAATATTAAAAACTCTATCACCATCTAACAGTAAGTATTGACCCTTAATACCCAAAAGTGTTCCTTCAATAATTTCGGTACGCTCTAATTTCACACTCTTTATCTTTTTAGGGAATTGAGTAACAGGATATTTAATCTCTGTTACAGTATTATTAGGTAAAATATATTGCTTCAATGCTTCAGGAACATGTTCAGAAAGTTCTTCTTTCATTTTTACTAAATCAACAGATTCTGGCGTACCTGAAAGCATTTTTCTCCAATTGGTTACATCAGCTACAAAGCGTTTTAATGAAACCTCAATATCTCCTGAAAATCTTCTATTAGGAACTTCAGCCAACAAAATTGCCTGGCTTGCTCCTTGATCCATCCACCTAATCACTCCTTGAGAGCCTCTAGTAATCCCTACTTTTATTCCACTTGCATTTGCTAAATACACATAGTGAGGGGCAATCTGAAATTCTTTTTCCCATTCCAAATCTCTTTCCTCAATTCCTAAATGAGCGGTACATAATTCTGGTTTAAAAATACTTTGGGATGCTAAAGGGGATTCCCAAAAACACTTATAACAATGACCCGAACGATAAAATTTATCTGATTTCTTTCCACACTGACAAATTACAACCCCGCTCCAATGAATTTTGATTTGTTTACCAATATAATCGTTCATCTTATGATTAACCCCATGGATATCTAGCGTATAATGCACAACATCCTTTAGTTCGGTATCCATTTTTTTAAGCGTATCTCTAAACATATTTTTTTGTATTTTTCAGTCCCTAAAAATATCAAAATTGAGCAAGTTTTCTGTTAAAAATTCTATTCTTTCATTTATGATGAAAAAACGCATTGATAAAATAGAAATATTTTGCAAGAATCCTATTCAAGCTCAAAGTAATGTATTTGATTTTCTCCTTTCAAATGGAAAAAACACAGCTTTTGGGAAAGAACATTCTTTTCAAAAAATTGAAAATTACACTCAGTTTTCACAAAACATTCCGATAAAAACCTATGAAGAGTTTTCAGAATTTATCGAAAGAGCTAGAGAGGGGGAGAAAAATGTATTATGGCCTGGAAAAATTAAATGGTTCGCAAAATCATCAGGAACTACAAATGCACAAAGCAAATTTATTCCTATTACACAAGAATCATTAGAAGGATGTCATTTTAAAGGGGGAAAAGATATGCTTTCCTTATATGGAAACAATTTTCCATTTTCAGATATGTATAACGGAAAAGGATTAATGCTTGGCGGAACGATAAAAAATTCAGAAAAAGGAAATTATAAAGAGGGTGATTTATCTGCAATCCTATTAGATGAATTTCCATTTTGGGTAAATTACCATAGAATTCCTGACATTGAAACTGCTCTAATGGAAGAATGGGAAGAAAAATTAGAGCGAATTGCTCAGCAAGCTGTGCATGCAAACATTACAAATTTAACAGGAGTTCCTTCATGGATGCTAATTTTATTAAAGCGTGTACTTACAATAAGTGGAAAGTCAAATGTTAGTGAGGTTTGGCCTAACCTTGAACTCTATATGCACGGAGGAGTGAACTTTGAACCCTATAAAGAACAGTTCAAAACCCTCATCCCATCCAAAAAAATGAATTATTTGGAAGGGTATAATGCATCAGAAGGATTTATTGGAATACAAGATAAAAACCCATCAGAAGGCCTACTTCTTATGTTGGATTATGGAATTTTCTATGAATTCATTCCAATGGATAGTTTCAGAAAAGGGCAACAGGAAGCTATTCCATTAAAAGATGTACAACTCAATATTGATTACGCTTTAGTTATTTCAACAAATGGAGGACTATGGAGATATCTCATTGGAGATGTCATTCGTTTTACAACACTATCACCTTTCAGGATTAAAATAATTGGACGAACTAAAAGTTTTTTAAATGCCTTTGGTGAAGAATTAATAGTTGAAAATACCGACAAAGCATTACTAGCTGCTTGTAAAACCTGCAAAGCATCAATTAAAGATTATACAGTTGCTCCTATCTTTGTTAACAACAATTCAGGAGGACATCAATGGTTTATTGAGTTTTTTAAGGAACCAAAAGATATGGAACTCTTTAAGCAGGAACTAGACAATAAGCTAAAAGCTTTAAACTCAGATTATGCAGCCAAAAGAACTAACAATCTAATCCTTAATTCTCCTGAAATCACTATTATTCAAAACAATGAATTCTACACTTGGCTGAAAAAAAATAATCGATTAGGAGGGCAGTACAAAATCCCCCGACTTTGTAACGACCGTAAAATAGCAGAAGAAATCTTATCTCTCCTCTAGAAGTTTTCAACAAAGGTGATTGCTATTTTAAATTCTGAATAGCTAGAACTAATACTTTTTTTATTTTAGACGAAAATTTAGAATATGCACATAGCTATTGCAGGAAATATTGGATCAGGGAAAACTACCTTAACAACAAAACTATCTAAACATTATAAGTGGGAAGCACATTATGAAGATGTGGAAAATAACCCTTATTTAAATGACTTTTACAAAGACATGCAAAGATGGTCGTTCAATTTACAAGTATTCTTTTTAAATAGTAGATTTAGGCAAATTGTTGATATCAAAGAAAGTGGAAAAACCTACATTCAAGATAGAACTATATATGAAGATGCTAAAATATTTGCACCAAACCTTCATGCTATGGGCCTAATGAGCTCCAGAGATTTTGATAACTACATGGAAATCTTCAACCTAATGGATAGCTTTATAGATGGACCAGATTTATTAATTTATTTAAGAGCTTCTGTTCCTAAACTAGTAGAACAAATACAAAAAAGAGGAAGGGACTATGAAAATAGTATCCGTTTAGATTACTTAACACGATTAAACGAAAGGTATGAAGCTTGGATAGGCGAGTATACTAAAGGTAAGATACTAATTATTGAAGTAGATGATTTAGACTTTTCTGAAAATGAAGAAGACCTTGGAAAAATAATTGAAAAGATAGATGCTGAAATAAATGGCCTATTTCAATAATCAGATAATAATGCAAATAAAAAAGCCACTCAATTGAGTGGCTTTTTTATTATATAAACAATTTGATTATTGTCTTCCTTTAACTCTTATTGCAATTTTATCCTGAGCAATAAATGACAATGCTGCTGGTTTTTTAGCAAATATTATTCCTTGTATTTCTTTATTTGATTCATTTGTATAATTAAAAGAAGCTTCATGTTTATCTTCTCCTATAGTAAACACACCATTAGAAATACGCTTATATGCAGAGCCTTCTTCTGCCATTAATGCAAACTCTTCATTGGATTTGAAAGAGATTTCATGCTCAGAAATAGATTGTAAAAACATATCCATTGCTTCCTTATTAGCATCAGAAACTTCAGAGCTAAATCTAACTCCTGCTAAAACAATAGATTCAAAACGAATAGTTTCCTCATTAATTTCATCAATAAAAAATGAAGTTGCTTTTGACTCAAAAGCATTTTCTACAGAAATAGATACTGCTTCTTTATTTGATTTGATTTCGTCAGAAGAAGTTGACTCTCCTCCACAAGCTACAGTTAATGTAATAACTGCAACTACAAATAATACTTTTAATAATTTTTTCATAATTTTATTTTTTATATTCCAAAAGATGTTCTCTTTCTATACTTAAGGCATTTATCGCCTCTTCTTTTTGCACCTCATTCAAGTTAGACTTTTCAACTGCCAACACCTGTCTTTCATACCATTCTTTAATTTCTGCAATATGTTTCTCTGAATCAGTAGTTTCAATTGACGTCTCTACAGCAGGAACTTCCTCAGCATGAGTAACAGTACCCTGACCTAAAATTGGAGCAATAACTAAGCCAATTAAACAAGTTAATTTAATTAAGATATTCATTGAAGGACCAGAAGTGTCTTTAAAAGGATCACCAACAGTATCACCAGTAATTGCAGCTTCATGAGCAGCAGAACCTTTATGCGTCATCTCACCATTAATCATTACACCAGCTTCAAATGATTTTTTAGCATTATCCCAAGCTCCACCAGCATTGTTTTGGAATATTGCCCAAAGCACACCAGAAACAGTAACACCAGCCATATAACCACCTAACATCTCAGCAATCATTAATTTATCCATTCCGAATAACATTGGAAGGAAAGTAATAACTAAAGGAAAACCAATCGTTAAAATTCCAGGCAACATCATTTCCTTTAAAGAGGCATTAGTAGAAATCTCTACACATTTATCATATTCAGGTTTCCCTGTTCCTTCCATAATTCCAGGAATTTCTTTAAACTGTCTTCTTACTTCATATACCATTTCCATTGCAGCTTTACCAACAGCATTCATTGCTAAAGCAGAGAATACTACAGGAACCATTCCTCCAATAAATAACATAGCTAAAACAGGTGCTTTAAAGATGTTAATTCCATCAATACCCGTAAAGGTTACATAAGCAGCAAATAAAGCCAAAGAAGTTAATGCCGCAGAAGCAATAGCAAATCCTTTACCAGTTGCAGCAGTTGTATTTCCTACTGAATCTAAAATATCAGTTCTTTCTCTTACGATAGGGTCTTGCTCACTCATTTCAGCAATACCACCAGCATTATCAGCAATTGGTCCAAAAGCATCAATAGCTAACTGCATTGCAGTTGTAGCCATCATTGCTGAAGCAGCCATAGCCACACCATAAAATCCTGCAAACGCATAAGATGACCAGATTGCCATTGCAAATAAGATAACTGTTGGGAAAGTAGAAATCATTCCTGTAGCTAAACCTGCAATAATATTTGTTCCTGCACCAGTAGCTGATTTTTCAACAATATTTAAAATTGGTTTTTTACCTAAACCTGTATAGTATTCAGTAACTGAAGAAATAACACCACCAACAATTAAACCAATAATTGTTGCATAGAATACACGCATAGCAGTAATATCTTTTAAGATGTTTCCTTCAGTTTCAAAAAAGTTCATTTTCATAGTTTCAGGCAACATCCAAGTTACTAATCCATAACAAGAAACAGCAACTAAAGCAATTGAGAACCAATTCCCTTTATTTAAAGCACCCATCACTTCATTTTCATTTGCAGAATTATCTTTAATTGAAACTAACATTGTACCTAATAAAGAGATAACAATACCAACACCAGCAATTGCCATTGGCAATAAAATAGGACCGATTGAACCAAATCCTTTAAAGATGCTAATATCATTTACATCTATAATATAGTTACCCAATACCATTGCAGCTAAAACAGTTGCAACATACGAACCAAATAAATCAGCTCCCATACCTGCTACATCACCTACATTATCACCTACATTATCAGCAATAGTTGCAGGATTTCTTGGATCATCCTCAGGAATACCAGCTTCAACTTTTCCTACTAAATCAGCACCTACATCAGCAGCTTTAGTATAAATACCACCACCTACTCTAGCAAATAACGCAATAGATTCAGCTCCTAATGAGAACCCAGCTAAAGTTTCTAAAACGATAGTCATATCATGAGTATTCGTCCAAACACCACCCATAAAGAAGTTGTAGAATAAGATAAAGAAAGCAGTTAAACCTAAAACAGCTAAACCTGCAACTCCTAATCCCATAACAGTACCACCACCAAAAGATACTTTTAAAGCATCAGGTAAAGATGTACGAGCAGCTTGAGTTGTTCTTACATTTGTTTGTGTAGCAATTTTCATTCCCATGTTTCCTGCTAAAGCAGAGAAAATTGCACCTACAATAAATGCAATTACAATTAACCAGTGTGTTGAAGGAACTATAGTTGATACTATAAATAAAAGAACACTTACTCCAATAACAAAAAGTGTTAATAGTCTGTATTCAGCTTTTAAGAATGCCAAAGCACCTTCATAAATGTGATCAGAAATTTCTTTCATTTTCCCATCACCTGCATCTTGTTTCATTACCCAAGATTTTTTTACCATCATGTAGGCTAACCCTACAAATGCCATAAATATTGGCATATAAATCATCATTGATTCCATATTCTTTTTTTCGTTTAATTATTTTAAAAAGGTCTGCAAAAATAGTCTTTTTATACAAACCGCATAATATCAGAGCTATTTAATGCACTTTATTGATTTTTTGAATCAAAATTCAACCCTATTTTAATAGCATTTTATTAAGTTTGCAATCTTATTTAATAAAATCAAACCAAAAGATGAATATTGTAGTTTGCATAAGTAGTGTACCTGATACTACTTCAAAAATAAATTTTACTGAAAATAACACTAAATTTGATTCCAATGGGATTCAATTTGTAATAAATCCTAATGATGAATTTGGCTTAACAAAAGCAATGGTACTTAAAGAAGCTAATGGTGGAACAGTAAAAGTAATAACTGTAGGAGATGCTTCTGCAGAACCTGTTATCAGAAAAGCACTAGCAATTGGTGCTGATAGTGCCGTAAGAATCAACAAATCAGCTACTGATAGTTACACTACAGCTACTGAAATTGCTAATTATTTAAAAGAAAATCCTGCTGATTTAATTATTGCGGGAAAAGAATCTTTGGATTATAACGGAGGAACTGTACCTGCAATGATTGCTGAAATGTTAGAACTTCCATTTGTAAATGCTTGTAACGGATTAGAAATTACAGGATCTGATGCCAAATTGACTAGAGAAATTGACGGTGGAAAAGAAACTTTATCTGCTAGCTTACCTTTAGTAATTGGAGGGCAAAAAGGATTAGTAGAAGAATCTGCTTTAAGAATCCCTAACATGAGAGGGATTATGCAAGCAAGATCAAAACCTTTAGCAGTAATTGAGCCTTCAACTACTGAAGACTTAACTACCTCAGTTAGTTTTGAAAAACCAGCTGAAAAAGGAGCTTGTAAGCTAGTAGATGCTGACAATGTAGCTGAACTAGTAAGCCTATTACACAATGAAGCAAAAGTTATTTAATAAACGAAATTAGAAAAATGTCAGTATTAGTATATACAGAAAATTGGGAAGGAAATTTTAGAAAAAGTACTTTTGAAGCAGTATCCTATGCAAGTGAAACTGCAAAATTATTAGGAACAGATGTTATTGCTATCTCCTTAGGAGAAGTGAGTGATGATGAATTAAATAAACTAGGAAACTATGGAGCAAGCAAAGTAGTTTCATGCAGTGGAATAGAAAAAGGAGATAGCCAAGCAGCAACAAATGCAATTGCAAAAGCTGCTAATGGCGCAAGTGTTTTGATATTCTCAAATACTTACACAGCTAAAATGATAGCACCAAGATTATCTGCTAAATTAAAAGCTGGAATAGTAAGTAATGTTATTGCATTACCTGAGAACACAAGCCCAATTAATGTTAAAAGAAAAGCTTTCTCATCTAAAGCAATTGAACTAGCAACTATCACATCAGCAACAGCAATTTTATCTATTGCACCAAACTCTTATGAGTTAATTGAAACAGGAGGAAGCTGTAGTATTGAAGCTGATTCAACTGCTGAAAAAGGCGCTATTACTATTGAAGGACAAGAAACGGCAAGTGGAAAAATATCTATATCAGAAGCTGAAATTGTAGTTTCAGCAGGAAGAGGATTAAAAGGACCTGAAAATTGGGGTATGGTTGAAGAATTAGCAGAACTTTTAGGAGCTGCAACAGCTTGCTCCAAACCAGTATCTGATATTGGTTGGAGACCTCATGGAGAGCATGTTGGACAAACAGGAAAAGCAGTAACTGCTGACCTTTATATCGCAATTGGAATTTCTGGAGCAATACAGCATTTAGCCGGAGTAAATTCATCTAAAATAATGGTTGCTATTAATACCGATCCAGAAGCTCCTTTCTTTAAAGCTGCTGATTATGGAATTGTAGGTGATGCTTTTGAAGTTGTTCCAAAACTTATAGAAGAAATCAAAAACTTAAATAACTAAATTTGGAATTCGTTCAATTAGATATAGCTGCTATACGGCAAAGCGATTCGCAAAACAATGCTTATGTATTGTTATTGAACGAAACTACTGGAAAAAGACAACTTCCAATTGTAATAGGTTGGTGTGAAGCAAGGTCAATTGCTATTGCACTAGATGGAACGGAAGAACCAGGACGACCATTAACGCATGACTTATTCAAAACATTTGGAGATAGTTTTGATATTACCATACAAAAGATAGTTATTCACACCTTAATTGAGGGGATTTTTCATGCTGCATTCTACTGCAAACACAAAGTTACTGGAGAGGAAGTAGCTATTGATGCTAGAACTTCTGATGCAATTGCACTCGCTATTCGTTATTCCTGCCCTATCTTTACATATGAAGATATTTTAGCAAGAGCAGGAATTATTGTTAATAATGCTAGAGAAGAGGTGGAAGATGTTTCTTCACTAGATTTAGAGGAAGATAAAACTACAGAACCTCAAGGAATAGATACCTTTAGCTTAGCAAAGCTAAAAAAAATGTTAGCCACTGCTATTGAGCAAGAAGATTACGAAAAGGCATCAGAAATAAGAGATGAAATAAAAAAAAGGAACTAAATGAATGAAATTATTCAAACATCAGGGTTTTCTTTTGAATCTCTTTTAAGAGGAATTTTAGGAATAGTTACTTTGCTATTAATTGCCTTTGCTTTTTCGCGTAACCGAAAAGGAATTGATTGGAAATTAGTTGGAAAAGGGCTTGTCATACAAATAGTATTTGCTGTTCTTATTTTAAAAGTACCTTTTGTACAAAGGGGTTTTGAATGGCTTAGTTCCATTTTTGTAACTATCTTAGGATTTACTAGAGAAGGGTCTCTCTTTTTATTTGGTGATTTAGTTGGAAACATGAATTCTTTTGGCTTCATTTTTGCTTTTCAAGTATTGCCAACTATCTTATTTTTCTCAGCACTAACTTCCCTACTATTTTACTATGGAATCCTACAGAAAGTAGTTTATGGTTTTGCTTTATTTATGAAGAAAGTAATGAATCTTTCAGGATCAGAAAGTTTAGCTGCTGCAGGAAACATTTTCTTAGGACAAACAGAATCACCCCTACTGATAAAACCTTATATTGACAAGATGACAATGTCAGAATTACTTTGCCTTATGGCGGGTGGAATGGCAACTATTGCTGGTGGCGTATTGGCCGCTTATATTGGGTTTTTAGGAGGAAGTGATCCTGTACAACAACTGTTTTTTGCAAAACATTTATTGGCCGCTTCTGTAATGTCAGCTCCTGCTGCTGTGGTAGCTGCCAAAATATTATTGCCGGAAACTGAAAAGGTAAATGAGGATATGAGTATCTCTGACGAACAAATAGGAACAAATGCTTTAGAAGCAATTAGCATTGGAACAACACAAGGATTAAAATTAGCCGTAAATGTAGGGGCTATGCTCCTAGTTTTTATTGCTTTCATTGCTATGGCAAACTATTTTCTAAAAGACTTTATTGGTGATTTTACAGGCATTAATGCTTGGGTAGCTTCTATTACTAACGGACAATATGATGGCTTAACTTTACAATTTATTTTAGGTTATACCCTAGCACCACTTACTTGGTTAATGGGTGTTTGTAAGGAAGACATTGTTTTAGTTGGACAATTGCTAGGAGAAAAAACAATACTGAATGAATTTGTCGCTTATGTTTCCTTAGGGGATTTGAAAGCAAGTGGTAAATTCTTTGAAGAAAAATCAATAATTATAGCCACTTATATTTTATGTGGATTTGCCAATTTTGCATCCATAGGAATACAGATTGGAGGGATAGGTGCTTTGGCTCCCAAACGAACTAAGGATTTATCCAAATTAGGAATATTGGCTTTGATAGCAGGAACATTGGCTTCCCTATTTACAGCCGTAATTGTTGGGATGATATTATAGAAATTAGTTTTTGGTTGCTAGTTTTTAGTTGTTAGAAAAAAAAAATTGTCATTCTGAACGAATGTGAAGAATCTACAATTTATAAATTAAACAATTGAGTTATTAAATTTTATAGATTCAAATGAAAAAAAATGGAGAGATGGAAAGTTTGGGAACAATAATATCTATTTCAAAATTAATGAAATTATAGTAGTAATGGATATGAATCATACAGATATGAGAATTTTTTGGAATAACTTTGATTCAGATTGGGGGTATTCATCATTTTCTTACTCAAAGAAAAGATTTGAACGATATTTAAAAAAGAAGGAAAAAGGAAGGCTCTAAAAAAAAAAAAAAATGCAACAATACTTAAATTTAATGTCACGCGTGATGAAAGAAGGCACGCTAAAAGCAGACAGAACAGGAACAGGAACTAAAAGTGTTTTTGGGCATCAAATGCGTTTTGATTTGTCGGAAGGATTTCCGTGTATCACCACCAAAAAATTACATTTAAAATCCATCATTCATGAATTACTTTGGTTCTTAAAAGGAGATACCAACATAAAATACCTTAAAGAAAATGGGGTTCGTATTTGGGATGAATGGGCAGATGAAAATGGAGATTTGGGTCATGTGTACGGATACCAATGGAGAAGTTGGCCCTCACCTAACGGAAAGCATATTGACCAAATTACGCAAGTAGTAGAAACAATTAAAAATAATCCAGATAGTAGAAGAATTATTGTTAGTGCTTGGAATGTAGGTGAAATTGAGCAAATGGCTTTACCACCTTGCCATGCTTTCTTTCAGTTTTATGTAGCAGATGGAAAATTATCTTGTCAGTTATATCAAAGAAGTGCCGATATATTTTTAGGTGTTCCGTTCAATATTGCTTCTTATGCCTTATTAACTATGATGATGGCGCAAGTTTGTAATTTGGAAGTAGGTGATTTTGTTCACACTTTAGGGGATGCACATATTTACACCAATCATTTTGAGCAAACGGAATTACAATTGAGTAGAGATACAAAAGCATTACCAAAAATGAAAATCAACCCAGAAGTGAAAAGTATTTTTGATTTCACTATTGATGATTTTGAATTAGTGGACTATGAATATCACCCACATATTAAAGGAAAAGTAGCTATATAATGGCAAATGTAATTGTTTTAGGAGCAGGATTAGTTGGAGGAGTAATGGCAAAAGATTTAGCCAAACAACACAATGTTACCTCAGTAGATATCTCACAAAAAAACTTAGATAAGCTAGCAGGAATTAACACTATTTGTACTGATGTGTCTGACACAGCAACTTTACAGAACTTGATTAAAGATTTTGATTTGGTAGTGGGTGCTGTCCCTGGATTTATGGGATATAAAATGATGAAGGATGTAATTGAAGCAGGAAAAAATATAGTCGATATTTCTTTTTATCCTGAAGACCCGTTCGGACTAGATGAGTTAGCAAAAAAGAAAGGAGTAGTTGCAGTTATGGATTGTGGAGTTGCTCCAGGAATGGGAAATATTATTTTTGGACATCATGATTCAAAAATGAAAATTAACGATTACGAATGTTTGGTGGGTGGGCTTCCTGAAAAAAGAGAATGGCCTTACGAATACCAAGCGGTATTTTCTCCTATTGATGTGATTGAAGAATACATCCGTCCTGCTAGATATGTGCAACATAGTCAGCTCATCACCAAAGAAGCATTGTCCGATACTGAACTGATAGAGTTTGATGAAATAGGAACACTCGAAAGCTGGAATTCGGATGGATTAAGAAGTTTAATCAAAACTATGGATCATGTACCAAACATGATAGAAAAAACTTTGCGCTACCCTGGTTGTGTGGAGTATTTAAAGGTATTGCGTGCAAGTGGTTTCTTCTCCTATGATGAAGTTGAAATAAACGGAACTATGGTTCGCCCTGTAGATATGACTGCCAAATTATTATTTCCAAAATGGGAAATGAAAAAAGGAGATAAAGATTTTACAGTAATGCGCATCATCATGAAAGGAACTGAAAATGGAGAACAAGTAAGTTACCAATATAATTTATTGGACAGATACCAAGATGAAACCATTTCTATGGCGCGTACAACAGGATTTACTTGTACTGCAGTTGCCAATTTAGTGGTAAATGGAGAATATGATAGAGTCGGTATTTCTCCTCCAGAATACTTAGGGGGTCATTTTGAATTTGTGAGAAACTACTTGTCAGAAAGAGGAGTAGAATATAAAGTCATTAAAAAATAATGAGAGTTTCCTTAATAGTAGCGGTAGCTAATAATGGTGTAATCGGAAAGGATAACGATCTTATTTGGCACTTACCAAAGGATATGAAATTTTTTAAAGAAACAACATTAGGTCATCATGTGATAATGGGGCGTAAAAACTTTGAATCTATCCCAGAAAAGTACAGACCATTACCAAATAGAACAAATGTTGTAATCACAAGGCAATCAGACTATAAGGCTGAAGGGTGTGTAGTTGTCAATTCTGTAGAAGAAGCATTAGAAATTGCGGAACAAAATGGAGATACTGAACCTTTCATTATTGGTGGAGGTCAGATTTATAAAATTGCATTAGAACAAAATTTAGTAGATAAAATTTACCTCACCAAGGTACATCACACTTTTGAGGGAGATACCTTTTTTCCTGAATTAGGAAATTACTGGAAAGAATCAGAAAGAATAGACTGCAAAGCTGATGAAAAGCATGCTCATGACTACAGTTTTTTGACTTTTGAGAAAATTAACTAAGTTTACCAAAAATATTAAGATGAAAAAAACACTATTAGCCCTAAGTATTTTAACTGTTTTACTTTACTCCTGTAAAGATGAAGATGTAATAACTCAGAATGATTTAGCAAGCACACAAGCTACACAGGACCACCTATTTGCTGAACAAGTATTTAATGATGTTGGTTGTATTGTTGAAGAAGGTTTTGTGGCTAGTGGAGTAAATAAATCTTGTGCTTCTTACACTTTAATGAATGCGGACACTTCCAATGCAGACACCTTAATTATTAACTTTGGGAATATAAATTGTTTGCACAACTTCAAACTCAGAAAAGGAAAAATTCTTATCACCTACACAGGAAAATACCGTGACTCTTTGGCGGTAATTACTACCACATTCGATAATTATCATGTAAATAATAATTTAGTACAAGGGGAAAGAGTAGTTACTAACCAAGGTAGAAACAATGAAGGAAATATGTGGTTTACCATTGCTGTAAATAATGCAAGTATCAATACTGCTAACGGAACAATCAATTGGGAGTCAACAAGAACTAGAGAATGGGTAAATGGAATGGCTACTTATTTTGACATTACGGATGACAGGTATAAAATTACAGGCTCTGCTAATGGAACTGGCGTTAACAATAATAGTTTTAGTATGGAAATTACTGATACCTTAAATGTTGATTTAGGATGCTTACCTTCTTGCGTAATAAAAAGTGGAACTGCTAAAATATCTCCTAATGGTTATGCCGATAGAATCATAAATTATGGAGATTCATTATGTGATTGTAATTTTGATATTACAATAAACAGAACTACTTATCCTATAGTAGTAAACTAAGCTACTTTTAGTTTGGTAAACGAAAGTTTGGTAAGCTGAGCTTTTACATAAGTAGCTGTAATTTTCAACTCTTTTTTACTTTTATCAGAAGGAAACTCAAACATTGCATCTAGCATAATTGCTTCACAAATTGAGCGTAATCCTCTTGCTCCTAATTTGAATTCCATAGCTTTATCAACAATAATATCAATTGCTTTTTTATCAAAACTAAGCGCAATACCATCCATATCAAATAGTTTTTGATACTGCTTAGTTAAAGCATTTTTAGGTTCAGTTAATATTAATTTTAAAGCAGCTCTATCTAATGGGTTTAGATGAGTTACTACTGGCATTCTACCAATCAATTCAGGAATTAAACCAAATGATTTTAAATCCTGAGGAGAAATATATTGCAATAAATTATCTTTCTTAATTACCTCTTTATTATCTGACTTAAAACCAATTGAACTTGTATTCATTCTAGCTGAAATATGTCTTTCAATACCATCAAAAGCACCTCCGCTAATAAATAGAATATCTTTGGTGTCTAAGGCAATCAACTTTTGGTCAGGATGCTTACGCCCTCCTTGTGGTGGCACATTTACAACCGTACCCTCCAATAATTTAAGCATAGCTTGTTGCACCCCTTCCCCGCTTACATCACGAGTAATTGAAGGATTATCGCTTTTACGAGCAACTTTATCAATTTCATCAATAAAAACAATTCCTCTTTTTGCTTGTTCTACATCATAATCAGCAGCTTGCAAAAGGCGAGTTAAAATACTTTCTACATCCTCACCAACATAACCTGCTTCAGTAAGTACAGTAGCATCAGCAATACAAAAAGGAACTTTTAATAACTTAGCAATAGAGCGAGCAATTAAGGTTTTACCTGTACCCGTACGCCCCACCATAATGATATTTGATTTTTCAATTTCAATATCCTCATCAGTAGTATCAGGTTGTAAAATTCTTTTGTAATGATTGTAAACTGCAACTGACATCACTTTTTTAGCATCATCTTGTCCGATTACAAAATCATCCAAATGTGTTTTGATTTCCTTAGGTTTTAAAAGTGTAAAATCTTTAGCTAAAAAAACCTCATCACTTGCATCCTCCTTTACAATTTCATGAGCTTGCTCAATACAAGAATCACAAATATGTGCTGAAGTACCTGCAATTAAAATATTGGTATCCTGCTTATCTCTCCCACAAAAGGAACATAATACTTTATCGTTTTCTGACATTATTTATTTCTTACAAGCACCTCATCAATCATACCATATGCTTTTGCTTCTTCAGCAGTCATCCAGTAATCTCTATCTCCATCTTTCCAAACTTTATCAAAATCTTGCCCTGAATGGTTTGAAATAATTTCATACAATTCATTCTTCAATTTTTTGATTTCATTTGCTGTGATCTCAATATCAGAAGCCTGACCTTGCGCACCACCTAAGGGCTGATGAATCATCACTCTTGAATGCTTTAAAGCAGTTCGTTTTCCTGTAGCGCCTGCACATAAAAGCACAGCCCCCATTGATGCAGCCATACCTGTGCAAATTGTTGAAACATCAGGATTAATATACTGCATAGTATCATAAATACCAAGCCCAGCATATACCCCACCACCTGGAGAATTCAAGTAAATTAAAATATCTTTATTTGCATCTACTGATTCTAAAAATAGTAATTGTGCCTGAATAATATTAGCTACATGATCATTAATTCCAACTCCTAAAAAGATGATTCTATCCATCATTAAACGAGAAAAAACATCCATACTCGCTACATTCATTTGTCTTTCTTCAATAATTGTTGGAGAAATATAATTCCCGTGTATTGAAGTAAATTCATTTAAATGTAAACTACTTATCCCTTGATGTTTTGTTGCGTATTTATGAAACTCTTTTCCGTAATCCATGATGTTAATTTTGTTATTATTTTGCTGATGCTAATTTAACAAATTCATCATAAGTAACTGTCTTTTCTGTAAGTTTGAAGTTTTCTTTATAAACAGCTAAAGTTCTTTCGTCAAAAATTTGATCGTAAATCTTCTTTTTCTCTTCCTCATTTTTAAGGATTCCAGTTGCAATTTCAGTCAATTGAGCGTCATCACCTTCTGGCTGACCATATTGTTTCATTTGCATACCAATTAGCTTCTTAGTATGTGCAACAACATCATCCTGAGTTACCTTAACCTCATAGTTTTCCAAGATTTTATTCTCAATTAATTGCCATTGTAAGCTTTTTGAATACATATCATACTCAGTTTCTAGCATCTCCATAGTAATTGGTTGCTCAGAAGTTTGAACCAACCATCTTTTCAAGAAATCATCTGGCATTTGTAACTTTAATTTATCAATAAAATAAGTTACTACATCATTTTTAAGCATTCTATCACTTTCAGCAACAAATTGTCCTTCAGCCTCAGCTTGAATTTTTGCTCTGAATTCTTTTACATCCTTAACTGTACCTTCACCATATACTTTATCAAACAACTCAGTATTCAATTCAGCAGGAGTTAATTGGTTAATATTTTTTACAGTAAACTGGAATTCCTCTGAAGTTAAATTATGAATTGCAGCATGATCAACACCTAGCATAGCACCTAAATCAGAATGGTTTGTAAATGCTTTCATCACATTTACTTTAATAACATCATCAGCTTTTACACCAATAAATTGTTTTTTGATCTTTTTGTCAGCAATATAGTCCATTGCAACAGTTGCATCATTTTTAATTCCGTTTTCCATTACATTACCATCAACATCTAATTGGTTAATTGCACAGAAAATTAAATCTCCTTCTATTGAAACTTCAGGATTACTCATTTTACCATAACGCTTAGCGATATCATTACAGTAACCATCAACTAATTTAGCATCCGCTTTTATTTTTTGATAATCTAACTTATCCTTAGCTGTAATTTTAACATCAAACTCAGGAGCTAAAGCAATTTCATAAACAAATTTAAAATCAACTGCATTTTCCCAATCAATTGGAGTGTCATCAATAGGCATTGGAGACCCTAATACTCTCACTTTTTCTCCAGTAATATGCTTATATAATTCAGCTTGAATTAATTTGTTTACCTCCTCAACAATAACAGAAGTTCTGTATTTTTTATTTATGATTCCCATTGGCGTTTTTCCTTTTCTGAACCCAGGAACCTCAGCCGTTTTACGGTAGTCTTTCAATACCTTATCAACTTTTTCAGTGTAATCACTTGCTACTACATCAACTGTAATTGTAGCCATTAAATCTTTTGCTTTGCTTTGTGTTAAATTCATCTTTTATGTATTTTTTAAAAAGGGCTGCAAAAATACACTTATTTATCTGATTATGAAATAATCATAAAACAAAAAAAGCAAGCGAAAACGCTTGCTTAATTTTGTGTGCGGATGAAGAGACTCGAACTCTCACACCTTGCGGCACTAGATCCTAAGTCTAGCGCGTCTACCAATTCCGCCACATCCGCTTAAAAAGGACGGCAAAGATATTATTTTTTAACATTTACACACAAAAGCCGCTTTAAAGATTTTTAAGGATTTTTTTTACTTAATTTTGTCAAACTAAAATTATAAAAAAAAGAACATGAGTTTATCAGTAAAAGGAAAATTAAGTAGAAAATTAAGTGTAGAAAGTGGAACATCAAAAGCTGGAAAAGAATGGAAAAAACAATCTTTCCTAGTAGATACTGGCGCACAATATAACCCAGAAATTTGTTTTCAATTATTTGGAGAAGACAAAATTGAAATGTTAAACCACCACAATGAAGGGGATCAAGTTGAAGTTTCTTTCAACTTATCATCAAGAGAATATAACGGTAGATATTTCCATAACATAGATGCTTGGAGAATTGAAAGCCAAGGAGCAGGAAATGCTGACATGGAAGCTGCACCTGCATTTAATGCACCTGCATCAGAAGATGATGACTTGCCTTTCTAGAAATATCATTTGCTAATCACTACAATTTTTAGCATTATATATAACAAAATAAAAAGTTGAAGAATATGAAATTCTTCAGCTTTTTTCGTTTTGAGAGCAGCATAACAAAAAAATAGAAAATGCAGGCGATTTTTAACAAAAATAATTATACTTGCAGATAAATTAACCAAAAAAAGATTATTATGAAAAAAATGCTTTACTTATTTTTAATGCTGCCTCTAATATTTTCTTCCTGTGCTAAAGAAGAAGGATGTACAGACTCAGGAGCTTCTAATTACAATGCAGATGCAGAAGAAGATGATGGATCATGTATGTATAGTGTTATAGGTGTTTGGGAAAACACAGCAGTTGCAGGAGACTTAATCTACTTTTTTGAGAACGGCAATATAGGAACAGAAACATGGGTTAACGGAGTTCTTATATCATATGCAATAGGACCTGCTTCAATAACAGCTGGAGATCCTAATATAGTAAATTGGAATGGAACAATATATGATGATAACGATCCAGATGGGATAGCAGCAAGTCTAACTATCCATATAGATAAAATGACTAATGCAAATAATATGACAATGAGATATCAAGACTATCCAACTCCAGGATTAACTTATGTTAAAAACTTAGTCAAATCAACTACATATTCACTATCTAACTGGAAATAATAATATAGTTATACTATTTAACTAATTAAACTCCTTCTCATTTCTGAGAAGGAGTTTTTATTTATATCTACTTCTTCAAAGAAGTAGGGTTAGCCATATCGGTAGTGATATAGGCATTTGGATTTATTTCTTCAATCATGTTCAATACCGACTTCAATTTCCTCCTTGGAATAACACAAAGGTAAATCTTTACAGGGCCATCCTTCCCTTCTCCATCAATAACGGTTACGCCATGACCATTCTCTCGCAAAGTTTCTGCCACTGAAGGAGAATTTGCAGGAGAGAAAACACGCACAACAATATTCCCCACACCAACTATTCGTTCAATATAAGAGCCCAAAATAGTTCCTGCCGAAAAACCTGCAGCATAAGCCACAATAAGTACCGTATCATCAATATCTTTTATTACTTGCGAGATAGCAACTATCCAAATTGCAGATTCTACCAAACCAATAAGTGCAGCATAAATCGGTTTATTTTTACTTACTAAAAGTGCTCGCATAGTCCCCAAGCTTTGGTCGGCCAACCTAAGTGAGAAAATTATAAGTGCAGAAAATATTAGTTCCATTATATTATTGTTTATTCGTTTAGCTTAGTAAAAATGTTCAAAAACGAGTTCCTTCACATTCGTTCAGGATGACAACATTTTTTTACTCTTGTTTATTCGTTTATCTACTTAGTTGTTTAGTTGACATTTCATTGTTGCTTTTTCTCTCAAAATAAACGCATCAATAAATCAACATTTTCTTATCTAACTCTTTACATCAAAAGCATCACGCAAACCATTTCCTAGCAACATGAATGCTAAAACTAAACTCATAATTGCTACCCCAGGAATAATTGCCAAATAGGCTTTATCCATAATAATATAGGCGTAATGGTCTTTTATCATCCCACCCCAACTTGGCATAGGAGGTTGAGCCCCAATACCTAAAAAAGAAAGTCCTGCTTCTATCAAAATTGCAGCAGCAAAATTGGCTGCAGAAATTACAATAACTGGCCCAATTACATTGGGCAATATGTGTTTAAAAATTATCCTAAAGGATTTAAAGGCTAATGCTTTTCCTGCCTCAACATATTCCAACTCTCTTATCACTAGGACTTGTCCCCTAACAATACGAGCTACCTCCACCCACATAGTAAGCCCAACTGCTACAAATACTTGCCAAAAGCCTTTTCCTAAAGCCAATGTAATTGCAATTACCATTAATAAAGTTGGGATAGACCAAATCACATTTACAAACCACATAATTACATCATCCGTTCTTCCTCTAAAATAACCTGCAATAAGCCCCAAACTAATACCAATAAACAAAGAAATAAATACGGCAATAAACCCAACTGATAAAGAGATTCTGATTCCATATAATATTCTGCTCATCAAATCCCTACCATATTTATCTGTACCAAAATAAAAAGTTTGGTTATTAATTTGATAATCTCCAATATGAACTTTTGCTAATTCTGATTGATAAGGGAAATAGGAAACTCCATTTTTAATACTAGTAAACTCATCAATTGGGATTCTCTTTACACCCAATGGTTTTCCAAAAAATAAGCCTTCCATAAAAGAAACTTGCGCTACACTCTCCTTAGGGATTTCCAAAAACATAACTTTGGTGAACGGCTGTTTAGTTGCTAATTCAATATGCATTTCATTTGCTATTGGGCTGCCATTAGGACTAATAACAACTGCAAATACACCCAATAAAACACACGCAATAATAAAAACTAAAGAGGATAAAGCTAATTTATTCTGCTTCAATTTTTGCCAAGCTAATATATTTAAAGATGCGTTTTTCATTTATTTTTTATGTATTCTTCCTTTCCATTCAAAGGTATTAGTGAACGATAAAATAACAATCAAAACGATATAACAGGAGTAAATAAATTCAAACGGTAATATCCATTTTGCTAAATCCTTACGATTAAAAAAGCTAAGAACAGGAAGTAGTAAATATAAATCTGCCAAAAACTTTAACGCAAAATAATAAAGGAAATAGTTCAAATAAGTGAAATCTAAAAGGGATAATCCTAATAATATAACCCCAATTACATTAGTAAACAAAACCAGGAAACTCGTATAGATACTTGCCCAATCCTTATAACCGCTACTCTTAGCCGTCCATCTTTTTCTTTGATTAATAAAACCTTTTATTGTCTGAACTCCTTCAGTTGTAACTATGGCATCCTCATTTTTTGCAAAAGCAATTGCCTTAGGATATTTTGACTTTACGCTATGTAATAGAAAAACATCATCACCACTTACTGCTTTATCGGATTCAAAATTATTCACTTCTAAAAAGACAGCTTTACGATAAGCCATATTGGCACCATTACAAAAGATAGCATTTCCCATACCAATTGCCCCAGCACCCGAACCAATTAATGAGGCAAACTCCAAAGTTTGTAAACTCTGAAAAATGCCTTTCTGTTTATGAAACCCAACAGGGCCTGAGACTAATTTGATTTGTTCA
Organism: uncultured Flavobacteriales bacterium; assembly: GCA_943788405.1. GTDB lineage: Bacteria > Bacteroidota > Bacteroidia > Flavobacteriales > BACL11 > UWMA-0277. The sequence continues at coordinate 76,936 of CALSQD010000001.1, forward strand.
TCAGCAAAATAGGCTACCATAGTTCTTACCCAATTAGGCGTAAAACTACAATCTGCATCAGAGGCCAGAATAACTTCTCCCTTGGCAACTTGTATCGCTTTTGAAATTGCATTTTTTTTACCAAACTCACCATCAGGCATATTTATAATTTGCAAATTATCCATTTCAGCCTTTTCCAATAAATCCAAAGTAGCATCTGTGGAATGATCATTTACCAAAATTATCTCCAAAAAATCAGTAGGATAAATTTGTTTTTTCAGAACTGAAATCAATCGTTTTATTTCTGACTCCTCATTACGCATAGCAATAACAACACTTACTTTTGGGGTAAATTCTTTTTTGATTTTAGAATTTATTTTATCCCAACCAATACGGTATTTTGAAATCTGTAATCCGTACAATAAAATAATAAGAGCAATAAAAAATAACATTATTTTCTGAAGAATTTAAGAGTGAAAATAAAAATAGTACCGATAAGTGCTGGCAACAAAAGGTTAACAATCCACATTACAAAAGTAGCCGACAATATACCAACCGTATTAGCAGAAATTAGACCAAATAGAAATACTGCAACAGAACCTCTAATGCCAATTTCAGTAATTGCAATAGTAGGAATTACGGAAATAACAAATAGCATTGACATAATAAGTACAATGGCATCATTGTAGGCAATAGAGACTTCAAATAATTCTAGTAGAATGAAAAATTGAGTAGTAAACACAGCATATCTTGCTACAGAATAAAGCAAGACCTTTCCTAATTCAGCTGAAGAATAAAAAGAAAATACCGAGTTATATTTTTTAAATTTCTTTAAAAAAGACACTTTAGATAATACATTGGAAAAAACTGAAGCATTCAAAAACAACATAACTAACAACACATTTAATACAATAAGTATGAATGCAAAAACAGGGAAAGCAAAACTTACTTTATGAAAAAAATGAGATAATTCAGACTTATAACTCGGTAGATATAAAAGCCCTATTGAACCAAAAAAAATAGTAGTTACTAATTGCGCCATGGATCCAATTACGGTAATCAGTACTGCTTGTATTCTATCTGCCTTTTCCAAGCAAAAAACCCTACCTCCATATTCCCCAACTCTATTAGGTGTAAATGCTGACACTGTAATCCCAGAAAAGATTGCTCGAATGGAGCGTTTAATTGATATCTTCTCAATTTTAGCAATTAAGAAACGCCACTTTAATGCCTCCAAAAACCAATTTAAGAACATCATAAGGATAATTACAATAAACACACCATAATGCCCTTTTATTTGCTCCAGAATCTTAGCACTATTAAACTGTTCGATACTACTTTTAGCTGTAAGTTGTTCGTACAAAAAGAAAAGGGCTAATGCCACAATTCCAATTTTTAATAGTAAGCCAATCGTTTTTTTGCTTAGCATTGCTTAGTTTTGTTCTACAATTTTAATTACAAAGATAACAATTGCAAACTGATAGAATCATATTAGGTATAGATCCTGGAACCACTATTATGGGTTATGGTATTATCCATATAAAAGGCAAAAAAATGGAATTGGTTCAGATGGGAGTTTTGCATTTATCCAAACTAGGTTCACATGAATTAAAATTGAAAAGAATATTTGAACGCACGCTACAATTAGTGGATGAATATAAACCAGATGAATTTGCAGTTGAAGCACCTTTCTTTGGAAAAAATGTACAATCCATGTTGAAGTTAGGTAGAGCACAAGGAGTATCTATGGCGGCTGCACTTTATCGTGAAGTGCCTATATTCGAATATGCTCCAAAGAAAATAAAAATGGCAATCACAGGAAAAGGTACTGCCAGTAAAGAACAAGTTGCTTCCATGTTGCAATCCCTACTAAACATTAAAGAAATGCCAAAACATTTAGATGCAAGTGATGGATTAGCAGCTGCTGTTTGCCATTACTTTCAAAGAAATCCTGCAGGAGGAAAAGAAAAAAACTATACGGGTTGGGGTGCTTTTTTAAAAGACAACCCTGATAAACTTAAATAGCAGATTTAATTAAAGTTGCAACTTCTTGCATTTCAGCATCAGAAAATTTTAGTTTTGGTCGTTCAAAATTAATGTCAGAAACATTATTTAAAGGCACCAGATGAATATGAGCATGAGGAACCTCAAGCCCAATAACTGCAACTCCAATCCTTTTACACGAAATTACCTTATCCATTCCTTTTGCTACTTTTTGTGCAAATTTCCAAAGCTCCAAATACTCATCTGAAGCAATATCAAAGATATAATCTGTATGCTTTTTTGGAATAACCAATACATGTCCTTTTGCCAAAGGAAAAATATCCAGAAATGCTAAATAGTTATCATCCTCTGCAACTTTATAAGCAGGAATATCACCATTCACTATTTTGGAAAAGATACTCATTAAAGAGCTGCAATTTCAATTACTTCAAAATGCATAATTCCATTAGGCACCTCAATATCTGCAATTTCTCCTACTGCTTTCCCCAACAAACCTTTACCAATTGGTGAGCTAGCAGAAATCTTTTTAGCAGCTAAATCTGCTTCAGATTCAGAAACAATCGCATAGGTCATCTCCATGCCATTTTCAGTATTTTTTATAGTAACTTTAGTCAACAAATGCACAGTTGAAGTATCCATATCTTGCTGATCCAACACTCTAGCATTAGCAACATCATTCTCTAATTTAGCAATCCTTGCTTCTAACAATCCTTGTGCTTCTTTTGCAGCATCATATTCTGCATTTTCTGATAAATCACCTTTATCTCTTGCTTCTGCAATTTGGTTAATTACTCTAGGTCTATCAACTGACTTTAAAGTGTTCAATTCAGCTTTTAAGTTATCGTATCCTTCTTGTGATAAATATATTGTACTCATAATTCTTATGCTTATAAACGCACAAAAAGGAAGTTACCTTCCTTTCTGAACATAATATGTTTTGTTTTTATTTTATAAATTAATCCTAGCTCCAATAGTATGTGAACCTTGGAAAGGATCAGTATGACGGTAAGAATAATCTAAACCGAAAGTTGTACTACTACCCATTGGCAACTCAACTGTAAATCCAGCAGAAGGCCCTCTTAATGCAGTAGTTCTTGTTGATGGCGTTCTTATACCCTCTTCATATGTATAACCCGTACGCACCATAAACATTTCATTATAAGCATACTCACAACCTAAACGGTACTGGTCTTTTTGAAATGCGTTAGAAGTAAAAGTTCCTGCTCCTGTCAACCTATGGTTCATAACATTAATATCATATGACATACCAATATTTAATAAAGCAGGTAATTCAAACTCTGATGATCTTTGTTCAATAGTCATTTTATATTCATCACTTAAATTCCCTCTAAATGAAAGGCCATCTCCAGTAAATGACATTCTTGGCCCAACATTTTTTAAGAATATTCCAAACTTTAAATTATCTTTTTCACCAGTTACATATTGAATACCTGCATCCAAAGCTACACCATTTGCACCTGTATTAGAAATTTGTTCTGAAATCATTTTTACAGTAACTCCACCATAAATACTATTAGAGAATACCTTAGCATAAGAAATTGCCATATTCATGAATTTAGGAGAATAAGTACCTATCCCTCCATCAGGTAAATCAACAGTTGTAATTTCCACTTCTCCAAAATCCATACTCATTACGGCAAAACCAAGCACACCTGATTCACCAACTTTTTGTGCAAAACCAAATGAACTAATACTACTTACTGAGCTATTAGCATCAAACATTTTATTACCATATTGCAACCATGAAGTTTGAGTAAAAATCAATTCAGTTTTTTGAGTAAATGCCAAACCAGCTACATTAGAGTAAATCCCTTCTAATCCTCTAACTCCTGCAATATTTGCACCACCCCATCCTGATGTTCTTGCCCAAGGGTTGATTAATAATTCAGAAGCTCCCGCTTGTCCTGCTCTTTGCTCATTACCTGCAAAACCTTCTTGAAATGGAAGCGCCATCAAAGCAATTATTGTTGTAGCTTTTATCCAGTTATTAATTTGTTTCATATCTATACTATTTATTATCGTCAAATTTTATTTTTTAGAATGTATCCATATCAATAGGACGCAATGCACCAAACCACTTAATCACTTTGTCTTTTTCAACAAATTCTTTAGCATCAGCATCCCAGAACTTCCCTCTTACATGAATAATATATAACCCACTTGAAATTGGAATTCCATAATTATTTTTCAAGTCCCAATCCACTGAAGTTACATTATCATCTTTCTTTATTTCTCGTACTAAAGTACCACTTACCGTAAAGATAGATATAGTTGCTTGCTGTGGTAAATTAGTAATCTTAACTCTATTATCTAACTGATTAGTTTCATAAGAAGAATAACCATAATAAGGGTTAGGAACTACATTAATTAATTCCATAGCATCTTTTGCTACACTTAAATCACCTTTCTCAGCAACAATATCGTCAGTACTAAAACGATATATAGGATTAAATGAATTTAAAGCTGCAGATGGAATAACTCTAGCCTTATCACTTCCAGCAAATGTAGTTGTTGAAGCTATAAAGCTTTCTCCTACTTCATAAGTAACACCATCATGATTTACCGATTTTCCACCCCAAGTAGTTCCTGAATTTTGATAAGCAACAATATAAGTTTCACCTAAAACTAGTGTGTCATTCTTATCTAATATTTTATCAGAAGTAACTGTTTCATATTGCTTATATGGTTTAGTTACTCTTAGCTTAATAGTTGCATCATTTTTTGTATTCCCTAGTTCAGTTCCTAAACTTCTACCTGGAGCTAATAAAGGAATCCCACACCATGAAACTTTCTGGAAGACTCTCCATTTTCCTACACCACTAACATCATTAAGTAACTTTGCATGAGCCCAAGTTCCTTGATCATAATTTGGAGCATCATTAACATCAGCATAATTACCATTTATATAATCTTCAGTTCCTTTTACCCATGAGTTACCATTTACAACATAAATAAAATGTTTTCCTCCTAACAAGTAATTTCCATTACTAAATTGTTCTCCAATAGGAGCATTCGGATCAAATTGAGGCAAATCCTCTGTAGTAATTGTAGCAGTTGGATTCCAAATCATATCTGTACCGTTCTCTGAAGTTTGCCAAGAATCTTCTGCAAAAATTATATTCAACCTTTCACCAGTTTCAATATCAATTGCATACCCAGGAAACCAACCCATACCAATAGTTCCGCTAGCATCTGGCTGTCCATCTTTCCCAACTGAAGGTGATTTTCTTAATCCCATTTTTTCTTGTTGACCAATAGCTAGCAATTCATTATCCTGTGCTTCAACCACACAACATCTAGTCCACTTTGAAGTATCATTTGTAAATACTATATCAACAGAATTTAGATTAATTAATTTGGACTGATTAGTAATTGAGCTACTATGCCCAGGTCCATCATTAAAATAAGAAGCAAAGCGATAAGGAGCCCAAGTACCTCCAGTAGCTTCTACATCAAAAAAGTTGAAACTCACATTATTGGTTTGCATTACAGCTCCTTCAAAAACACCATTAGGGTCATCAGCAAGATTATAATCACTAAAAGATGAAACATCATCATTAGTATAAGAACCTGATCTAATCCAGTTTAACCCCCATCCCCATGAAGAACCATCATCATCTCTATCCGCTAAACCTGTTAACCAACTGTCATTTACATTTTCAAATTCAATAGAACTAGAAATAAAACCATTATCATCTATATTAGTAGGGTCATCACCAGGGTTACTTGCTTGTTTTACTTTTACATTTAAACCTAATTGAGAGACATAAATTTCTGTACCTACAATAATGTCTTGATTGGCTGAGGCTTTAACAAAACCAGTTTCTTCATCAGTTAAAGTCCATTTCCCATAAGAAGTAATTAAACCTGCATTTGTAAGTGTTGGCTCTTGTAGTTTCAGAATAAATGTTCCTTTAGAAATTTTCACAGGATCAACAACTGAAATATCAATTGGCCCTTGCCCAGCTTCATATGTTAAATCCATTGCTCTATGGTCAGGGCTTTCAAGAATAGCACTAATAGTTGTTGGAGTAAGCTCCATTGCATTTCCACCATTTCCTGTTCCTTCTAACCTTGTCAATTCTACACCATCACCATAGTTTGCGCCAAGAGTAGTTCCTCCAGCATCAGGCTCAGTAAAATGAGGAATTCCTGTATAAGTTTTAATATTTCTTCTACCTGAAATATAAGGCTGATTTCTTCCATCATAATCAGGATTACTGACATCATAAGGACTTGAATTTTCTTCTGCCCTATTATATCCATAAGACAATGACATAAAATAATAAGTCTTATGATTTACTAAACGAGTATTTCCTAATGCGAACTTATCATCCTTAATTTGGAAAGAATACTGAACCCCTTCATCAACTGAACCAATAACCCCAGAGCTTAGTACTGAAGCAACTTCTTCAATAGGAGTATACACTCCTAAAATAGGATCTAAATATTGATTTACAATTCCAGTTACTGTATCGTTTACATCACTTCTAAATATTAATCTTGCTTTATCAGAATCATCTAAATCCGTTACAGAAACAGTAGCGTTTTTTAACTGATAAACTAAATATCCTTGGAATTCATAATTAGGTGAATTGGCTAAATTAACAGGTTTTGTTATGTAAGGGTCTTTTTCAGAATAAGATTCATTTTGATTATTAGAAGTAGCACCATTGGATAATGTGAAAATTAATTCTTTATCTAATTCTCTAATTGTTAAATCTGGAGCATCAGGCCCATTAAGAATATTAAAGTTATTATCAAATAAGGCTTGTGCCTCTCTATCATAAATTTTTAATAATTGTACTGAAGCTGTTTGCCCTCCTGATTTTGCACGAGCCCAAACTACACCAGTTGTAATTTCATTTACAGCACCAGGCAATAAAGTAAATGGTCCTGCTGATTGCAAGAACCTTCTATCTGCAGGCTGATTTCCAGCTGTTACTTCAGTCCATTCTTGTCCTGGAAAATCAGAATCAGAAGTACCAGGGAACATAAAGTTACATTCATCAGTAGTTGAACCTGCCCCATTTCCATGTCCATCACCTCCAAATGTCATAGGCACATTATCTCTCCAAATACCTCTTAAGTAATTATAAATATCAGTTCCTCCATTAGGGTTTCCTTGCATAGTACCATCATTATTATAATATACAAATTTAGACATAATGATTTGTTCACCTAATTCATCAGTTACTCCATCTCTATCATTATCAATTCCATCATTAGGATCAGCTAATGGTCCTTGAAAGAAATCAACACCAATAGCTGGAGGATTAAAACCATAACCAGCAGCACCTTCATCTTCAGCATCACCATTATAACAAATACCTAAACCAAGATTTACATCACATCCAACATAATCATCTAAATAGAATCCTAAATCAGCATCTACCCATTGTCCAAAATAAGTGTCATTTAAAGGTAAAGTAGAACGGTTAATTACTTTATAGTTGTAAAAAGTCATATCATTTACTTCATTATCAGCAGCAAAACCAAAGGCTTGCGCATGAATTTCTAAACCTAAAGCTTCAGCATCAGTTTCAGTATGAATATTTCCTTTATCATTAAACACCCACCATAAAGTTTGATCACCAAACAATCTGGCATTATCATTAGTTCCAGTAATATTATAATCAGGATAATCACCACTATAAGGCTCATAAATTCCATTTCCGTTTACATCATGAAAGGGTGCTAAAAATTCATCTTGTCCAAGTGACTGATCACCATGAGCAGGCCATTCCAAAATAATTTCAGGAATTACATAAGTTGGGTCTGTATCAAAACGAGCTACATACTCTTCAACAACCGAACGATCAATTTTAAAATGATCATCCCATTTAGTACACTCTTCAGCTGATATTGTAGCATTATCAACATTCAAAGGTCCTGGCCAGAAATCATTACCTGACTGACGGTAAGTCATAGCCGCAACTTTTAATTGTCCACCATCATCTACACCACCAATCCAAAGTGAACCAGCAAACATTGAATGTTTGTTTCCTCCTTTAGGAATTTCATATTGGGCATCAGATAAGTTCCACCACATATCACCCCCACCCATAATAGTAGTCCTTACATTATTCACATCTAAATCAGTTTGTGATGTTGAAGGGTTACATCCAGCAGCAATCTTAGTATTTACTCCAGAAGTTAATCCAGGACTAATATTTTCTTTTGCCATAGCCACTCCTGTAAAAAGGGCTAAAGAAAGAATTGCAATTTGTTTTATTTTATTATTCATAAATGCTCTGTTTTTCAGTCTCATTTTGTTTATCTAATTAAAATTGTAAGCTTATTCCTGCTCTCCACATTCTTGGTAAGCTATAATGTGAAGGATTATTAACTGCTAAAGAATATAAATACCTAAAGGCATCTGCATCATTTTTTGCATCAATAGCATTTTGTGCTGCTGATGAAGTTAAATAACCATCATCCTCAGGGTTACCTGTTGCACGATATACACTAATAATATTTTTTACATCCAATAAATTTTGTACCTGCACATACACATTTAAATGCGAGCTCTTTTTATCACTCCATTTAAGTTCAAATTCTTTGTTAATTTTCGCATTCATACGGAATTGCCAAGGTAAACGAGATCCGTTAAGGCTTCCTTCCAAAGTAGAACGATCATTAATCCCTGAAGCAGCTTCTTGTGTGATATTAGATTGACGAGAGTAAGGAGTTCCTGAACCTGCTGATAACATAATATTTGCACCTGCATTCTGGAATACTTTTGCACCAAACCAAACTGGCCCATCATAATCTTTACCATTTCCGTACCTATAGTCAACAGAAGCAGAAATAGCATGTCTCTGATCATAAGCTAAAGGAATTAAAGTACGCAAATTAGGCTGACCCGTATTTACTAAACTAGCTCCTGAGGTAGCAGAAGAACCTGTTCCATCAGCAAATTGTAAAGTATAGTTAGCTGTGAGCTGTACATTATTTGTTCTTCTTAAGTCATAATTAACAGACATTCCTTTTACAGTAGAAAAATCAATATTTCCATAAGTATAATACTGTGCAGGATAAGCTGCTAAAGTATTTGTTACCTGTATCATATCTCTTAATTCTTTATAGAATGCTGAGATTTTTAAAGCTGATTTTAATGATAATGTTTTCGCAAAACCTAATTCATAATCTACATTTTTCTCTGGTTTTAAGTCAGGATTATTTAAAGTAGCACCTACTCTATCTGCCATAAATAAATAATCAACTGGCTCCAATCTATTACCTGTTGGAGGTCTTTGTGTCAACACATCATAATGTGCGAAAAATTGAGCTTCATCAGAAATAGGGAAAGAGAATGCAATCCTAGGCATAAATACCGTTTCAGGAGTATAATCTTCAAATGCATCCATTTTTACATTACCATTTTTAGCATCTTCAGGGTTTGTTAAGTAAGGAGCAATTTTACCTCCAGCTGCTTCAGCTAACAAAGTTGGGTCAGAAATTTGTAACCCTTCTTCATTGTACCAAACATCACCATTACGATAACCAACAATAGCTGATGGATTTTCAACATCATCAACATATACTATATAATCATCACCAATTGTTGACGGAATATTTGAATTATTTATTAAATCTAAATCAGTTCCAGCAGTATGCGCACTATATAATAGGAACTTATCTTTTAATACTTTCTGATTTGCATCAAAACGATCAACTCTTAAACCAACATTAAAAATTAAATCCTCAATTGCAAATTTATCTTGAATATATCCTGCCTGATAAATTGGATTATAAGGAGCAATATTTCTTGTAAAGTTTCCTTTCTCATCTTGATGAGTAAAGAAATCATTTAATGTATTATGTGCAGTATTTTTATTTCCATAAATATCATATCCATAATAATACACTAATGATGAACCATTATTTAATAACTCATCCTGACTAAACATATCCAAGCTAAAATTATCAGGAGAATAAGAATCAATGTCAATATATTCTAATTGCCCTTTCCCAAGTGCTGCTCTAAAGTTTTTATCAAATTCTGACTGCTCCTCAGCAATAAATAAACGATCATAATTTACTGTATCTTGATAAATTCCATTTTCATCAAATACCGGGTAAGGATTTGACAAATCTCTTTCCAAAATATGCTTATTTGCTTGCTGACGCATTAATCCCCACAAATCCATTGGAGAAGTTCCCCAGTAATAATCTTTTCTTTGTTCAAATTCAAACCCAAAAGAAAATTCGTGTGATTTGATATCAGCAGAACCTGATGCCTTAAAAGTAGTTTGTGTATTTTCCTGCTTAGCAGAGCCATTATACATAGAACCATGATTTCCAAATAAAGAATATACGCTTGAAGGCAATTGGCCATTCAGCAAACCTTTACCTTGTAAATCAGCTGCAGTTCTTAACTGACCATCTGCTCCATAACCACCAATATAAGATGTCATGCTATAGTCTTCAAACATACTTATATAAGCATTAGTATAGTTTTCTAATGATGTATTTACACCACCTGGAGTAAATTCAAATAAAGTATCAGCCCAACCATTTAAAACCCTACCAGCGTAAATAGTTCCTGTAACACTATCCACAGCAAAACCATTAGTATAAATAGGTGCTTTACTTGTTTCAAATTTCCCTACATAACCATAGTTGAATAAATTATCTTTATGAGTTGCATCAACATAAGTGTATTTATTATTGGTATAATTTCCTTGAATAGTAAAAAAGGCATTCTTTACAGTAGCGCTTGATTCCTCATCATTATCTTCTTCAGAACCAAATTTTTGCGTTAGCTTACCTGAAATACGATAAGTATGCTGACTTGATTGGCGGTTGTTGTCCCAAGAGAACATTGAACGCCAAGAAGAGAAGTCTCTACTTTCACGAGCATAATAAGTACCTCCTAAAGAAAGGAAAGTGTTTTTACCTGGCTTAATATCTATTTTTCCTGAAAGACTAAATCTTTTTTCGTTTGTATTTACTTTTGCCTGTACATTTTCAAAATCATCAGCAGTTAAAAATTCTGATCTACTTAATAATCCAGCAGAAGCATTAGGTGCAATTTTAAATGGATTCGCTTGCAAATCAGCCAAAACATCATCTTTTACTTTCCACATTCCAATTGCAGAAGGGTCAGTATCATCAACACTTCTAAACTCTCCTGAAAGGAAATAACCCATAATTGAAGAACCTTTTGTTCCGTCAGTATTTCTCTTTTTCAAGATAGGACCAGAAAGAACAAACCCTAATAAATTATAATTATACTTATCAAACAATGAAGAAGACTCAAACTCTAATCCTCCAAACGTTTTACTAGAAGGACCTTTAGTTGTAATCGAAATAATTCCCCCAGTAGCATCTCCATACTGTGCAGGAACACCACCAGTAATTACCGTAATTTGCTCAATACCAGAAGTTGGAACACCCATACTTCCTCTTACTTTAATTCCATCAACATAGTATTCAGTTGCATCAGAACGCGAACCTCTAACATTCACTGCATCCCCTTCATCTTTCTGATAAATACCTGCAGTAGCTGCAGCCATAGAGTTGATGTTTTTTGTTGGCATAGCAATAATTTCTTCAGCTGTTTTTGTTTCACCCGAAAGATTATCTTGATCCAAAAGCGGTTTTTTATACGCAATAACTTTCACCTCTCCAATTGCGATACCTTCTTGTAATTTTACATCCTGGAATGTAATCTTATTAGCAGAAACAACTACTCCTGTCACCTCAACAGTACCATACCCAACAAAAGTTGCTTTTATTGTATAATTCCCAGGTTCAACAGGTTTAATAGTATAATTTCCATCAAAATCGGTAGTAGTACCTCCTGATTGATTTCCATTCTTTTCAATGATTATATTTGCAAAAGGAATTGGATCCCCACTCATTGCATCTGTAATTACCCCTTTCAAGGTTCCTGTTTGCGCCATAGCAAGTGATGATGTAAATACTAAAGCTGCTATTAAATAAATTTTTCTCAACATGGTATAATGTTTCGTTTAAATATAAATTCTGTTTTTAAAGGCCGTAAAGATAGCAAATAATTTAACACCTTACTTTAAGATAATTCCATTTCTTTTTCATAAAATTGCAAGTATGAAAACAATAGTTTATCTTCTTAGCATCAGCCTATTAATTGCAAGTTGCAACTCTAAAGATGACTATATTAAAGATGTTTATGTAAATATTTATGTTGATTTGAGTTTGCCAGAATATAGCGATTTACAAATTTCTGGAAGCTCTATTTTTATTGAAGGAGGAGTTGAAGGAATCATAATTTACCATGGGGTAGGAAATGACTACAAGGTATATGATAGGAATTGCAGCTATGAACCTTCACTCGCTTGCTCGTACATTGACTCAGTAGATGCTGGAATAGCCTATTGCAATTGCTGCAGCTCAGCTTTTGACATAGGGAATAATGCAAGTGTTTTGAACTCACCAGCACTCCTTCCCTTAAAAATGTATAATTGGAGCTTAAACGGAAGTCAAATGAGAATTTATAATCATTAAAAAAAGCCCGATTTCTCGGGCTTTTCATTTAACATATCATATCTAAATTAAATTAGTATCTGTAGTATTCTGGCTTATATGGCCCTTCAACAGTTACACCAATATATTCAGCTTGTTCTGGCCTTAAAGTTTCTAATTCAACACCAATTTTAGCCAAGTGTAGTCTAGCTACTTTTTCATCCAAATGCTTAGGTAACATATACACTTCATTTTTGTATGCATCCGTATTGTTCCAAAGTTCTAATTGTGCCAATACTTGGTTTGTAAATGAATTAGACATTACAAAAGAAGGATGCCCAGTAGCACAACCTAAATTCACTAACCTACCTTCAGCAAGTAAAATAATATCTTTTCCATCAATTGTGTACATATCTACTTGAGGTTTTACTGTATTTTTAGTATGCCCCCAATTGTCATTTAACCAAGCTACATCAATTTCATTATCAAAATGACCAATATTACAAACAATTGTTTTGTCTTTCATGCTCTCAAAATGACGAGATTGAATAATATCTTTATTACCAGTTGTTGTAACAATGATATCAGCATTTTTACAGGCATCATCCATTCTTTTTACTGCAAAACCATCCATTGCAGCTTGTAAAGCACAAATAGGATCAATTTCCGTAACAATAACTCTAGCTCCAGCACCTCTTAATGAAGCTGCAGAACCCTTACCTACATCACCATAACCAGCAACAACAGCAACTTTACCAGCCATCATCACATCAGTAGCTCTTCTAATAGCATCTACTAATGATTCTTTACAACCGTATTTATTATCAAACTTTGATTTAGTAACTGAATCATTGATATTAATAGCAGGAGTTAAAAGTGTACCTTTCTCCATTCTTTCATACAACCTGTGTACACCAGTAGTTGTTTCTTCTGAAAGCCCTTTAATATCAGCAACCATTTCAGGAAAACGGTCAAATACCATATTTGTTAAATCACCACCATCATCTAAAATCATGTTTAATGATTTACCCCCTTCAAAAGCAGTAAGAGTTTGTAAAATACACCAATCAAATTCTTCTTCACTTAAACCTTTCCAAGCAAAAACAGGAACTCCTGTTGCTGCAATTGCAGCTGCTGCTTGATCTTGTGTAGAAAATATATTACAAGATGACCAAGTAACCTCAGCACCTAAATGAACTAAAGTTTCAATTAAAACTGCAGTTTGAATTGTCATGTGCAAACACCCTGCAATTCTAGCTCCAGCCAATGGCTTGCTATCTCCATATTCTTCACGAGTAGCCATTAAACCTGGCATTTCTGCCTCTGCCAAAGTGATTTCTTTTCTACCCCACTCTGCTAAGGATATATCTTTTACTTTATAATTCATAGTTTCTGTTTCCATTTTTTATTTTTAAGGATGGCAAAGATAATCATAATTATTACATTCGCAACCAATATATTAAGATATGGGAATCATCCGAAATACTACAGAAAATAATTGCTCCATTGCTATTTGGGATACACAAGAAACACTGGATGAACTTCTAAAATTAGCTAAACCGTTTGATTTATCAATATTCAAAACTGAAAAAAGAAAAAAAGAGTTTTTAGCAAGTCGTTTGTTGCTCCAAGAACTTTATCCAAACGCAACAATCATTTATAATGAGTTTGGCGCACCAACATTAAACAATGAAAAGTTCATCTCTATCTCTCACTCCAAAGAACTAGTGAGTATTATTATTAGCGACCAACAAGTCGGCATGGATATTGAGCAAATATCAGAAAAAGCACTAAAACTTGCCTCAAAATTTGTTTCAGACAAGAACTTAAAAAATTTAAACAAAGAGAAAGCAACTTTAATTTGGTGCATAAAAGAGGCTGTTTTTAAATGGCATCAAAAAGGAAAGGTAGATTTCATAAAAGACATCATAATTCCAGAATTTTCAGAAAAAGGAAAAGGACAAATAAAGGTAAACTTCAAAAACAAAGAATTAATCTTAAACTATCAAAAATTAAACAATCACTATTTAGTGTATGTTTGCACTAATTAATTTGATGATGTGAGAATTTGATGATGTGAGAATTCAGAACACATAAAACTAGCAACAAGAAACTAATACATGAATATCTATACGCACATATTAAAAAGCAAAAAGGAAGGGAAGAAATCTTTTGCCCTTTTAATTGACCCAGATAAGCAAGATAAAAATCAACTTATCACAATTATTGAAAAAGCAAAAAATGCCAATACAGACTATTTTTTTGTTGGTGGAAGCTTACTTACAAATGATAGTTTAGATTCTTGCTTAGCTACATTAAAAGAAAACTCTAACATTCCTGTAGTACTTTTTCCTGGAAACGCAATGCAAGTAAATGATAAGGCTGATGGAATTCTTTTCCTCTCATTAATTTCAGGAAGAAATGCAGAAATGCTTATCGGTAAACAGGTAATTACAGCTCCAATTTTAAAGCAATCCTCATTAGAAGTATTACCAACAGGCTACATATTAATTGATAGCGGAAAACCAACCACTGTTTCATATATGAGCAATACAACTCCTATCCCTGCTGATAAAAATGCTGTTGCTGCTTGTACGGCTATGGCTGGCGAGATGCTTGGGTTAAAACTCATTTTTATGGATGGCGGTAGTGGTGCACAAAATCCTATTTCAGAAAAAATGATTACTTCTGTAAGCCGATCAATTGACACGCCTTTAATAATTGGCGGAGGAATTAGAAGTGGCGAAAAGGCAGCTGCAAATTGTAAAGCTGGAGCTGATATTATTGTTGTTGGCAATGCAATTGAAAAAGATGAAAACCTAATATCAGAAATTGCTAACGCAATACACAATAGTTAATGGAATGTTCAGTAGAAATATCAATGTACCCTTTAAAAGAGGATTTCAAACCTTCTATCATCCAATTCATAAAAAACTTAAGGAAATACCCTTTTGTAAAAGTAGATACTAACGGAATGAGTACGCAAGTTTTTGGCGATTACAAAAGAGTAATGAATGCCATAAATACTGAAATGGAGAATACTTTTTTGAATGAAAATTCAGTAGTATTTACCCTTAAAGTCATCAATTCTGATTTAGAAGAAAAACCAAGTTTCTAAAAAGTGCAAGAAATTTTACAAATCCTTACTCAGCTTGACTTCAATTGGAGTATTATTGAAAGTGTTGCTGTATTTTTTAGCATCCTTTATGTAATATTAGCCGCCAAGGAAAGTATTTGGTGCTGGGGAGCTGCCGCAATAAGTGTAGTTCTTTATATTTATATTTGCTACACAGCACAACTCTACCCAGAAACAGGACTACAAGTTTTCTATTTATTCATGGCTTTTTATGGCTATCATCATTGGAACAAAAAAGAGCAAGAACTACAGATAAGCGAATGGAATACTAGCAAACACCTGCTGATTTTAGCAATAGGAGCAATACTTACCTTTTTAATGGGCTTTTATTTCACCACCTACACTAATGCAGCCATGCCTTTAGTTGATTCCTTTACTACCGTATTTTCCATTTTCGCTACTTTTATGGTAGCTAAAAAAATACTAGGCAATTGGCTCTATTGGATAGTGATTGATGCTGTATCCGTTTACCTTTATTTTAGCAGAGGACTACACCTTACCTCCATCCTATTTTTTGCTTATACTATTATAGCAATTTTTGGATACATAAAATGGCTTAAAATTATGCCAAAAGATGCTTAAAATTATTGCTACAGGACCAGAAAGTAGTGGCAAAACAACACTATGCAAAGCACTTTCCGAGCACTTTAATATTCCTTTTAGCAAAGAGTATGCAAGGGAATTTCTAACTAATTTAGAAAGAGAATACAATCAAAATGATTTAACTAAGATTGCAGAAGGGCAATTTAAGTCAGAACACAATTTTATGTTATTGGATACTGATTTAATCACCATTAAAATTTGGAGTAATTACAAATACGGTAATTGCGATAAATGGATTATTGAGCAAATAGAAAAGCAAAAATCAGAAAAGCGAATTTACCTTTTATGTAAACCAGACATTCCTTGGGAAGTCGACCCACAAAGAGAAAATCCAAATGAAAGGGTTGAACTTTTTGAAACACACAAACAAGAATTAGAAAATTTAGGGCACACTTATTTTATTGTAGAAGGTGAAAATAGAGTTGAGACATCTATTTCATTTTTAAATCAATTAATTTAATTCTTCTAGTATCTATAGTTTAATAAGTTCAACATCCAGCAAAAGTATTGTTAATTTTTTCTGTTTATTAAATACACTCCAAACGATAATGCAAAAATAGATACCGCAAAATACATCATCTCTACCGGAGAATTATAACTCATATCCAACACCTTTTTAAAGAAGGTAACTATTAAAACCATAATGATTACTTTAATAATCTTATTCTTTAATTCGTCAATATTCTTTACCTCTAATATTGTTACATCTGTATTCTTCCTTGCAACATCAATTCTTGATATAAAAAGTTCATAAATACCAAATCCAAAAATTAACAACACTACTCCAATTAGATACAAATCAATAGCTCCAATTATTTTTGACATTAATTTGGAATGAGAATGCCCTTGATGACTTACAGATAATGGACTATCATGTAATAATGTATAGACTATTTCATAGCTACCTATCATAAATAATGACATTGCAGATATTACTGAGAATACTACAGCAAGAACCACAATATATCTGCTTGACCACAAACCTCTTTCAAAAAATCGTTCCATAAAATTTTGCTCTTCTTCTAATTTTTCTTTCATAATTTTATTCTTTATCTAACTTATACTATTTTTAACAACTTCCAAAATTAAAAAAATAAACTACAAATTTAACGCTCTTTAAATTTTCTAACAGCTAGAACTCCCAACTAACAACAATTTTATACTTTTGCCACATCTTAAAAGGGGTGCTTAACGGCTGAGATTATACCCATTGAACCTGAAGTGGTAATTCATTTTAGGGAAATGAGTCAACATTAAATAAACATGCATTAACCCCATTATGCGTGTAATGTTAACTAAAAAATTAAAAAAATGTTTAACAAAAAAAACTGCATGGCTGCACTGCTTGCTCTACCATTTATTGGTTTTGCTCAACAGCCGACTGACACCATTACACTTAAGAAAGTGTTGAATGAAGTAAATGTAAATGCGCTAAGAGCTGGAGAAAAAACACCAGTAGCATTTACCAATATTAGTAAAGCTGAAATTGAAAAAGGAAATCTTGGACAAGATTTACCGTACTTAATTTCACTTACACCCTCAGTAGTTACTACTTCTGATGCTGGAGCTGGAGTAGGTTACACAGGTTTCCGTGTAAGAGGTACTGACCCAACAAGAATAAATGTAACTGTAAACGGGATTCCATTGAATGATTCAGAAAGCCAGGGAGTTTGGTGGGTAAATATGCCTGATTTCGCATCCTCTATTGGTAATATTCAAATTCAAAGAGGAGTTGGAACTTCAACAAATGGTGCTGCAGCTTTTGGTGCATCTGTTAACTTAAAAACTGACGGACTAAACAAAGAGGCTTATGCCATTACTAATAATTCTGTTGGTAGTTTTGCAACACTAAAAAACAATGTAGAATTCGGAACAGGGCTATTGAATGGTAAATTTGCTTTTGATGGTCGTTTATCCAAAATTTCATCTGATGGATACATGGATAGAGCATCTTCTAATTTAAAATCATTGTACTTACAAGGAACTTACTTTGGAGATAATTCTGTACTGAAAGGAATTGTGTTTTCAGGAAAAGAAAGAACTTACCAAGCTTGGTACGGTACACCTGCAAATTATTTAGATTCTAACCGAACTTATAATCCTTATAACTATGACAATGAAGTGGATAATTACGGACAAACACACTATCAACTACATTACAGCCAACAATTAAGTGATGTTACTAACTTTAATGTTGCAGGACACTACACGCATGGTGTAGGATATTACGAGCAATATGTTGGAAATGAATACAATCCAGTACTCTATAATGGAGGGTATGTTTGGGGACAAAATTCTTTATCATTTTACGGATTGGATGATGTAATTATTGGAAACGATACAATTACAACTTCTAACTTTGTAAGAAGAAAATGGTTGAACAATGATTTTGGTGGATTCACTTACTCATTGAACCATACAATGGGCGATTTAGATCTTATTTTTGGAGGAGCTAGTAGCCGTTATTCTGGGCAACATTACGGAAATGTAATCTGGGCACAGTACGCTAGTAATGCTGATTTTAACCACCAATATTACTGGAATAAAGCTGAAAAGTCAGATAATAATTTCTATGCAAAAGCAAACTATAAATACAGTGATGCTACTCAACTTTATGTTGATTTACAAAGAAGAAGAATTGACTATATTTTTGAAGGACTAGATGCTAACGGAAACTCTGCTGAACAAGAAATAAATCTTGAGTTCTTTAATCCTAAATTTGGTTTACACCATACTTTAAATGAAAATCAAGTACTTTATGCTTCATTTGGTGTAGCCAATAAAGAACCAAACAGAAGTGATTATACAGAAAGTACTCCTGATTCTCGCCCAACACACGAAACACTTTATGATACTGAAGTTGGGTACAAGCAAGTAGGTGAAAAAATGACTTTTGGGGCTAACCTTTATTTCATGAATTATGAGAATCAATTGGTAATGACTGGTAAAATGAATGATGTTGGTGCAAGAACACATGTAAATGTTGCTGAATCATTTCGAAAAGGAATTGAGATTGAAGGAACTTACAAGCTAACTGATAAGTTAACTTGGGCAGCAAACATGACTTTAAGTGAAAATAAAATTGTTACTCCTTTTGTTGAACATGTTGACAACTGGGATACTTGGGGAGTTGATGAGGTTACTCATGAAAATACTGATATTGCTTTTTCTCCAAATGTAGTTTGGACTTCACAATTAAACTATAAATTGGACAAAAACACAAATGTTGATTTCATCAGCAAGTATGTTGGCGAGCAATTTATTGACAATACTTCATCAGAAGACAGGATGTTAAACGACTATTTAGTCAATCATTTGAGAATAACATATGAGTGGGATAGCAAAATTTTCAAAACTGCAAAAGTAAGTTTACAAGTAAACAACTTATTAAATAATGAATATGTAAATAATGCATGGGTTTACCGTTTCATTTCTGATGGATGGGACCCAAGTGGTGCTGATCATTATGTAAATGCAGATAGCGAAAGAGGATACAATATGGCAGGATACTACCCTCAAGCTACAAGAAATTATCTTTTAGGATTAACTTTAGGATTCTAAAATTAGACAATCTTACTTAACATTAGATGTTAGACAAAAGCCCACCAATTTGGTGGGCTTTTTTTATTACTTTTGCTAGCAAATAAATTTTCATGGAATATAATACTGAACGAGAACACCTCATCATTCCTGAGTACGGAAGACATGTACAAAGAATGATTGCTCACGCAACCACCATAACAGACAAAGTGGAACAACAAAAATGTGTGGACGCTATCATTGCTTTTATGGGGCAAATGAATCCTCACTTGCGTGATGTAAAAGAATTTACACACAAACTTTGGGATCATTTACATATCATGTCCGATTTTAAATTAGATGTTAAATCACCTTACCCAAAGCCTGAAATTGAAAAATTGGAAGAGCGTCCTGAAAAAATGACTTATCCTGGAAATAAAATCAAATTCTCCTATTATGGAAATACTATCCAAACCATGATTCAAGAAGGTTTAAAAATGGAAGGAGAAGAAAAAGTAATCATGACTGGAATGATTGCCAACCAAATGAAAAAATCGTACATTCTATTTAACGAAAGTTCGGTGGACAACAACATGATTAGGCTACACCTAAAACAAATGTCAAACAATCAACTTAATTTAGCGGATGATTTTGAATTTATTCGTTCAGCATCAGTAAGACAAGCGATTAGCAGCAATAAAAAATCCAATAGCAAAAAGAAAAACTACAAAAAGAACTATAAAAAAAATAAATAGATGGCTACATTTAAAGTAAAAGGAGGAATAAAACTAAAAGGAGATTTGCACCCACAAGGCGCAAAAAATGAAGCTTTACAAGTGTTATGTGCTGTACTGCTCACCCCTGAAGAAATAATCATGGAGAATGTACCTAACATCCGTGATGTAAATATTCTTATTGACCTTTTGCGTGATTTAAATGTTGTAGTAAAACAAATTGATGAATCAACATATACTTTTAAAGCTGAAAATGTTGATATTGATTATTTATCATCAGAAGATTATAAAGCTAAAAGTAGTAGAATTAGAGGGTCAATCATGATTGTTGGACCTTTATTGGCCCGTTATGGAAAAGGATATATTCCAAGACCTGGAGGGGATAAAATTGGAAGAAGAAGAGTAGATACGCACTTTATAGGGTTTGAAAATCTGGGAGCAAAATTTATTTATGATAGTAAAGAAGAATTTTACCGAGTAACGGCTGACCAATTAAAAGGAGCAGATATGTTACTAGATGAAGCATCTGTAACTGGTACTGCCAATATTGTAATGACAGCCGTAATGGCAAAAGGGAAAACAAGTATTTATAATGCTGCTTGCGAGCCTTACTTACAACAATTATGTAAGATGTTAAATTCTATGGGAGCAAAAATTACTGGTGTTGGCTCTAACCTTTTACACATTGAGGGGGTGGAATATTTAGGAGGCTGCACACACAGGATCCTTCCTGACATGATTGAAATTGGTTCCTTTATTGGATTAGCAGCCATTACAAAATCAGAAATTACAATTAAAAATGTATGTTATGATGAGCTTGGCGTTATACCTTCTGTATTTTCAAAATTGGGAATTAAAATGGAGCGCAAAGGAGATGACATTTATATTCCTTCACAAGATAGTTACGAAATACAATCCTTTATTGACGGTTCAATTTTAACAATTTCAGATGCACCATGGCCAGGATTTACTCCTGATTTACTAAGTATTGTTTTAGTGGTTGCCTCTCAAGCTAAAGGATCAGTACTTATTCATCAAAAAATGTTTGAATCACGCCTTTTCTTTGTAGATAAATTGATTGATCTGGGAGCTCAAATTATTTTATGCGACCCACACAGGGCTACTGTTATTGGTTTAAATCATCAATTTCAATTTAAACCAACAACTATGACCTCCCCTGATATTCGTGCAGGAGTTTCACTTTTATTAGCAGCCCTAGCTGCTGATGGAGAAAGCACAATACATAATGTAGAGCAAATTGACAGAGGCTACCAGAATATTGACACAAGATTAAATGCCATTGGCGCAAAAATTGAGAGGATTAATTAATTTGTAATTTGAAAATGTGCTAATTTATTCTACAAACCAACAACCACAAAATACAACTCAATAAATATGAAAAAATTAATCATTGTTACATTAATAAATTGCTTTATTGCTACATTGTCCTTTGGACAAGAAATAGGATTAAAAATAGGCGATATTGCTCCTGAATTAGCTTACAATAACCCAACTGGAAATAAATTAAAACTTTCAGAATTAAAAGGAAAATTAGTATTAATCGACTTTTGGGCGAGTTGGTGTGGGCCATGCCGTAGGGAAAACCCAAATATTGTTGATGCTTACCGAAAATACACAAAAGCAAAATTCAAGAACGGAAATGGGTTTGAAGTATTTAGCTTATCACTTGACAAAAGCAATAAAGCATGGGTGAAAGCAATTAATAAAGATCAACTTTTTTGGGAATACCATGTTTCTGATTTAGGAGGATGGCAATCAGAAGGGTCAAATAAATATGGTATTCGCTCCATTCCAAGCAATGTACTTATTGACGGAGATGGAATCATAATTGCACATAACTTAAAAGGTGCTGCACTCCACCGATTTTTAGAAGATCAGAAAAAATAAACTGACATTTTGTCTAAACTACCCCTTTGGCAAAATACTTGCACTAAATACTAGTGTAAAACAAATACACAATGAGCAAGAAAAAACAAGAAGAGCAAGAAATTGCAGAAGAAACAAATAATACTGATGAAGTAATAGCTGATGTAAAATCAGAAAATTCAGATACAGAAGAAAAAGAGGAAGTAAAAAAAGAGTTAACAACTGAGGAACAATTAGCAGTTGAAAAAGATAAGAATTTACGCCTATTTGCCGAGTTTGAAAATTTCAGAAGAAGAAATGCGAAAGAAAGAATAGAGCTTTTCACTACTGCCAATAAGGACATTATGACCATTTTACTGCCAATTTTGGATAATTTTGAGCGCTCTATAAAAGCTAATAATTATTCTGATGAAGATGGTCCAGTTCTAATTTACAAACAATTAAAAGCAGAGTTAGAAAAAAAAGGGTTAAAAGAAATTGATAATCCTAATGGAAAAGAATTAGATACTGATTTTCATGAAGCAATTACTAATATTCCTGCTCCATCAGATGAGCTAAAAGGAAAAATTATTGATACCATTGAAAAAGGGTACTTACTAGGAGGTAAAGTATTGCGTTATGCAAAAGTTGTTGTAGGGAATAAAGAATAAACTATGTCTAAAAGAGATTATTACGAAACATTAGGAGTTAGCAAAAATGCTGATACCAAAGAAATAAAAAAAGCATACCGAAAGTTAGCGGTTAAATATCATCCTGATAAAAACCCTGACAATCCTGCTGCTGAAGAAAGCTTTAAAGAAGCTGCTGAAGCTTATGATGTGTTGAGTTCTCCTGAAAAGAAACAAAGATATGACCAATATGGTCATGCAGGAATGGGTGGAGCTGCCGGAGGAGGTTTTGGAGGTGGCGGAATGAATATGGACGATATCTTTAGCCAATTTGGCGACATCTTTGGAGGTGGTGGCGGAGGTTTTGGTGGCTTTGGAGGTGGTGGAAGAAGTAGAGGAAGAAGAGTAACGAAAGGAACTAACCTTAGAATTCGTTTATCATTAAACCTAAAAGAAGTAGCTGAAGGAGTTGAGAAAAAAATAAAAGTTAGCCGACTAGTAAATGCTGAAGGAGTAACATTCACTACCTGTAATACTTGTCATGGAAGCGGACAAGTTACGCGTATCAGCAATACTATTTTAGGACAAATGCAAACTTCTAGCCCTTGTCCACATTGTAACGGAAACGGAAAAAGCATTGACAAACGCCCAGCCGGTACAGATGCCAATGGGATGCTAAAAGAAAGTGAAACCGTAAAAATCACTATTCCAGCTGGAGTAGAAGATGGAATGCAGTTAAAAGTTAGTGGAAAAGGAAATGCAGCTCCTCTTGAAGGAATAAATGGAGACTTAATAGTACTTATTGCAATTGAAGAACATGAAAGTTTAATCCGTGATGGACAAAACTTACATTTTGATCATTATATCAGTTTTACTGATGCAGCACTTGGTACTAATACTGAAATTCCAACTATTACAGGAAAAGTAAAAATCAAACTAGAAGAAGGAATACAAAGTGGAAAGATTTTACGCTTAAAAGGAAAAGGATTGCCTTCAGTAAATAGTTATGGAACTGGCGATTTACTAATCCATATAAATGTTTGGACTCCTCAAAACTTATCTAAAGAAGAAAAGAAATTCCTTGAAGAATGTAGAGAGTCAGATAACTTCACTCCTAATCCTACTGGAAAAGACAAGTCATTTTTTGATAGAGTAAAAGAAATGTTTAGTTAAAATGAATGAATCCATATTTATAGCGAAAGATGTTGTTAAACAATATGGAGAACATACTGCTCTAAACAAAGTAAATATATCCGTACCCAAAGGAAGTATTTATGGTTTACTAGGTCCAAATGGTGCAGGTAAAACTACCTTAATGCGTATCATTAATCAAATTACAGCTCCTGATAGTGGTAGCTTACTTTTTGATGGCGCTCCTTTAGACAAACACCATATCTCAGAAATTGGTTATTTACCTGAAGAAAGAGGACTCTACAAAAAAATGAAGGTGGGTGAACAAGCTCTTTATCTAGCCCAACTAAAAGGAATGTCCTATACTGAAGCTTTAGAAAAATTAAAGTTTTGGTTTAAAAAACTAGATATCCTTAGTTGGTGGAACAAAAAAGTAGAAGAGCTCAGCAAAGGAATGGCACAGAAAATTCAGTTTGTGGTAACTGTAATCCATGAACCTAAACTACTTATTTTTGATGAACCCTTCTCAGGATTTGACCCTATAAATGCAGCTATCATCCGACAAGAAATTTTAGAACTGAGCGAAAAAGGAACAACCATTATTTTCTCCACCCACAGAATGGAATCAGTGGAAGAAATTTGTGACCATATTGCACTTATCAATAAATCGCAAACGGTACTTGAAGGCCCAATTGATGAAATAAAAAAACAATTCACCAATAATTCTTATGAAGTAATTACAGCAAGCAAGGAATTAAATGAAAACGATTATTTTTCCATTTTAACTAAAAAGGATACTACTTTCAGGATTCAGTTAAAAGAAGGAAAAAAACAACAAGAAGCTTTGCAAAGCATTGTGGCAGCAATGGAAATCATCTCCTTTAAAAAGGAAATTCCTAGTATGGAAGAAATCTTTATAAAAGCGGTAAACAATGCATAAAATTTGGCTCATCATAAAAAGAGAGTACCTAGTAAGGGTACGAAAAAAAGCATTCATTGTAATGACAATTGTTGGGCCTTTACTTATGGCGGCTCTTTTGATAGTTCCAACTTATTTGGCAGAGGAAAGCCAAGAACTAAGGAATATCGCTATTGAAGAGGATGGTTTTGAATTTACGAATCAACTAGAAGATACTGAATTTTTACATTTTTCTAAAATCCCACAAGAAAAGGCTACTCTCCTAAAAGAAGGTTTTACAGAAAGCAACTATTATGCACTACTACATATAGAAGAAAATAATTTCACGCTTTATTCCAATCAGCAAATTAGCTTATCCGTAAGTAATGGAATTGAAAACCAGTTAGAGAAAATTATTGAACACCAAAAATTAAAAGCTGCTGGCATTGATCTTACTATATTAGAGAGTGCAGAAAGCACAGTAAACATTACAACCAAAATAATTTCAGAAGACGGAAACACTACCAACTCACAAGCAGAAGCAAGTATGGGAATTGGGTTTATTTGTGGTATTCTTATATATATGTTCATCTTTATGTACGGAACCATGGTAATGCGGGGGGTTATTGAGGAAAAAACAAATCGTATTGTTGAGGTTATCATTTCATCAGTAAAGCCTTTTCAATTGATGATGGGGAAAATACTAGGGGTTGCTTTGGTTGGGCTTACTCAATTTGTACTTTGGATACTCCTTACTTTTGCCATTGCTACTATTGCAGAACTTCTATTTATGGATGTAAGCAGTATGACTACTGAACTAAGTTCAGCACAACAATCCATACTACTAAGTGAAATAAGCAGCTTAACCGGAGGGATTAATCTTGCACAAATCTTCTTATCTTTCCTTTTTTACTTTTTGGCAGGCTACCTTATGTATAGTTCCTTATTTGCGGCTGTAGGTTCAGCTGTAGATGCTGAGGCCGACACCCAACAATTTGTATTGCCTATTACTATTCCTCTTATTCTTGCCTTTATACTGATACAACCCATAATGGAAAATCCTGATGGAACATTGGCTTTCTGGATGAGTATGATTCCATTTACCTCTCCTGTTATTATGATGGTGCGTTTACCTTTTGGAGTAGCAAATTGGGAACTAGCCCTTTCTATTGGAATATTAGTTTCTTCCTTCATACTCACAACATGGTTTGCAGGAAAAATTTACCGTACAGGTATATTAATGTATGGTAAAAAAGCAAGCTATAAGGAACTCTGGAAGTGGTTATCCTATAAAGCTTAAGAGAGGTAAAAAGCCGTATTCTACCTGTTTTTAGCAATATCCCGAAATTTTAACACTTATTTTAGGTAAAATAGTTCACAATTTAATTCTTTCACTATCAGTACTTTAACAACTATACAAACATTCAATTGTTAAAAAAGGTGGAGTTTTTGTAGGTCTTAATTGTTTTAGTCTTCTATCTTTGCACTTGTATTAATCAAATAATTTTTAAAAATGAAAAAAAATTTACGAAACATATTAGTTCTTTCTTTAGGACTAATGACAACAGTTGCTACTGCACAAGATTGGAATGTTGATTCTAGAACAAGAATTGATATGAGTGGAGATAACGACAAAATGGTGACTAACCAAAGAGCTACTTTAGGTGCTACTTGGGGAGGATCTGACTGGGGACTTCATGTTTCTTCTGATGTAAACTATATGTTAGGAGGTGCTGCTGCTTCAATGGGAATCTATGAAGCTTATGCTTCTGCTGACTTAATGGGTTACGCTACTGTAACTGCAGGTCGTCAAGCAATTGACAATGGTTCTGGAGCTTTAATGTCTTCTAACCAATGGGGTCCTACAAGAACTACTTGGGATGGAATGACATTCGACTTAGGACTTGATATGGCTGACATCTCTGTAGGGTATGCTTCTTACAATGGAGGTGCTGCTGATGAAGAAACTCAAGGAAACATGTGGGTAAATGCTGGAGGTGAATTTTCTGGATGGGATGTTAATGTATTATACATGACTCAAGAAGGTGCTACTGCTTCAGATAATGCTGCAACAGGAATTGATATTTCTGGTGAGTTAATGGGAGCTGGAATTTCTGCTTCTATGAACACTGACTTTGATGAGAACACAATGAGAGTTTTAGGTGTATCTTATGCTGTAAATGATGACATGTCAGTAAATGTTGGTCAAACTGTTTATGGTGAAGAAGGTGCTTTCAAAATGGCTGGAACTAACTTATCTGGAGGATGGGATAACGGAAACATGGGTTACCTAAATGCTGGTGATGAAATGTTATCTTACGGATTAACTTACAACCTTTCTGGTGTTTCTTTAGGTGCTACTATGAATGCTGTTACTGCTTTAGATGAAACGCTAAACAGAGATGTATTAGAGGTATCTTTAGGTTATGATTTAGGTGATAATGCTGCTTTAGCTGTTAAGTATGCTACTGACGCAACAGGAGATGTTGAGTCTAAGTACACTTGGTTAACTTTAACAGTTAGACCGTAATTACTTACACAGTAAATTAAAATTTAAAGGGCTGCTTTTTGCAGCCCTTTTTTTATGTTTAAAAAATACAACTAACAAGATACTGTTAAGAAGTACAATATTATTTTGCATAATCTATCTAGAGCTTTCCTATCTTGCAGCCATTATTAACCATTTAAATATTTAAAAAATGAAAAAAGTATTATTAACAGCAGCTATCGCATTTGGTACATTATTTGCATCTGCACAAGACATTATGGTAGTATCTACTTATGATGGAGATCTAGAAGGAGCTGAACAAATTACAGCTAACATGGGATTAGGTTACCAAGTAATGGACGGAATCACTGTTGGTTTAGTTATGGCAAAAGATGCTTTAGGAGAAGATTCTTATGAATTATTCGGAAGATATGACCTAGGAGCATACATGGAGAATGGATATGCATCTGTTCAAATGCCAACTGAAGAAGCAACTGACAACATTGTATTAGGTGTTGGGTACACTTTTACAGTATGGAATGGTTTAGCTATTGAGCCAAACTACACTATGCCTTTAAATGAGGATGCTGCTGGAGAAAGAGATGGTTCTTTCAACATTGGTGTTGCTTACAGATTCTAAGAAATTAAATTCTTAAATAATAAAAAAGCCAGCTAATTAGCTGGCTTTTTTATGTGTACTACCCTTGTATTTATATTGTCTTTGCAAGCTTTACAAAGTAAAGTGTGGCAATCTTATACGAATAGATTACTTCTAAAATAGAATTTTATCGTAATGACATGAATCAGATTGACTTTGCCGAACCTAAAGGTTTCTGAACCAAGTTCAGAATGACTATTACATTAACTCTTTTGCTTTTTCCAAAGCAGCTACTATACCGGTAGGTTTAGCTCCACCAGCAGTTGCAAAGAAAGGCTGTCCGCCACCACCACCTTGTATTTCCTTAGCAATATCTCGTATCATTGCTCCTGCATTAAATCCTTTAGCAACTACATCATCAGTTAGCATAACGGTAAGCAAAGCTTTTTCACCCACCTTAGCGCCCAATACCATTGCTAAGTTTTCTTCTTTCCTAAGCTGAAAAGATACATTTTTCATGTCATCAGCTTCCATCTCTACTTCTTGTGCAATAAAACGAATGCCATTTACCTCAATAGCTGATTTTAATAAATCCTCTTTTATATTTCCTGCATTTGCTTTTTTAAGAGTTGTAATTTGTTTTTCTAAAGTTTTGTTAGTTGAAATTAACTGCTCCACTCCTTTTTTCAAATCTTTATTTTTAACAAGTCCTGCAATTTCATTCAATAAATCCTCTTTATCATTAAGGTATGCCATAGCATTCACTCCTGTAGTTGCTTCTATTCTTCTTATCCCTGATGAAGTAGATCCTTCTGACAGGATTTTAAAAAGGCCTATTTCTCCAGTAGCTTTCACATGTGTACCTCCACACAATTCTTTGGAAGAATTAAACTGAATCATACGCACTACATCTTCATATTTTTCACCAAACAACATAATAGCACCCAAATCTTCAGCCTTAGTAAGAGGCAAATTATTATGTTCATCTAAAATAATATTCGCTAAAATTTTAGCATTTACATCTGCCTCAATTTTTTGCAAATCTGTTTTTTCAATTTTAGAAAAATGAGTAAAATCAAAACGCAAATAGTTTGGGTTTACCAATGAACCTTTTTGCGCTACATGCTCTCCTAAAATAGTTCTTAAACTCTCGTGCAATAAGTGAGTTGCTGTATGATTTCTAGCACTTGCCTTTCTATCGGTAGCATTTACCTTTGCTGTAAAACTAGTATTTACATCCTTTGGTAATTCATTCGTAAAATGAACAATTAGTTTATTTTCCTTTTTAGTATCAACAACAGTGATAGATTCATTTGCATTTTTAACAATACCCGTATCACCAACTTGTCCTCCCCCTTCCGGATAAAATGGTGTTAAATTAAAAACTACCTGAAACTGCTCTCCATCCTTAGTTTTAACTTTTCGGTAACGGGTAATTTTCACCTCTGTTTCCAGGTTATCATAACCCACAAATTCTTCTTTTTCATCTTCCAGCAATACTTCCCAATCTCCCTTCTCTACCTTCCCTGCTTGCTTGGATCTATCTTTTTGCTCTTGCATTGCTGCATCAAAATCAGCTTGACTAAAACTTAAATTTTGTTCACTTAAAATAAGAGCTGTTAAATCAGCAGGGAAACCATAAGTATCATACAACTCAAATACTTCTTTTCCTGAAATTTCAGCAGCTGATTTCTTAATCAACTGATCAATACGCTTTAAGCCATCTTCCAAAGTTCTAAGGAAAGATTCCTCCTCTTCCTTTACTACTTTTTGTATCAAGTCTTTTTGTGCTTCCAACTCTGTAAATTGTTGTCCTAAATCATTAGCCAAAACCTCAACCAATTCATGCATAAAAGCAGTCTTTAAATCAAGGAAAGTATAAGCATAACGCACTGCTCTTCTTAAAATCCTACGAATGACATAACCCGCCTTTACATTGGAAGGCAATTGCCCATCAGCAATAGAAAAAGAAATAGCACGAATATGATCAGCAATTACACGCATAGCAATATCTTGCTTTTCATCATTACCATATTTCAATCCTGCCTTTTTAGCAATGGCTTGAATCATTGGCTGAAAGATATCAGTATCATAATTGGATTTTACCTCTTGCATTATCATAGCTAACCTTTCAAATCCCATTCCGGTATCTACATGAGCATTTGGCAATTCCTTTAAGCTCCCATCAGCAAAACGATTATACTGCATGAACACCAAATTCCAAATTTCAATTACTTGAGGGTGGTCTTCATTCACTAAATCGGCACCACTTGTTTTTGCTCTTTCTTCATCTGTTCTATTATCAAAATGGATTTCAGAACAAGGACCACAAGGACCAGTTTCTCCCATTTCCCAAAAATTATCTTTCTTATTTCCGTTTAGGATTCTATCCTCAGGCAAGTATTTTCTCCAGAAATTATAGGCTTCATTATCTTTTTCTAAATCATCTTCCTTTGCCCCTTCAAAAACAGAAACATACATTCTATCTTTATCCAACTTACATACTTCAGTTAAGAATTCCCAAGCCCAGTTTATTGCATCTTCTTTAAAATAATCACCAAAACTCCAACTCCCCAACATCTCGAACATAGTGTGATGGTAAGTATCATGCCCTACTTCTTCCAAATCGTTATGTTTACCAGATACACGCAAACATTTTTGAGAATTTGCAATACGCAAATCTTTAGGTTCAGAATCCCCTAAAAAGATGTCCTTAAATTGATTCATTCCTGCATTAGTAAACATCAAAGTAGGGTCATTTTTTACTACCATTGGTGCGGAAGAAACAATTTTATGTTCTTTTGATTTGAAAAAATCTAAGTATAACGCTCTGAGTGTATTGGCTTTCATTTTTAATCTTTATTCTTATAATTCACAATAAGTTGTTAGAAATCAGTAGCGTTTAACAGTTTATCTAATGTTAAATCAGTAAATTTGCCCCAATTATTTTAACATGGCTAAAGTAAAATATTATTACGATACTAAAACACTAAGTTACAAACGAATTGAACTTAGTGGATTAAATAAGTTAAAACGCTTGTTTTATTTCCTAATAGGAAGTGCTTTTACAGGGTTAGTTATGGTTATTATTTTCTTTCAATTTTTTGATAGCCCAAAGGAAAAAAAATTGAATAGAGAAATTGATGTATTAACTAGTCAATACAATATTGTAGAGGATAAACTAAATCAAGTTGAACTTGTACTGGATGATATCCAAAATAGAGATGACAATATTTACAGAGTAATTTTTGAAGCAGAACCAATTCCGAAATCCATAAGAAAAGCAGGATACGGTGGAGTAAATCGTTATCAAAACCTAAAAGGATATAATAATTCTGAGCTCATCATCAATACAAGTGAAAAGATTGATCAGATTTCTAAGCAATTGTATATCCAATCAAAATCATATGATGAGATTATTGAATTAGCAAAAAACAAAGCTGATATGCTAGCTGCTTTACCTGCAATTCAACCTGTATCTAATAAAGATTTAAGCCGTATGGCTAGTGGATACGGCTACCGTATTCATCCTATTTACAAAACAAGAAAGATGCATTCTGGAATGGATTTTTCAGCAAAATCAGGAACAGAAATATATGCTACTGGTGATGGCAAGATATCTAAAGTAAGAAAAAGCAGAAGAGGTTACGGGAACTATGTTGTTATTAACCATGGTTATGGATACAAAACTTTGTATGCCCATATGACAAAATATATTGTACGCAAAGGACAAAAAGTAAAGAGAGGGGAAATAATTGGCTATGTAGGAAGTACAGGAACATCTGTCGCGCCTCATTTACATTATGAAGTGCATAAGGATGGTAAAAAAATAAATCCTGTAAACTTCTATTATAACGACTTGAACCCTGAGGAATATGAGAAAATGTTAGAAATCTCTTCTCAGAATAATCAATCATTCGACTAATGCCTTACAAAGAAAAACCTACAGAAAAATTATTTTACAAGATTGGTGAAGTGGCCGATATGTTTGAAGTAAATGTTTCACTTATTCGTTTTTGGGAAAAGGAATTTGAAATTCTAAAGCCTAAAAAGAACAAGAAAGGCAACCGCATGTTTACCAAAAAGGATGTAGACAACCTTACAATTATTTATCATTTAGTTAAAGAAAGAGGATTTACGCTTGAGGGAGCTAAAATGAAATTGAAAGAAAATAAAAGTGATACAATTAATAATATTGAAATTGTAAATCACCTAAAAGATATTAGAGGGTTCTTAGTAAAACTAAGAGAGGAACTCTAATAGTAATTTTTATCTGCCAGATAGTTTTGGACATAATCCTGAACTCCACTTTCCAAAGTTGTGAACTCTTTTGTAAAACCAACTGCTTTTAGCTTTTGCATATTTGCCTCAGTAAAATATTGGTATTTATCTCTTATATCAGCAGGAGTATCAATATAAGAAATAGCCTCATTTTTTCCTAAGGCCTTAAATGTAGCTTTCACCAAATCATTAAAAGTTCTAGCCTTACCGCTTCCTAAATTATACAAACCGCTTTGCTTTACCCCCATCATAAAAGTAAGCACTTCTACCACATCTTTCACATAAACAAAATCACGCAATTGTTCTCCATCTTTAAAATCAGGATTATGCGAACGAAACAATTTCATTCCGCCAGTTGCATTTATCTGTTTCACAGCATGAAAAATTACAGATGCCATTCTACTTTTATGAAATTCATTTGGGCCATACACATTAAAAAACTTAAATCCTGCCCAAGATGGAGGACTAGATTCTTGTTTTAGTGCCCAATTATCAAAATCATTTTTAGAATCTCCATAAGGATTTAAAGGAACTAATTTTTCTACTATATCATGATTATCGTCAAACCCAAATTCACCTATACCATAAGTAGCAGCTGAAGAAGCATAGATAAATGGAATTTTATTTTCTGCACAAATTTTCCACAAACTTTTGGAATAATTAAGGTTAAGTTTATCAAAAATAGCAACATCAAACTCTGTAGTATCTGTCCTAGCTCCAATATGATAAATAGCCTCAACTTGCTTAGCATTCTCTTTTAACCAATCTAAAAAAGTAGCCCTTTCTATTTGCTGTTCAAACTGTTTTCCTTCTAAGTTCTTATTTTTTTCTGCATTGGAAAAATCATCAACTAGAATCAAGTTAGTTTTACCTAAAGTATTTAGTTTACTCACCAAACACGAACCAATAAAGCCTGCTGCACCTGTTACAATTATCATAGTGCAAAAGTACATTAAAAAACTATACATTTGCCTTGATGGACGAAACACAAAAAAAGGAGATACACAAAAAACTATTATCTGAAATTGATAGTACTCAAAAAAAGATAGAAGAGTATACCGAGCTTTGCAAACCTATTGCTCCTGAAAATTCAATTGGAAGAATCTCCAGAATGGATGCCATCAATAATAAAAGTGTAGTAGAGGCAGCATTAAGGGAAGCCAAAAATAAAATGCAACAACTACTGGTTATGCAAAGTAAAATTGAGGAAATTGATTTTGGAGCTTGTATCAAATGTAAACAAGAAATACCTTTTGGAAGATTAATGATTCGTCCGCACAGTAAATTTTGCGTGAATTGTGCACAATAAAATGTACTTTTGAGCCCATGAAAGCATTGCAACTCATTTTTAGATATTTTAAGTATTTTTTTACTGCAAAAAGTAAACATGCTGCACAAGCGCCTTTTTTATATGAACTAATTACGCAAGTAATTGATAAAAGAACAAATGACACCACTTGCCAAAGCATTGAATCGCTTAGGAAAGAATTATGTAAATCAGAAAAAGAAATACAGATTACTGATTTTGGTGCAGGAAGTACTATCAATAATTCTAAAACTAGAAAGGTAAAAGATGTTGCCAAAAACTCTGCTAAGAATGCAAAGTTCGGAAAATTATTGTACCGCATTATTCAGTTTTACAAACCAAAAAATATTCTTGAGCTTGGAACATCCTTAGGAATAAGCACCTCATATTTAGCAAAAGCGAATACTAATTCCCAAGTATTTACATTTGAAGGCTGCCCAGAAACTGCCAAAATTGCACAAGAAAATTTTGACAAACAAAATATAAAAAATACTAGCATTACTCTAGGAGATTTTAACATCACACTAGCTAACAAACTCAAAGAGATTGAAAGTATTGATTTAGCATTTATTGATGGAAATCATCAGGAAAAACAAACCATAGCTTATTTTGAAGAATGCTTGAAATATGCTAATAACAATACTATTTTTATTTTTGATGATATCCATTGGTCTGACGGCATGGAGAATGCTTGGAACTACATAAAGGCACACCAAAAAACTACATTAACCATTGATTTATTTTTTGTGGGGATTGTATTTATTAAATCAGAATTAAGTAAAGAAGATTTTACAATTCGTTTTTAGAAGATTATGAAAGTTTATACAAAAAAAGGAGATAAAGGAAAAACACAATTACTAGGAGGAAGTATGGTGGATAAAAACCATATCAAACTAGAGAGCTATGGTACAATTGATGAGCTAAATGCTTTTATTGGCAATATTTACGATCAAGAAATTAGTGCATTTCACAAAGAAATTTTATTAAATATTCAAAATCAACTTTTTAATTTAGGGTCTATTATTTCCTTTGATGGGAAAAAGGATAAAATAAAATTACCTAATGTTACAGCCGAAAACATTGAAATGATGGAAAAGGCTATTGATAAAATGGAAGAAGAATTACCTATGCTAAAGAATTTTATTTTGCCTTCTGGGCACCCTACTGCTTCAAAATGTCATATTGCACGAACAGTTTGTAGGCGTGCTGAGCGTAATTTAGTCGCACTTGGGCAGGAACAAGAAATTGATGGCTTACATATACAATACCTCAACAGATTATCCGATTATCTATTTGTTTTAGCAAGGGCAGTTCTAAAAGAAAATAATGCGCCAGAAATTGAGTGGCAAAAAGATTAACAAATTCACTTCCAATTCAATAAAAAATTTACTTTTGCAAAACATTAAAACAGATTTAAAATGTATTGGACTTTAGAATTAGCATCAAAACTAGAAGATGCACCATGGCCAGCAACTAAGGATGAGTTGATTGATTTCGCAATCCGATCAGGAGCGCCAATGGAAGTAGTTGAGAATTTGCAAGAATTGGTAGAAGAAGAACCAGGTATGCAATGGGATACTATTGAAGATATTTGGCCCGATTACCCCACAAAAGATGACTTCTTTTTCAATGAAGATGAGTATTAAATAAAAAGGCTGAATTTCAGCCTTTTTTTATTTTGTATACTCTTGTAATAAAAGTACATTTGTTCCACTTATACAATTAGAATACATGGCAGGATTATTAAATATTATCAGTAAATTATTTGGAAACAAATACGATAAGGATGTAAAAGAAATTACTCCTTTAATTACAAAAATTAATGATGAGTTCAGCAAGTTAAATACTTTAACTCATGATGAACTAAGAGCAAAAACAAGTGAATTCAAAAAGACTATTGCTAAATTTACTACTACCGAAAAACAAGAAATTGAAGCTTTAAAAACTGAAAGTAATAAAGCAGAAACAACAACAGAAAGGAAGGAAATTCTGTACAAAGAAATTGATGCACTTGAGGAATTAGTTATTACTAAAACTGAGGAAGTTTTAAATCTAATTTTACCACAAGCTTTTGCTGTTGTAAAAGAAACTGCAAAACGATTTGCTGAAAACGATACGCTAACTGTTACAGCAACTGAAAACGACAAAGAACTTGCTGCTGAAAAAGATTTTGTAAGTATTGCTGCTGAAAATGCGACCTACAAAACATCATGGAATGCTGCCGGAACAGAAATTGTTTGGGACATGATTCATTATGATGTGCAGTTGATTGGTGGTGTTGTTTTACATCAAGGGAAAATTGCTGAAATGCAAACTGGGGAAGGGAAAACCTTATCCGCTACCCTACCAATTTACTTAAATGCGCTTACAGGTTTAGGAGTGCATTTGGTTACAGTAAATAATTATTTAGCAAAAAGGGATGCACAATGGATGGGGCCTTTATTCCAATTTCATGGAATGAGTATTGATTGTATTGATAATCATCAACCTAATTCTGATGAGAGAAGAAAAGCCTATTTAGCCGATATTACTTACGGTACAAACAATGAATTTGGATTTGATTACCTAAGAGATAATATGGCAAAAAGGCCAGGCGATTTAGTACAAAGAAAATTGCATTATTCTATTGTGGATGAGGTGGATTCAGTTTTGATTGATGATGCTCGTACGCCACTTATTATTTCAGGACCAACTCCACAAGGTGATAAGCATGAGTATAATGAATTTAAACATAAGATTGATCAGCTAGTAGCTGCACAAAAAAAGTATATCACTACTGTGCTTTCGGATGCTAAAAAACTAATTGCTGAAGGGAACAATAAAGATGGAGGATTTAACTTATTAAGAGCATTTAGAGGCTTACCAAGAAACAAAGCTCTGATTAAATACTTAAGTGAGGATGGAGTAAAAATTCAGTTGCAAAAAACTGAGAATTTCTACATGCAAGACCAAAACAAGGAAATGCATTTAGTTGATGAAGAACTTTACTTTGTGATTGATGAAAAAAACAACTCCATTGAGCTTACCGAAAAAGGTATAGAACTCATGACTAGCTCTGCTGAAACTAAGGACTTCTTTATCCTTCCTGATGTTGGAGCTGAAATAGCAATTCTTGAAAAATCAACTGAAAGCGAAAAAGAAAAAACAGCAAAAAAAGAAGTGCTTTTAAGAGATTTTGGAATTAAGAGTGAAAGGATTCATACGATAAATCAGTTGCTAAAAGCCTATACTCTTTTTGAAAAAGATACTGAGTATGTAGTGATGGACAACAAAGTGAAAATTGTTGATGAGCAAACAGGTCGTATCATGGATGGGAGAAGATACTCTGATGGATTACACCAAGCAATTGAGGCCAAGGAAAATGTAAAGATTGAAGCTGCTACACAAACTTATGCTACTGTAACTTTACAAAACTATTTCAGAATGTACAATAAAATTTCTGGAATGACAGGTACAGCAGAAACTGAAGCTGGAGAGTTCTGGGAAATTTATGAATTGGATGTAGTAGCTATTCCAACTAACAGACCAATACAAAGAGATGATAAAGATGATTTGGTTTATAAAACTAATCGTGAAAAATACAATGCAGTAATTGAGGATATTGCAAAACTTACCGAACAAGGAAGACCCGTTTTAGTAGGTACTACCTCAGTTGAGATTTCAGAATTACTAGGAACTATCCTTAGAAGAAGAGGAATTAAGCACAATGTACTGAATGCAAAAATGCACCAAAGAGAAGCTGATATTGTAGCAGAGGCCGGAAAAGCAGGTGCAGTTACTATTGCTACAAATATGGCTGGTAGGGGTACCGATATTAAACTTTCAGAAGAAGTAAAATCTGCTGGAGGTTTAGCAATTATTGGTACCGAAAGACATGATTCTCGTAGGGTAGATCGTCAATTAAGGGGGCGTGCAGGAAGACAAGGAGACCCTGGTTCTTCACAATTTTATGTTTCGCTTGAAGATAAACTAATGCGATTATTTGGCTCAGAAAGAATTGCCAAACTAATGGACAGAATGGGATTAGAGGAAGGAGAAGTTATCCAACACTCTATGGTAAGTAAATCCATTGAGAGAGCACAAAAGAAAGTAGAGGAAAATAACTTTGGTACAAGAAAAAGATTGTTAGAGTATGATGATGTGATGAACCAACAAAGAGAGGTGATTTACAAAAAAAGAAGGCATGCCCTACATGGCGACCGACTTTCATTGGATGTAGCCAACATGATATATGACACTTGTGAAAGTATAGTTGAAGAATTACAAGCAAGTAAAGATTACGAAAACTTTAAGTTAGAGTTGATTCGTTTACTTGCTACAGAGTCGCCAGTAAGTGAAGATGAATTTAAAGATACTTCCATAGATGTACTTACTGAAAAGGTATATGAAAATTGCTACAAATCCTACCAAAACAAATCAGAAGGAATTGCAAAGCAAGCCTATCCAGTAATTAAGGATGTTTTTGAAAACCAGTCAGCAACTTATGAAAACATTGTTATCCCATTTACGGATGGATTAAAAACCTTGCAAGTAGTAACTAACCTGAAAGAAGCGCACAAAACGGAAGGAGGGAATATTGCAGAGGCAATTGAAAAAAGTGTAACACTTGCAATTATTGATGATATTTGGAAAGAGCATTTGCGTGAAATGGATGACTTGAAACAAGCAGTACAAACAGCAAGTTACGAGCAAAAAGATCCACTTTTAATTTACAAATTTGAATCTTTCAATTTGTTTAAAGCATTGATTGACAAAGTAAATAAGGACATTGTCTCTTTCTTAATAAAAGCTGGTTTACCTACACAATCATCCGTACAGGAAGATAAGCATAGGGCAGAAAACCATCAAACTAGCCGACCAGAAGATGCAGGGAACAACCCACAACAAGCAGGAAAACCTAAGCCAAAAGCACAACCGGTACGAGCAGAAGAAAAAGTAGAACGAAATGCACCTTGCCCTTGTGGAAGTGGGAAGAAATACAAAAAATGTCACGGGAGATAAAAAGATGTACTTGGCCAAAAGATGATGCGCTCTATATTGAGTATCATGACAAAGAATGGGGTGTACCCGTTTATGAAGATGCCAAAATATTTGAATTTTTATTATTAGAAACCTTTCAGGCAGGGCTAAGTTGGATTACAATTTTAAGAAGAAGAGAAAACTTTCGTACTGCTTTTGATAATTTTGATTACCAAAAAATTGCAAATTATTCTGATAAAAAACTAGCAGCATTAAAACTAGATGCTGGAATCATAAGAAATACTTTAAAGATAAAAGCAGCCAAAACAAATGCCATTGCTTTTATGGAAGTACAGAAAGAGTTTGGCTCGTTTAGTAAGTACCTTTGGGATTTTGTAGATGGGAAACCTGTACAGAATAACTTTACAAGCATGGGTGAAATGCCCGCCAACACTCCTTTATCTGATAAAATATCTGAAGACTTAAAAAGCAGAGGGTTTAAGTTTGTAGGCTCAACTATTGTTTACGCCCACATGCAAGCCATGGGCATGGTAAATGACCACACTGTTGATTGTTTTAGGCATACAGAAGTGTAAAACTACCTTTAATTATAAATATGCATAACATTGCTTCCATTCAAGCTCCAATTGTAAGTTTTTAACGGAAGTAAGGCTGGTGCATTTAATGCTTCACCTGTGTTGCTTATTAAGAATGCTGAGGTGCAACAACCGCAAAATGCAATTCCAGAATTTACTGAATCAATAACTGAACAAGATAGTGATGGTTGGTAACTGCAGTTTCTGTCGTAAACTTTATAGTCATTGCCAACTCCATGGTAAATAATTATTCCTTCCACTCCCCCTTCAATAAAAATTGCACTTCCTGATATTGCAATTTCACTATATTCGGGTAAGTTTAAGTCTATATATTCATTTACATAAAAAGGATAGATACAAGACGAATCCATCTGTATTAGCTAGTGGATTGAAATTAGTAGCTAGTGGATCTGTACAGCCAAAAATAGATGCACATAAACTATCACAACTATTCAAAGATAAATATTGTGGATTTGTAAAAACTCCTAAACAACTCCCATCTACACAATTATATCCAGCATAATCTTCAGTTGAGTTGCTTTTACTAAATGAAGATAAGTATATAATAGGCGTAAGCAATAACAGGTAAATTAGTTTTTTCATACTACAATAATACAAAAAATTAATAGGAAAGTTGAGAAGAAAAAAGTCGGGGTAGCAGGACTAAAACCTACTAGATATGACAACTCAAAAGGTACCCTAATAGGTCCCTCGCTATTTTACACATCAGAACTATACAACAAATATATCAAATAATCTAAATTCGAGAACTGTAAGGCCCTCCAATAAAGAACCCCCTCAATTGAGGGGGTTTATTTATTAAAGACTACAGAATATCTTCTGTTTAATTGCTTTCAGAGCTAAAAAGCTTTTGAACCATAGT
This sequence comes from uncultured Flavobacteriales bacterium, assembly GCA_943788405.1. Classification (GTDB taxonomy): domain Bacteria; phylum Bacteroidota; class Bacteroidia; order Flavobacteriales; family BACL11; genus UWMA-0277. The sequence continues at coordinate 117,019 of CALSQD010000001.1, forward strand.
GCACTAAGGCTTACTAACAATGTCTTTAATTATCTTTTAGATGGCATTCAAAGTATTCTTTTCTATCTTTTAAAATTTGACGTATTAAAATAATAACTAATGCCGAGCTTAATATTAAGAATGTAATCATAATTTTCTATCTTTTTAATGATGCAAATATATTATGATATAGCCTGTTATACTTTATGTAATTATTAACAAAAAGTTATTTAATATTAAATTTGATAATTAATCTTAAACCCAAAAAATCTTCCAGGGTTATATGATCTATACACCTCTTTTTTTGCACCATATGAATCAGTAATCATAGTTTTGTTTTGTTTTAAGATGTTCCGTAATGAAATTCCTAAAGAAAAATGTGAATTTATCTTTTTATTTAAATTGAAATTTAGACTATTAAATGGCTCTGTATATATATCAGGATTTGCATTCATTGAGACAATAGAAAGAGTTTCTCCTTTAACATTATAATAAATACCAGATTCTAATCCTAATTCCTTATGTTTATACGAAAGTGATAGATTAATTAAATATGGTGCTTGACCTTGCATCTGTCTATAGTGCTCTCCATTTGATTGAGTAAGTGTCTCATTATCTCTTAAATTACTTATTCGGGAATTTAATTCTTCACCCATTATAAAGGCTTTTGAGTGTATATATGAAGCATTTAAACCTAAATTTAGGTTATGTGCTAAATTAGAAAATATATTTTTCCTTAATTCGATTTCAGCACCTGATATTTCTGCTTTTTCAGTATTTATTGGCTTTATATTATCTGGATCCGCTTGAAAAGATGAAATTTCTATAGGATTATTTAATTTTTTATAAAATAAACTAAACGAAACTGTTTGATTTTTTTCAAGATATAATTCATATCGAAAATCGAAATTATTAATATTTGTTACTTCAAGATCAATGTTTCCATTAAATGTAATTGAAGATATACCGTCATATATTGTTGCTAAAGATTTTTCTTTAAATGAGGGACGAGCAGTAGTTTTTGATAGTGAAAAGCGAAGTTTAGATTTGTTACTAATATCATAGATAACATTTAAACTAGGAAAAACACCGATGTCTTTAAGGACTAGTTTGTTAGAGTATTTATCACCCGCCTGGTTTTGACCAGTATAATATTGTTGATAATACTCTGATCTTAAACCAATGATTGATTTTAATTTTTTATTAAGATTCAATTCTTCAGACAAATATATAGATGCATTCGAGAGAGATCCATCATATATATTACTTAATTGTCTTCCACCAATAATATGAAATCCTGACTGGCTATTTGTTTCACTCAATAATGAATTCATAATTTCATCAGGATTTCCTGTAAATGAAATTTGTCCTACATTGTAGGCAGTTAGACTATATCCTAACACATTATATGATCTGTTCTTAAATGAATAATTGATTCCAGAATTCAAATTTGCATCAAACTCAAGTAGTTTATGTTTAAATAATAAATTTGCAGATGCAGCCACATTATATTCATCAAGAAACCTCCAAGTTCTTGTAGGGTTTCCTACATTACTTACATCTACACTGTAACTAGTATCATTTCCCATTATAGACATTAAATAAGGGGTTTCTCTTAAGTCTTTATCTTTTATTTTAGAATAGGTAGGTGATACTTTCCAATCAATTTTATATTTTCTATCATTTAAATAGTATTCGCCACTAATAAACATGTTTATTATTGATCTTTCAGAATATTCCAATACATCTTTTTTAAATCTATTCACATTTGAAAATAGATTCTCACCATAAAATATTCCTGCTTTTTTTTCTGTATCTCTTAAATATAAAAAATTTATTTTGTGTTTAGAATTTTGATTTTTAATACTTGAACCCAACATTGAGCTCAATTTTGCATTCTGGATACCTATTTCTCCATTAATTAACTTTGCTGGCTCTAAATTATATTTGTTTATCTCTATGGGCTTTCTCCAATAGTTTTGTTGATGATTTTCATAGTAATTATAATTATTTTTAAATGATAGGGCAGCAATATAACCTAATTTCTTGTCGTTAATATTAAGTTGATTCCCTCCTGAAATACTAAATCCTCCATCCATAAAACTCATTTTTCTACTTGCTGATAATTCGTTATTGAATTTATTGCTCCAATCAACTAAATTTTCAAAATTAATTACTCTATCAACTTGAGTAATTTGAAGGTCCGTACTAATAGGTAGTGCTCTTGTTCCATCGTCAATGCCTAAACCATCATATTTTCCACCTTTATAAGTCAAAAAATTATTATTAAAATGAGTGCTATTATTGTAGCGTAAATTAGATGATATTTTAAGTGTTTTAATTTCTGGAAAATCTTTAATAGCAATATCCACAATACCACCAGTAAAGTCAGCAGGAAGATTAGCAGAAAAAGATTTATACACTTTGATATTGTCTATTATATTAGTTGGGAAGATATCAATTTGAATAGTGTTTCTATCTGGATCTAACCCTGGTAAATCTAGTGAGTTTAGCTGTGTTTTTGTATACCTATCTCCCAACCCTCTTACATATACATATTTTCCATCAGACACAGATATACCAGTAACTCTTTTTAAGGCACCTGCCGCATCACTATCTCCTGATTTTTTAAGTGATTGAGCAGATATTGCATCTATTAAAATAGGAGATTTCTTCTTAATTGTAAGAAGAGCTGCTTCAGTATTTTTTACAGACTCTGCTGAAATATTAATTACTTCTAGAGCAACTGAATTAGGTGCCATTTTAATATTTTCTAAAAGATAAATATCATCATCTTTAATTTTGATATTTTCTATCTCCACAGTATTATATCCTATGTAAGAAATAATCAAAGTAATATCATTAGAAGCTAGATTAAATTTATTTAAATAGTTGCTTATTTTTTCAGATGTAATTTCAAAATTTCCATCAAAATCTGTTGTTGCTCCTATTGACGTTCCTTTTACACCAACATTAGCCGCAAATAGAGGTTCTCCAGTTTCCGAGTCATATACAGATCCTCTGATAATTCCTTTCTCTTGACTAAATAATATTGTGTGAATTAGTATTAACAGTAATGTAAATATTTTCTTCATGATAAGTTAACTTGTATTTAATGATTTAAACAGGATATAAAAAAAAGCCCGAAGGCTTTTTTTTAATTTTACTTATTACTAATAGGCATTCATATAACTTGCACACGACCAGCCATCAAAATTTGATAAAGTTGCTCCTCCTGTACCATTATTGTTATCATTCCAAACTGTAGAGCCTAAATCGTCTACTAATGTTTGTGTGTAACCTGCCTCAAAAGAGATGTTAGAAAATGTTACTCCAGTTGCACCAGCATCTACTGTCAATGTTGCGCCATCTTTCATGTTTGTATACAGCATATTTGAAACACTTCCAGAAGCATTACTTTTAAATTTTCCACAGTTATTTTTATCTCCTGGAGCACCTATAATTGTACCGTTAGTAAGAGAAAAATCAGCTTGCATAGTACCTTCCCAGCCATCTATTTCTAATGCTTGATCACCAGAAATTAATATTCCTAAAAAGTTATTTATTGTTCCGCTATAAGATTGATCAACATCAAACGAATCGTCTCCTGCACCCCATACTAATATATTATCACAATCTACACTACCTCCAAAACACTCTAAACCATCATCTAAATTTGCAATAATTTCTACATGGCTAATTTGAGTTCCAGAACCAACACCTCCTAATGTTAAACCATTAATTTCGTTCCCTTCTCCGATTTCAGCTCCTCCATGTCTAATTTGAACATATCTAAAAACACCAGAATTATCAGAATTGTTTGAAGAACTTCCTCCTCCATACAAACCATTTGTTTCTTCAACCGGAATTCCTTCGATTTGTAGTGGATTAGCGTCAGCAGAAATATAAGCATTACCTAAGATTAATACACCTCCCCATAATCCTTGATCTGATGAAGATAGACCAGATCCAAAGCCAGAAGTTCCATTTGTGCTATTATCCGCTGATGAAGTAAATACAATTGGATTAGCAGCATTTCCATTAGCCATAATTTTACCTCCTCTTGCAATAATTAAAGCTGATGCATCAGCACCAGTACCTGGCGCTCCTTTAATCACGGTTCCAGCTTCAATTGTTAAAGTAACTCCATCTACTACCATTACCCTACCATCTAAAGTATAAATATTATCAGATGTCCATGTAACATCTTCAGTAATATCTCCTGAATAAGTTGTTGAAACTACTGGAGTAGGCGTGTCATCATCTGATTCTGAAGAGCATGCCGCAAATAATCCACCTATAAATATATAAGCTAGTAGTTTAATTGTTTTTGTTGTTTTTGTTGTTTTCATTGTTTTTGTTGTTTTTGTTGTTTTGTTTATTATTATGGCTCCATTTTGGGAGGTTGCCTATTCCCTATTTTAAATAAATATATATTGCCAATAAAGTGAGTACTATAAATAGTGTTATTAAAAAAAATATCCTCTTATTCATCACAACTGTGCTACTTTATAACCAACACCTCGAAATGTTTTAATGTTATTATTAGGAATCATTTTTCTTATTTCCCGTATATGAACATCTACTGTTCTATTATTTTCAGCTTTCTTACTCTGCCATATTCTTTCATATATTTCTTCACGAGTGAAAACTGTTCCTGGTTTGTTACATAATAAAGCAAAAATTAAAAACTGTTTTTTAGGTAATACATAAGTTTTGTCTAAAAAAACAATCTCAAATTTCGATGTATCAATAATTAATGAGTTGTAAGAGATTATATTCTGGTTATTATTAATTCTATTATATACTTGAATTAATTTTTTTTGAAATACTTTTTCTGAAATCAAATCAGTAAGAATATAATCAACACCAGCATCATAAGCAGCAAGTTTAATATAATCTTCATGCTTAGTTAAATAAAGTATTTTAAAGGCTTGAATATTTTTAGCACTTAATTTCTCAAATATTTCAATACCATTTATATCATTCAGGTCAATATCAATTATAATAATTGATGGAGTATAATTTTCTATATAATTTATACTCTCATGACCATTACTAAAAGTTTTAACTATTGTTTTAATAGAATCTGTAACATTAGTTTTTAAACATTCTATTAAATTTGTTTTATCACTTACTATAACTGTCTCTATCATTTTATTATTGAGAATAATTTTTTGACAAAAATGACTTATTGATTAAGTAAATGGATTATCTTAATTTTAAACTTAGTTTAATAAAAAATTAAATTTTAAAGGTTAGTCTTAAGTCAGTGTTAAGTTTCTTTAGTGTTAAAGTTATTTCTCTCTAATTTTAAATCCATTTTATTTAGAATTATTTGTGGTCATTTTTAAGTCATTTTTATTTACTTGTTTGACTATTTTTTAGTTATTTCTACTAGAGAAGTGGTATTTTTTCTTAATTATTTATTTGTTGCTTTTACTCAAATAGTTTTTTGTTTAGTTTTTCCATATCTAAAGAGACCTTTTTTTGTAATACTTTGGCATATATTTGAGTAGTTCTGGTATTTGAATGTCCCAGCATTTTAGAAACTGTAATTAAGGGTACATCATTATTTAATGTGATGGTGGTAGCAAAGCTGTGGCGGGCAATATGAAAGGTAAGGTTTTTAAATATGTGAGCCTTTTTAGCTAAAATCTTTAATTTTCTATTTACACAAGCATTACTAATAGATTCAAAAATAAGACCTTCCCTTTTCTCTATCTTACTATCTAATATTTCAAGAGCTGGTTTTAACAGCGGTACAATAAAGGTCTCCCCAGTTTTTTTTCGTTTATTTAATATAAACTGCGACCCGTCTTTGTCACTATGTATCTGATGCCATCTTAAAGATATAATATCCGCATATGAAAGTCCAGTATAAATGGCAAAAACAAATAACTCTTGCGTTTTTATCTCAGATGGAATTTTTAAATCTAAAGCCGAGAATCTATCTATCTCATCAGTGGTTAAAAATTCTACCTCTTTTCTTTTAAATCTGAATACATAACCTTCAAATGGATCGTGTTCTATCAGTCCTTTTCTTTTAGAAAGGGTAGTAATCTTTTTAAATCTTTGTAGCACTTTCATGGCCCCGTTTTGGTTACAAAGCGTGTTAAATAGTAAATAGCGCTCAAAACTATATATAAAGTTTCTATCTACTTTTTTAAGTTCTATGTCCTCTATTTTATATTCTTTAGGGATAAACGAACTAAGATGTTTTTTAAGGGTTCTGTAGTTTTTAAGAGTACCAGCACTATAGAGCTCTGGTATTTGATTTTTCATATCAATATTATGAGTCTCTATTACTTCAAGTACAGTTAGTCCCTTTTCATTTATATTTAAATAAGCATTCTTTAAATCAATCGCTGAGAATGGTTTATTCGTTTGAGATAGTCTTTGGTGTTCTAAGTAAAATTTATTTCTAATGTATTCAAGATGATGATTAAGTGCTTTTAATTTATTGTTAATCAGTTTAGGTCTTTGTCTTTTCTTATCCCAATCATTTAGATCGATCCATCTTTTTGAAGAAAGCTCAATTCTTTGCCCATTTATAGTTACACGAGAATAAATCGGAAACAATTTTCTCTTATTCTTTTTCTTCTTTTTAAGAAGAAAAATGATGCTAAATGTGTCAAGCGAGGGACCTATTAGGGGACCTATTTTTTTACTTTTTTTCATATCTACAAAACTAGATTAAACGTCTATCTTGTTGATATTAAATGACATATAGCGTTTATATAGAATTGATTAAAAGAAAATATATAGGATATATACAGAAAATAAGGATTCTATATATCTAAGCTAAAAATTAGATATACAAATAACACTTAAATCATTGAAATTCAACAAAATAAAAAGAACTACGAACGTAGTTCTGAGGCATGAAATAGGGGGAAATTTGTCGGGGTAGCAGGATTACAACCAACACTCATTTCACTAGATTACAGCAAGCTTTGAAACTAAAATTTGCACCACTTTTTGCACCGCTAACCAATCTACTAAAACAAACTTAAGAAATTAATTTGATTTTCTGAGTAATCTCTTATTTTTTAAAATAATTTTATTCTATAACTATTCTTTTCTCAACTGTGCCATCATCATAGATGTAAAAGAGAAGTTCATTCTTAATGCCTTTTGCTTCTCTTCCTAATAGGTCAGTTACTTTAAGTAAAGTTTTTTTAGCGTTAGTTATTTCAGTTAATGCGCTAATTATATTTGTCACTTCATAAAATGCAGTATCTCCAACACATCCACTTGCATCCGTTACTATACACCAATATAACCCGTTTGCCGTTGGTGTTATCATCTGTGTTATTTCTCCAGTGTTCCAAATATACGTGTCTGATATAGTGACTTCTAAGCTAGTTCCGTTCTGTATAATTGATGATATAGGGTTTCCCGTTATAGTTAAGTCAAGTGTTGCAATATTATCACAACCTGAAGGATTAGTAGTAATATAGGTTGCAGTATTATTACTAACCGAGTAAGTTACTCCATCTATCCATGTATAAGAATCGCAAACTGTAACTGAGGAGGTATTTGTTGTAGAATAATTAACTACTAAATTAAGAATGTTTGTTTCAGGACATCCATTAGCATTTGTAGTAAAGAAAGTGTCTATGATAGATGAACTATAAATTGCTCCATTAATTGGCCAAGTATAAAAATCACAAACGAATTGATTTTCAATTAATGTGGTGCTATTATTAATAATTAAATCCAAAGTTATACTACTATCACAACCAGATGAGTTAGTTAATGTATAGGTTGCTGTATTGTTATTAGTGGTGTAAGTTATTCCATCTATCCAAGTATATGAGTCACAAAAAGCTCCTACTGAATCAACTGATGTTGAAGGATAAACACAACTATTATCATTAATATTTGCTGATATATCAAAATTACAAGCTAAAGAATCGTTACAACCTAGTACTAATGGTGGACAGTTTAAACTAACAGTAGTTTGTGGATCAAAAGCAGCTACTGCATTAGTATTCCACAACCAAGAGTTAGGGTTATCCACATCAACACAAAATAAATTAGGATTTCCATAAGTATTTACACTATTAAGAATATTATTATTCCCACTTCTTAAATCAAGACTAATTAATTGATTATTCATACAATTAGCAGTTTCTAAGTCAACACACGAACTTAAGTCAAGACTTGTAATTTGATTGTTGGAGCAATTAAATGAAAATAAGTCAGAAAAATTAGCTAAATTTAGGTTAGTTATCTGATTATTCCAACATCCGAAGAACTTTAAAGAAACACAATTAGTTACATCTAAGTTTACTATCTGATTATCATCACAATATAAATATTCCATTGATGTATTATTACTCACATTTAAGCTGGTTAGCTGATTGTTTGAACAATATAATTGGTACAGATTGTTATTGTTAAACGAAGTATTAGTCAAGTCAAGAGTTGTTAACTGATTATTACTACAATTTATCGATTCGAAATAAATGTGATTACTTAAATCAAGACTTGTTAATTGATTATCCTGACAATAAATAGTACGTAGATATATATTATTATCTACATTAAGACTAGTTAGTTGATTGTTATTACAAGTAAAAGTATATAATAAGGTGTTATTACTTACATCTAGGCTAGTTAAATAATTATTTTCACACCTCAGATATAATAGAAAAGGACAGTTATTTACGTTTAGACTTGTCAATTGATTGTCCCAACAGTAAAGTAATTCTAAGGAATCAACATTATTTAAATTTAAACTAATAATTTGATTATTTCTACAATTAACGTTTACTAAAGATGTATTAGAACTTAAATCTAGATTTGATAATTGATTATATCGACAATTTAAATCAACTAAGTTTATATTATTACTAATATCTAAGTTTGTAATTTGATTTGCTTCACAATTTAAGTTAGTTAGTGATATAAAATCTTCAATTCCAGTCATATCTGAAATATTTTGATAACCAACATCTAAACTCAAAACAGAATTTATATTTGATGTTGTTACATAATTATCTGTAAAACCATTTCCCATTCCATTAGCCTCTAAATAAGATTCAAAAGCGTTATCAGGCACATAAGTTAATTGCCCAAATCCAATTATAGGTAAACAAAGTAATATAAGTAGTGTTTTTTTCATTGTTGTATTTTTATTTAATAGGTACCAATAATAAAATGTATAGTAGTTTTTTCATTCTGCAATAATATAAAAAATTTATGGGAAATATAAAGAGAAAAAAAGTCGGGGTAGCAAGATTACAACCAACACTTATTTCACTAGATTACAGCAAGCTTTCAACACAAAATTTGCACCAAATAAGTATACTATCTTTTTCATAATTTAACTATTTATTCTTCTTTTTCATTGCATCAACTGCCAACAAACTACTTTGAATTTGCATTTGCAAGTCACCAACATTATCAGGAGAATACGGCATAAATATCGTACTCGTATTATTTTCAGATAGCTTTGCAACTGTTTCATAATGTTGCGTCATAAAAAGCATATTCATTACATCTTGGCTGGTAACATGGTCCTCCATAGCCAACTTAACCTCTGCTACTGATTCCTTTAATCCATTTGCAATTGCGATTCTTTGTTGAGCTATTCCTTCTCCTGCTAATCGCTTACTTTCCATATCTGCCTCAGCTGCTGCTACAACTCTAATTTTGGCTGCTGCAGCTTCCTCTTTTGCGGCTTCTTTCATTCTTTTGGCTGCATTAATCTCATTCATTGAGTGCTTCACCTTTGCATCAGGATCAATATCAGTTACTAATGCTTTTATAAAATCAAATCCAAATTGTCGCATTGTATCTGAAAGTTCTGTTTTTACAGCTAAAGCAATCTTCTCTTTCTCAGCAAATACATCATCTAGCTCCATCATGGGCACTTCCGAACGAATAGAATCAAATACATAAGATTGAATTTGTTGTTCTGGATTATTTAATTCATAAAAAGAATCCTTTATCCCCTCTACTGCAGCAATCACAAAAAACTGAACTGAAACTACTATTCTTACAAATACATCATCCTTTGTTTTAGTTTCCACCTCAACTGGCAATTCTCTCACTCTTAAGTTTACATTTCCTGCAATACTATCAATTAATGGAATCTTAAAATGCAACCCTGCTTTTGATACTTTATGGAATTTTCCTAATCGTTCAATAATTACTCCATGCTTTTGCTTTACCATATACAATGCTCCTTTCAATAAAAAGAGTGCTATGATGATGTAAAAGATATTTCCGAAAATAATATTTGTATCCATTTTTTGTATTTTAAATTAGAGTCTCAAATATACCAAAAAAATTGAGATAAAAAAAGGAGCCAATTGGCTCCTCATTTTTATTTTAAATATCTGAAATCATGATTATTTTTAATCTTCTGTAACGATTCATAAATCAAACGAATTACATTCTCTACATCATCTTTATGTACACTCTCTACTGTTGTATGCATATACCTAAGTGCTAATGAAATTAGAGATGAAGCTACACCACCAGTTGAGTAGGCAAAAGCATCCGTATCCGTACCAGTTGCACGAGAAGCTGCTGCTCTTTGGAAAGGAATTTTGTTCTTTTCAGCAGCAGTCATAATTAACTCCAATAAATTATTTTGCACTGCAGGGCCATAAGTCAATACCGGACCAGCACCACATTTAGTATCTCCTTGCTTTATTTTATTAATCATTGGCGTACCTGTATCATGGCATACATCCGTTACAATTGCCACATCAGGTCTTATTGTATCCACAATCATTTGCGCTCCTCTAAGCCCAACTTCTTCCTGTACTGAATTTGTAATGTACAATCCGAAAGGTAATTTTACCTTATTTTCTTTTAGCAAACGCGCCACCTCAGCAATCATAAATCCACCAATACGATTATCCAAAGCCCTACCTACATAAAAGTTTTTGTTCAAAATCATGAACTCATCCTCATAAGTAACCACACAACCTACATGAATTCCTAGCTTCTCAACTTCCTCTTTGTCCTTTGCACCACAATCCAAAAAGATATTATCCAACTTAGGCGATTTTTCTGTAGCACCACTTCTAGTATGAATTGCTGGCCAACCAAATACAGCTTTCACCATTCCTTTTTTAGTATGGATATTTACTCTTTTTGATGGAGCAATCTGATGATCAGAACCTCCATTTCTTCTTAAGTAAATAAATCCATCTTTAGTGATGTAGTGCACAAACCAAGATATTTCATCTGCATGTGCTTCAATAACTACTTTGTATTTTGCTTCAGGATTAATTACTCCTACAACCGTTCCGTAAGTATCTACAAAATGTTCATCAATGTATGGGCTGATATAGTCCAACCACATTTTTTGCCCCCCACTTTCAAATCCTGTTGGGGAAGGATTGTTTAAATATTTCTCTAAAAAAGCCTCTGACTTTTTAGTAATAATTTTCTTTTTTGCCATGTTGTCTTAAAATTTTAAAGTGCGAATATAAGCATTTTATCCTGCCCACCCCTCTCTATCCAAGGAGCGATATTGTATAGCCTCTGCAATATGATTGGAGGTAATAGAATTACTTTTTTCTAAATCAGCAATGGTACGCGCCACCTTTAATATTCTATCATAAGCCCTAGCCGATAAATTCAATTTCTCCATAGCCATTTTTAGCATCTGCTGACTTTCGGAATTCAGCACACAATACTGTTGCAATTGTTTAGTACTTATTTGTGCATTTGCATGTACCCCTTTTGCTTTGCTATATCTCTTTTCCTGTACCTCTCTTGCTTCAATTACCCTTTCTCTTATCTCAGCACTATTTTCTCCTTTTGCTTTAGATGCTAATTCATCAAAACTTACAAGTGTAACTTCAACATGCAAGTCTATCCTATCAAATAAAGGTACTGATATTTTATTCAAATATTTCTGCACCATTCCTGGTGGACACAAACAATCCTTTTCAGGATGATTATAATAACCACACGGGCAAGGATTCATGGAAGATACCAACATAAAACTTGCAGGATAATCCACTGTTGATTTTGCACGAGAAATAGTAACTACCCTATCCTCCAATGGCTGACGCATAACCTCTAAAACTGTTCGCTTAAATTCTGGCAACTCATCCAAAAACAAAACACCATTATGGGCTAATGATATTTCTCCTGGCTGAGGGTTTGTTCCTCCGCCAACCAAAGCAACATCTGATATTGTATGGTGTGGTGAGCGAAAAGGGCGGGAAGTCATCAAAGTATCATTATCGGACATTCTTCCTGCTACAGAATGAATCTTGGTAGTTTCTAAAGCTTCAGCCAAAGTTAAGGGTGGCAATATTCCTGACATTCGTTTTGCCAACATAGTTTTTCCTGCTCCAGGAGGGCCAATCATAATCACATTATGACCACCAGCAGCAGCAATTTCTAAAGCGCGCTTTATATTCTCCTGCCCTTTTACATCAGCAAAATCTGCAATATTATTATTAAGTCCAGCATAAAAATCTGCTCTAGTATCTATTTTAGTTAGCTCTAGTTTTTTATTTCCATTAAAGAAATTAATAACCTCTAAAATATTCTCTGCTCCCAAAACTTCCAAATCACTTACAATTGCAGCTTCACGAGCATTTTGTTTTGGTAAAATAATTCCTTTATAACCTTCCTCTCTTGCCTTTACAGCAATTGGCAAAGCTCCTTTTATGGCTTGCAAACCACAATCAAGCGATAGCTCACCCATAATTAAATACTTTCCTACTTTATCTGATTTTATTTGCTGAGAAGCTGATAGTATTCCAATAGCTAAAGGCAAATCATAAGCTGACCCTTCTTTACGAATATCGGCAGGCGCCATGTTGATAGTAATCTTTTTTCCGGGAATACGATAGCCGTTATTCTTAAGTGCTGCCCTAATCCTTTGTTCGGATTCCTTAACAGCATTATCAGGTAAACCAACTAGAAAAAACTTTATGCCTTGTGCTACATCCACCTCATATAGTAATAGTTGTAGCATGAATACCACTAACTGCACTACCATAGGTTTTTACAATCATATTTCTATTTTTTGAATTCTTTGAGTCCTCTATTTAACCAATCTGTAAAAAGTTCAACACTACCATAATCTTGATAATTAGCTGGCTCTACCATTTGCTTTTCATCATGATTTAGAAATACATAATAAGGCTGTGAGTTTGTACCATAAGTATTAGCTTGTAATACCATCCACTTGTCTCCAGTAGTCTTCACTTTTTTAGTTTTACCTGCTAGAGTCGTTTCATATTTTTCGCTTTCAGGTAATTCTTCTCTTTCATCAACATGTAAGGAGATAAGCACAACATCATTTGATAGCATACTTTTTACATTAGCATCCGACCAAACCTGCTCTTCCATTTTACGGCAATTTACACAAGCCCAACCTGTAAAATCAACTACTGCAGCTTTTTTTACTTCTTTAGCATAAGCCATCCCCTCCTCATAATCATGAAAAACCATAATTCCTTGAGGGCCTAGATGTTGCCCTTCTTCTTCATGGACAGCAATTGCACCACCACCTTGGGAATTTCCTACCCCAAATGGCGATTCACTATATTGCATAGGAGGTGGGAAAGCATTAATAATTTTTAAAGGAGCACCCCATAAACCTGGTATCATATAAAGCGTTAATGTACCCGTTAAAATAGCTGCTGATAATCTTCCAACTGAAATATATTTTAAATCTGAATCGTGTGAGAACTTTAAGAACCCTAACAAATACATAGTTAATAAACCAAAAATCATTATCCATATTGCAATAAATAACTCACGCTCCAACCAATGTGTTTGCATTACTAAATCAGCATTAGATAAGAATTTAAATGCTAAAGCAATCTCTAAAAATCCTAATGTAACTTTTACTGAATTTAACCAACCGCCTGATTGTGGCAATGAATTTAACCATCCTGGGAAAGCTGCAAATAATGCAAATGGCAAAGCAATAGCTAATGAGAAACCAAGCATACCAATAATTGGTCCCATGTACCCACCTGTAGCTGCTTCAACAAGTAAAGTACCTACAATTGGTCCTGTGCATGAAAAAGAAACTAAAGCTAAAGTAAAGGCCATAAAGAAAATTCCAATCAAACCTCCTTTTCCTTCTGCTTCTACACTTTTATTCGTCCAAGAAGAAGGCAATTGAATTTCAAAAGCCCCCAAGAAAGATGCTGCAAAAATAATCAGCAGTAAAAAGAAACCAATATTAAAATAGACATTAGTTGCCATATTATTCAAGGCATCTGCACCAAAAACGGAAGAAACTCCTACCCCTAAAGCAACATAAATAACAATGATAGATAGACCGTAAATAATTGCATTTGCAATTCCTTTAGCCTTTGTTTTACTTTGCTTGGTAAAGAATGAAACCGTCATAGGAATCATAGGAAAAACACAAGGCGTTAAGAGTGCTGCAAAACCACTTATAAAAGCAATAAAAAATAATGCCCACATACTTTTACTTTCTTGTTTTTCAGTATTATTTTCTGCAACATCAATAATAGTCCCTCCATCTACTCCTTTTATTTCAAAAGCAAATTCTGCAACTTCAGGAGGTAAACATTGCGCTTCATCACAAACCATAAAATAGACATCTCCAGCTAATGTAAAATCTTCAGCAGAAGTAATTTTTATCTTTTGCGTAAAAATAGCTTCATGCCCAAAGTACTTTAATACCATGTCAAAGTTAGGATCAAATTCTTCAATTGGCTCTCCTTCAATAACATTATCAATTAACTCATACCCCCCTTCAGTAATAAAAGTAAATTCAGTAGGAACAGGACCATCATCAGCAATGTGCTGAGAATATAAATGCCAACCATCATCAATAGTGGCTTTAAATTGCAATTCTATTTCGGTATCCGAAATCTGTTTTTGAGAGAATTCCCAATCAACAGGAGCGAAAATTTGTGCAGATGAAACTACACTTATCAGGACAAATAATAGGCTTATTATCTTCTTCATTATTTTTTTAACTTGTTATTTATTACTCTAGCTAACTCTTCTGATTTTTGGCTACCTATAAGATAAACCAAACCATCTTTATCAATCAATTCAACAGCATCAACTCCTCTTGTATAAAAACGAATTGTGCCTTTTAAATGTAAATTGTAAACGGAACGATTCAAAAAATATTTGCTGTATTTTACTTTTTTAGCCGACACAATACTAGCTGTATCAATCTTTACTTTTCGGGAAGTCCAAAGTCCATCCAAAATAATACTCCCATTTATGACTTTGGTTTTAAAATGCAAAATGAAAAATAGCAACATTGAAATTACCATAATTCCAATGCCAATAAAGAAGTATAATTCTCCTGCTTTATCATGATTTTCACGCCAATAATAAGCAACTAAACAAAAAATTGCCAAGGACATTCTTCTAGTTAAGGACATTTTATTCAGTCCTAAATATTGCTTTTCTATAAAATCAAAATCTGACATTCCGTTTTAAATTTAAATTTGTGCAATGTACACTTTTTTTGTTTTGGATTGCAACTTATACCCTTCATCAATTCTATGCCCAACAACCCATACAATATCATTATTAGAACAAAGTAGCCATTGCTTATTTTTATCAAAAATGGAAAATTTATTATCAATAAAATAATCACTTAACTTTTTGAAATTTTTCATTCCCAAAGGAATAAACTTATCTCCCTCTTCCCATTTTCGTAAAATTAATGGAAATTGTAATTTTTCAAAATCTAGTTGAGCAACATTTCTATCTTTTACCAACTCAATATTATCTGTTTTTGAAAACCTGATATTAATAGGCATTGTAATTTCCTCAGTTGTTTGTTCAATAGAAATTAGCTCGTTTATTTTAACATCAAGTTTGCTTATGAGAATATATTCTCTATCAACAAGGAGGCTATGAGTACTTGAAAAAAACTGTTTTCCACTCTGCCCTTTTAATGATTTGGCAATCGACTCAACAGTCATAAATCCATAAGGATTTAACAGCTCATATAAATAATTTTGAAGTGGATTTAATGCCAATAAATTAGAAATCTTAAATTTAATAATTCCATTCTCCTCCTGCTTTATCTCTTTTCTCACCTCTTCAATTTTAGAAGAATACACCTGATAAACTCCTTCTAAAATTTTCATTTCATCCGTAATTGTTTGCTGAATACTTGGGTTCATCTCAGCCAACAAAGGCATAAGTTCATGCCTAATTTTATTACGCAAATATTTAACAGACGAATTACTGCTATCATCCCTATAACTTAGTTTATTATTATTCAAATAGCTTTCTATTTCGGCACGAGAAACCCCCATTAAAGGTCTTACAACACTGGCATTTTTTTCTGAAATTCCAAGTAATCCTTTTAACCCTGAACCTCTTAACAAATTAATAAAGAAAGTCTCCACATCATCATTAGTATGATGGGCAATTGCAATATACTTTGCATTTTGAGATAATAATAAATCATGAAACCATGCGTACCTCAAATCACGAGCTGCCATTTGTGTTGAAATTTTATTTTCAGCTGCATAATTCTCAGTTTCAAAATGCTTTATATGCAATTTTAATTGATGTTTTTCAGCTAATTTCTTAACGAAATTTTCATCCTCATCTGATTCTTTTCCTCTTAAATTAAAGTTGCAATGCGCCATTTCAAAAGAATAACCTAAAGCCAATAAAATATGCATTAAGCAAACACTATCCGCCCCACCGCTTATACCTAATATAAGTTTATCTTCTCTTGCAAAAAGAGATTTTTCTTTAATAAAATGCTGAACTTTATTTTTCATTCAATTCAAAATTTAACACCTCAAAAATAGGCTTTACCTTTACTATACACTCCTCATATTCTTCATTTTTATCTGACTGAATAGTAATAGCGCCCCCTACACCTACCGAAAGATATTTTGTACTTGCATTATACAAAATTGTACGGATAACAACATTAAAATCAAAATCTCCTTTTGGAGTAATATAACCAATTGCCCCTGAAAATATTCCTCTTTTAAAGCTCTCAAACTCTTCAATCAGTTCCATTGCCTTTAATTTTGGAGCACCTGTCATTGAGCCCATAGGGAAAACAGATTTTAAAATATCCGAAAAATGCTCCTTTCCATCAACCTCTGAAGTAATAGTTGTAATCATCTGATGCACTTTTTCAAAAGTATATACCTCACATAGTTCTTTAACTTTAATACTTCCTTTTGTTGCTGTAATTGACAAATCATTTCTCACTAAATCAGTAATCATAATATTCTCAGCAATATCCTTTTCACTTCTTTTCAATTCCTCAATTAACACAATGTCCTCATCTGTATCCAAACCTCTTTTCCTTGTTCCCTTTATAGGTTGAGAAATAAGTTTATTTCCTAATTTCTTAATAAATCGCTCAGGGCTAGCACACATTGAGTACACCTCTTTTAACTTTAAAAAAGAGGCGAAAGGAGTAGTTGCATTATTATTTAAATGCTGAAAAACTGCCTCAGGATTTAGATCGATATTCTCAGAAAAAAACTCCTGACAATAATTCATTTCATAAATATCTCCCCTCTGAATATGTTTTTTTATTTTTTCTATTTTTTGCAAATACTCTTCTTGAGTATCTCTTTGTTGAAGTGAAATAGTACTTACTTTTTCTTCAATGCTGATTGCTAGTTTGACAATAAATTGCTCACAATTTTCTTTCGTTTCATAAGTATGTATCTCCAAAGTATTTCCTTTTAACAGCAATACATATTTAGGAATAAAAAAAGATAATAAAGGTGCCTTTATGCCATCATGATTTTTTGAACTGAGTTTTTCTACTTCATTTTTTAAATCATAAGAAAGATAACCAAACAGCCAATCCTCATGTTTCTGATGAAATTCCTTTAATTGATAAAACGCATCTTTATTTACTTCAAGTAAATCTAGCGCATCAACCCCAGCAATTAAATCATAATTAATATAGTCAGGAGGTAAATTAGTGCGACAAATACGCATATTGGAATCCAAGATACTAATGTAATCAACTCCCTTACTTTTTGAAAGCAGTTGATTCCTTAAATCACTTGGCTTATTAATCTGAAATGTATAGACTTGTCTCACTTTGCAAAAATAGGAAAAGCAAACTCATTTTATTTTATATTTTTGAAGGATGAAAAAATTATTCTTCTTATTTACTCTTTTTCCTTTTTTATTAGCTGCCCAAACTGATACTACTTTGTCTGAAAATGGAGATATTACTAGTATTAATGAAAAAGGAATAGATGCTTTAGTTCATAAATATGAAAATATTTTAAAAGCTAAAAATGGAGTAGAAGGTTGGCGTGTACAGCTCATGTTTAAAGCAAAACAAGAAGAAATAAAGCAATTAAAAATTGATTTCATTAAACTATATCCTGAAATTCCTGCTTATTTGGAATATGATGCACCATATTACAGAGTGCGTGTTGGGAATTGCAGAACAAAATTAGAGGCTATAAAAATAAAGCACCAGATAAGTAAAAACTTTCCTGGTGCTTATCCTGTTCCTGAGATTATAAACTTTTCTCAGTTAAAAAATTAAGAGTTTATTTTAACACTCTTTTTACTTCTACCTCTTCATATCCTTCAATAATATCACCTACTTTAAGGTCGTTATAGTTTTCGATTGACATACCACATTCGAATCCTTTTCTTACTTCAGCAACATCATCCTTAAATCGTTTTAATGATGATAATTTACCTGTATAAACAACTACTCCATCTCGAATAAGTCTTACTCCTGTATTTCTTGTTAATGAACCATCTAACACCATACAACCAGCAATAGTACCTACCTTAGAAATCTTAAAGGTTTCTCTAATCTCAATATTACAAACAATTTTTTCTTCAACATCAGGTGAAAGCATACCCTCCATTGCCAATTTCAATTCTTCAATTGCTTTGTAAATAATAGAATATAATCTAATATCAATTTGTTCTGTTTCAGCTAACTTTCTAGCTTGTAAGGAAGGCCTAACTTGGAAACCGATAATAATAGCATCAGAAGCTGCTGCTAACATTACATCCGTTTCAGTAATCTGACCTACTGCTTTTTGAATAATATTTACTTTTATTTCTTCAGTAGAAAGTTGTTGTAAAGTATCTGATAATGCCTCAATGGAACCATCAACATCCCCTTTAATAATTACATTAATTTCTTGGAAATCACCTAAAGCAATTCTTCTTCCAATTTCATCAAGTGTTAAGTGTTTTTGAGTTCTTACACTTTGCTCTCTTTGCAACTGAGCTCTTCTTGAAGCAATCTTTTTAGCTTCTTGTTCACTTTCCATTACATGGAATTCATCACCTGCTGTAGGCGCTCCATCTAGTCCTAATAAAACTACTGGAGTTGAAGGCCCTGCATCATTTCTTGTCTCTCCTCTTTCATTCAATAAAGCTTTTACTTTTCCTGAAAAAGAACCTGCCAAGACATAATCCCCAACATTTAATGTTCCTTTTTGAACCAATATTGTAGATAAATATCCTTTTCCTTTATCTAAAGATGCTTCAATAACTGTTCCTTGAGCATTTCTATTCGGATTTGCTTTTAGATCAAGCATTTCTGCTTCCAAAATAATTTTTTCTAAAATCTCAGGTACTCCTGTACCCATTTTTGCTGAAATATCTTGCGACTGGT
Organism: uncultured Flavobacteriales bacterium; assembly: GCA_943788405.1. Classification (GTDB taxonomy): domain Bacteria; phylum Bacteroidota; class Bacteroidia; order Flavobacteriales; family BACL11; genus UWMA-0277. Next base: position 136,589 of record CALSQD010000001.1, read on the forward strand.
ATTTACCACCCCAATCTTCAACTAATAAATTCATTTCAGCTAATTCACCTTTAATTTTTTCTACATCAGCAGTAGGACGGTCAATTTTATTAATTGCAAAAATAATTGGCACACCAGCTGCTTGCGCATGGCTAATTGCCTCTTTAGTCTGTGGCATCACTCTATCATCAGCAGCTACTACAACTACAACAATATCAGTAACTTTTGCTCCTCTGGCACGCATAGCAGTAAATGCCTCATGCCCTGGGGTATCTAAAAATGAAATTCTTTTACCTGATTCTAATGTAACTTCATAAGCTCCAATATGCTGAGTAATTCCACCAGATTCACCAGCAATAACATTGGTATTTCTAATGTAATCCATTAAAGATGTTTTACCATGATCAACATGCCCCATAATTGTTATGATAGGAGCTCGTTCTTCTAATTGATCCTCAGTATCTACAACTTCTTCAATTGATTCTTGCACATCAGCACCTACAAACTCAACTTTGAAACCAAAGTCTTCCACCAACATTTGAATGGTTTCTGCATCTAATCTTTGATTCATACTCACCATCATGCCAAGTCCCATACAGGTAGTTACAATTTCCGTAACTGCAACATCCATTAATGATGCTAATTCACTTGCAGTTGCAAATTCTGCAATTTTGATAGTTTGGTTTCCTGCTACTTTTTGCTGATTCTCTTCATCAGCAACCTCTCTATGTGCTTGTCTTTTATCTCTTCTGTTTTTTACAGATGATTTTTTACCTCCTCTAACTTGTAATTTTGCTAAAGTTTCTCTTACTCTTTTTTGAGCTTCTTCCGGAGAAATTTCTACAGGTGCTTTAACTGGTCTTTTTCCTTTTTTAAATTTCTTAGGATCAACTTTAGCTTTTACAATTCTAGTTCTTTTCTTCTTTTCAGCTTTTTCTGGCTTTTTAAATTGAGTTAAATCAATTTTTTGACCAGTTGATTTTACACCTCTTAATTTACCAGCTGTAGCCTTAATAATTCCTTCTTCCTTTTTAGGATCTTCTACTTTTGCTGCAGTTATTGGCTCTTCTTTAGCTTTAGGAGTTTCTGCTTTTGGCTTTGTAGGCTTCTTAGGTTCTATATCAACCTTTCCTAAAACTTTCAGTTCCTTTTTTGCAACTTTAGCTTTGATTATTTCATCTTTAGCTGGAGCAGGACTTTCTTTTTCTTCCACTTTTTCAATCTCAGCAGCAGCTTTTTCTTCAGCTTCTTGTTTTGCCTTTTTTTCTGCCTCTAATTTAGCTTTTTCGTCAGCTTCCTTTTTAGCTTTTTCGTCAGCTTCTTGCTGCTTAATAATCTCTTCAGCTTTAGCTAATTCTTTTTCTTTAGCTAATAGTTCGGCAGATAGTTTTGCTTTCTTTTCAGAATCAAACTCACCTAACAAATCCATATACACATCATGAGAAACTTTAGTATTTGGTTTTAAATCCTCAATACCCTTAGCCTCAAGAAATGTATATATCCTGTCAATACTGACATTAAATTCCTTAACTAACTTATTTAACCTTACGCTTTTTTTATCTGACATACTTAGGTCTTAATTATTTTATTAATCTTCAAATTCTGAACTTAAAATGCTCAGCACATCTTCAACTGTTTCAATCTCTAAATCAGTTCTCAACACTAAATCAGCAGCTGAAATATCCAATACACTTTTTGCTGTATCGCAACCAATTGCTTTTAAAGCATCAATTACCCATGCTTCAATTTCATCTGTAAACTCATCAATTGCAACATCATCCTCAAAACTATCTTTATCTCTATATACATCAATATCATATCCTGACAATTTACCTGCAAGATTAATATTATGTCCTCCTCTACCAATTGCTAAAGATACTTGATCAGCATCCATAAACACACTTGCTCTCATTTTTTCATCATCAAGTGTTACAGAAGTAATTTTTGCAGGACTCAATGCACGAGAAATTAACAATTGAGCATTCTCAGTATAATTTACGACATCAATATTTTCATTCTTTAATTCACGAACAATACCATGAATTCTTGAGCCTTTCATTCCTACACAAGCTCCAACAGGGTCAATTCTATCATCATAAGATTCAACAGCAACTTTAGCTCTTTCTCCTGGGACTCTTACTACATTTTTAATTGTAATAATTCCATCAAATACTTCAGGAACTTCTTGTTCAAATAAACGCTCAATAAATGCCGGAGCAATACGAGAAAGCACAATATTTGCTTTGTTATTTTTAAGGGTAACCTCTTTAATTACTGCTCTTACTGATTCTCCTTTTTTAAAGTAATCTTTAGGAATCTGTTCTAATTTTGGTAAAGATAAATCATTTCCTTCATCATCTTGCAATAAGATTTCATTTCTCCAAATTTGATAAACCTCACCATGAATTATTTCACCAATTCTCTCTTCATAACGCTTCATTAATTCATCTCTATGCTGATCAGCAATACGAGCCATTAAGTGTTGGCGAATAGAAAGTACTTGTCTTCTCCCAAATTCTGACTCAAAACTTACTTGTTCAGAAACTTCCTCACCTACTTCATAATCATCCTCAATTTTTAAAGCATCCGATAATGAAATTTGAGCGATAGGAATTTCTACATCTCCATCTTCAACAACCTCTCTATTTCTCCAAATTTCCAAATCCCCTTTATCAACATTTATAATGACATCAAAGTTTCCTTCTTCATCATATTTTTTAGCCAATACCGCTTTAAAAACATCCTCTAAGATGTTCATCATAGTTTCACGATCAATATTCTTAACCTCTTTAAACTCTGAAAACGATTCAATTAGATTTTCTACTTCCATTACTTTTATTTAAAATTTATTTTAAGTTTTGTTTCTTTTATTTCTTCTTTAGGAATACTTACTTCCTCTAAAATATATTCTTTTCTACTCCCCTTTTTCTTTTTTGCAACTTCAAGCATCAAAGTCTCATCATAGGATAGAATAATTCCTGTTTTTCTTTTCCCATTAGTAAGTAAAACACCTACTTCCTTGCCAATGTATTTTTGATATTGTTCATCAACCATAAAAGGATTATCAAGACCTGCTGAACATACAGTAAGCTCATAATCTTCTACTTCTCTATCAAAATGTTCTTCAACATATTTACTGATAGCCAAGCAATGCTCCACCTGAACACCTTCTATTCTATCGAAAAACACTGTAATAACATTGGCAGTATTCACCCTTACATCTACAAAAAAACCATTAAGTTCTTTTATCTTAACCTCCGCTACTTTCCTTATTTCCTCTTTTGCTATCATATGCTATGTAAAAAAAGAAGAGGCTAACTGCCTCTTCCTCTCTCTTCCTCTATTTTCGGTTGCAAATATAAGGAGATTTATTTAATCTCACAAACTCTTACTGTAGCACAATTCTTTTGCTCACAAATGAATCTTGAGTTTTAATCTGAACCATATAAATACCTCTAGGATAATCAGATAAATCTACTTGCTTAGTATACTCTCCAATGAAGTCCTGCTTATCTTCATGAGACACTAATTTACCAAAGGCATCAACTATCGTGATTTCAAAATTATCTACTTTTTCAGCTATAAAGCTGATATTAAAGAATCCTCTTGTAGGGTTTGGATAAATATTTAAATTTTCTCCTAATTCTGTATTACCAGCTGTAATTCTAATTGATGATAATGTTGTGAAGTACTGAAATGAAGTAAAGTTAGAATTATTCAATCCTGACTGATCACAAATACCCTGAACCCTCCAACGGTAAGTTGTATTTACATCTAAACCAATTGCATTATAAATATTTGTACTAACCGTATCAACAACTTTAGTATTCCAAGAAGCACCTTGCTTCAGGTACATCAACCTATACCCCCAAGAACCAGTAGGAATTGCATCCCATTGTAAATCAGCTGTTGTTCCTGCAATATTATTTTCTACAGGGTTTACTGGTTTTGTACAAACTACTTGAGTAGTAAATTGTTGAGTTGAAGACCATGTTGATATATTTGTTCCTGAATAATCACAATGGCTTCTTACTTCCCAAAGATAAGTATCTCCAGGCGTTAAACCATACATTGTCCTAGTTGTTGAAGTAAGGTTATTTATATACCCCCATGATGTTCCTCCAAGTTCCTTTTTTCTTACATCATATTTTACTGCCCCTGGTACAATATCCCAACTTATAGTTGCCGTACTTGTAACTACTGTTGAACTCAAATTAGAAGGAATAGCACAACCAGTTAGAGTTGTAACATCAGCACCTGTTACAGCTGAAGACATATTCAAACCTGAACAAGCTGATATTATTTGCCATTCATAAGTTGTTGCTGAACTTAACCCTGTAATTGTCACATTGGATTCCGACCCAGCTGTACTCGTTACAAAGTTTACTCCAAAAGGTAATAAGGTAACATTTGTTACTGTTGTACCTTGAACAATTACAGTATCCCAATTTGCAGCACCAGACTCCTTCAGCATCACATAATAGTCAATATTCATAGGACCATACCACCTCAATGATACTGAAGTTAATGAAGTTTGAGCATTAAGAACCATTAAATTATTTGGTAAAGCACAAGGGGTAGTAGTATTAAAACTTCCCCATGGTGACCATTGAGAAACAACATTATTTAGGGTATCACAAATAGCCCTTACTTGCCAATGATATCCTGAACTAGAACTTAACCCAAATTTATCTAATGTTGTAGCCGTTAAAGTTGTATAAACTAAAGCACTCCAAGAAGCACTTGAGTTTTTAAACCTCACCTCATAAGCCTGAGCATCTGTTTGGATATCCCAGTTTAATGTTGCAGTGTTTAAGTCAATATTAGTTTCATTTAAGTTGGCTGGTGGGTTATCACAACTCACCAATGTGCTAAACATCTGTAATGACGACCAAGCAGAAACTTCAGAAGTATCATTTGAACACACACTTCTTACTTGCCACTCATAAGTTTGCCCTGCAGTTAAATTATGAATAGTTCTATTTGTATTATTTTGATTTGGTATGTCAAATGCCCAAACACTTGTCCCTTGAACTCTTCCTCTTAATGCATAATGATGTGCAGTAACAGTAGCTCCCCAATTAAGTGTTGCAGTTGTTGCTGAAATAGCTGTAGTACTTAAACCTGATGGAGTAGTACAAGGAGGTAAAGTTGTAAATAATGGCCCAATAACAGCAGCTGAAGTATTGTATGATGAACATTCAGAAATAACCTGCCATTCATAAGAGGTTTCAGGAGTTAATCCATCAATAGCTAAATCAGTTACTGACCCAGAGCTTGATGAAGTAGCACTTACTCCAACTGGTAAAGTTGTAACACTCGCCACTACACCTGCTGAAATACTTAATGTATCCCAATTTGCAGCAGTAGTATCTTTAAAAATTAGTAAATAATTAATATTCATCTGACCATGCCACCTTAAAGATGCAGAGACAGGAGTAACATAAATATTCTGTACCATTAAATTTAAAGGAGTACTACAAGTCTGATTAGTAGTAAATATTTTATAACTTGTCCAAGCAGATGAATTGACTCCTGCTAAATCACAAATTGCTTTTGCTTGCCAATGGTAATATGTTCCGGCCGTTAATCCTACTTTATTAATACTAACTGTAGGAGCTAACAAAGTATCATAAACCCAAGCGCCCCATCCTGCAGATGCATCCTTAAATCTTACAAGATAAGCAACTGCATTAGCAGTACCCGTAAATGAAAGGTTAGCAGAAGTAAGTGTAATATTAGATGTTGTTAAACTTGTTGGCTTTGAATTACAATTTGCTAGTGTATTAAATGTTTGTAAAGATGTCCAAGATGAAACATTTGAAGTATCATTTGTACAAGCTGATCGTATTTGAAATTCATAAACTACTCCATCTGACAATCCTGTTACAGTCCTACTCCCACCAAAAACATGAGAAATATTTTTAGTCCAAATAGCAGTTCCTGCTTCCCTAGCTCTTACAGCATAATGATGAACTGAACTGCTAAAAGTCCAACTGATAGTTGCTCTATCAGTAAGTATATTTGATACTGCAATATTTTGAGGTGTAGGACAAGATGCTGTATTAAATGTATCTGCAGGACTAAATGAAGAATAATTCATATTTATCCAATCACAATGTGAGGATACAACCCATTCAATTGAGAGCCCGAAACCTAAGTTTGTTGCTGTATAAGTTGGGGAAGTTAAATTAGTAATTGTTTGCCAATTACCATTCAACACTCTATATTTTGCAGTATAAAAAGCAGTTCCAGCTACAGCATCCCATGTGAACACTGCATCTTGACCACTTACAGTTGCAGTTAAGTTTGATGGAATAGCACAAGGAGTAACTGTTGTAAAGTTTGGTCCATTAACAAATGAAGAAAGATTACTATCATCAGCCTGACAAGAGGATTGTGACTTCCATTCATAGGTTGTTGATGAGGATAATCCTGTAACTACCTTTGAAGCATACCCTCCATTAATATCTATACCAGATAATACAACAGTATCCCATGTTGATGCTGCTATATCTTTATACAATACATAGTAGTGGTCAGGATTATTAGGCCCATACATTATTAATTTTGCACTATTTAAAGTAATTTGTGTAACAGATAATGAATGAGGATTACTACATAAAGCTATGGTAGTAAAATTTTGATATGATGTAAATCCTGAATTATTTAATCCTGAAGATTCACATATCACTTGCACTTGCCAATGATAATTAACCCCTGCTGAAAGACCACTCTTATTCATTGAATTATTAGGTGCTAAAATTGTATCATACTGCCAAGCGCTCCATGCGGCTGAAGATTCTTTAAATCTCAACCTATATGCATAAGCTCCAGGAGAAGCATCCCAAGTTAATGTTGCTGAAGTCAAAGCAATATTAGTTGTAGTCTCATTTGTTACAGATGTACAAGGAGTAAGAGTAGTTGCTATTTGAGTAGCGGACCAATCACTAAATGAAGACCCATTTGCTGTACATATACTTCTTATCTCCCATTCATATGTTGTTGATGCTGACAAACCAGTTTTAACTCTAGAATTACCATATACATTAATAATATTAGTCCAAATTGAAGTACCTTGTTCCCTAACTCTTATCTCATAATGATGTGCTAATGCAACCGTATTCCAATTAATGGTAATTCTATCTAATAAAATATTTGAAGTAACTAATCCTGCCGGAACAGTACAAGGGTTAGCAGTGCTGAAATTAGCACCAACAATTGTATCTGAGTTATTTAAACCTGTAGCTTCACAAAAGGCTAATACACTCCATTCATATGGGGAGTATGTAGCTAAGCCTGTTAAAGCAATTGAGTTAGCTGTAGTTGTAGCTGAATTCCAAACCCCAGTCCCTAACTCACTATAAAAAACTTTAAAGTGATCAGTTCCAGCCGGAGCACTCCAACTTAAGTAAGCTCCATTAACAGCAACACTGTCTATGGTTAACAATGATGGATCAGTACAAGGAGTTAAAGTTGTGAAATTAGTATAGGCAGTAAAACCTGAATTATTTGCTCCAAGTGGCGCACAGGCTGCCCTAACTTGCCAATGGTAATTAGTTGTATTATTTAAATTATAAGCCGTATAAGTATTAGTTGTTACCGTATCATACACCCATGAAGCCCAAAGTCCTGAAACTTCTTTTACTCTTACTATGTATTCACTCACACCTGTCACTGCAGCCCAACTAAATGAAGTAAAATCTAAACCAATTGTTATATTAGTTGTTGAAACTGGTAAAGTACAGACTACAGGGGTTGAAAAACTTAAAGTATCTGACCATGGAGATGATATAGAACCACTTGCATCACACAATGTTCTGACTTGCCAATGATAATTACTCCCAGCAGATAAACCTGTTTTAGTCCTAGTAGTTGAATAATTATCTAATATTAACCAGGTTGATCCTGAAACCTCCTTAAACCTAATTTGATAATGATGCGCCCCAACCACTGCATCCCAACCTAAAGTTGCTCTGTCAAGCAAAATATTAGTAGTTACCACATTTGCAGGAACATCACAAACATTAATTGTTAAATTTAAAGTTGCAATACTATCACAACCTACTGTATTTATTGTTGTATAAGTATAGATTCCAGAAGAATCATAGATTACTCCATTCCAAGTATAATTATTAGTTGCTGTTATGGTTGTATTTGAAATGGAAGAGTAGTTAATTGTTAAGTTTAAGGTTGCTATACTATCACATCCTTCTGCATTAGTATAAGTATATGTGTATGCTCCACTTGCTGTATAAGCAATTCCATTCCAAGTATAACTATCACAAGCTGTAGCTGATGTTGTACTTGTTGAACTGTTATTAATCGTTAAGTTAAGAGTTGCTGTACTATCACAACCAGTTGAATTGGTTGTTAAATAAGTATACGTTCCACTTGCTGTATAAGCAATTCCATTCCAAGTATAACTATCACAAGCTGTAGCTGAACTTATTGATGATGATGAAAAGACACAACTTCCATCATCAATATTTGCACCTGCAAAATAATTACATGCTAATGTATCCATACAACCATAAATAATTGCAATACAAGAACCATCATTACAAATAGCAACAGGGTCATAATTTAAAGCTGTTGGATCAGTACATCCTGAAGAATTTAAAGTTATAGTAGTATTTACAATACTATCACAACTATAAACTCCTTGAAGAGTATCTGTATATGTTCCCGCAACATAATAAACACTAGTCCCAACCATAATACTATCACCTAAACAGATTGATGCATTATTAGAAAAAACTACACTATTATTTATTGTTAAATTTAAGGTAGCTGTTGAATCACAACCAGTTGAATTGGTTGTTAAATAAGTATACGTTCCACTTGCTGTATAAGCAATTCCATTCCAAGTATAACTATCACAAGCTGTAGCTGATGTTGTACTTGTTGAACTGTTATTAATCGTTAAGTTAAGAGTTGCTGTACTATCACAACCAGTTGAATTGGTTGTTAAATAAGTATACGTTCCACTTGCTGTATAAGCAATTCCATTCCAAGTATAACTATCACAAGCTGTAGCTGATGTTGTACTTGTTGAACTGTTATTAATCGTTAAGTTAAGAGTTGCTGTACTATCACAACCAGTTGAATTGGTTGTTAAATAAGTATACGTTCCACTTGCTGTATAAGCAATTCCATTCCAAGTATAACTATCACAAGCTGTAGCTGAACTTATTGATGATGATGAAAAGACACAACTTCCATCATCAATATTTGCACCTGCAAAATAATTACATGCTAATGTATCCATACAACCATAAATAATTGCAATACAAGAACCATCATTACAAATAGCAACAGGGTCATAATTTAAAGCTGTTGGATCAGTACATCCTGAAGAATTTAAAGTTATAGTAGTATTTACAATACTATCACAACTATAAACTCCTTGAAGAGTATCTGTATATGTTCCCGCAACATAATAAACACTAGTCCCAACCATAATACTATCACCTAAACAGATTGATGCATTATTAGAAAAAACTACACTATTATTTATTGTTAAATTTAAGGTAGCTGTTGAATCACAACCAGTTGAATTGGTTGTTAAATAAGTATACGTTCCACTTGCTGTATAAGCAATTCCATTCCAAGTATAACTATCACAAGCTGTAGCTGATGTTGTACTTGTTGAACTGTTATTAATCGTTAAGTTAAGAGTTGCTGTACTATCACAACCAGTTGAATTGGTTGTTAAATAAGTATACGTTCCACTTGCTGTATAAGCAATTCCATTCCAAGTATAACTATCACAAGCTGTAGCTGAACTTATTGATGATGATGAAAAGACACAACTTCCATCATCAATATTTGCACCTGCAAAATAATTACATGCTAATGTATCCATACAACCATAAATAATTGCAATACAAGAACCATCATTACAAATAGCAACAGGGTCATAATTTAAAGCTGTTGGATCAGTACATCCTGAAGAATTTAAAGTTATAGTAGTATTTACAATACTATCACAACTATAAACTCCTTGAAGAGTATCTGTATATGTTCCCGCAACATAATAAACACTAGTCCCAACCATAATACTATCACCTAAACAGATTGATGCATTATTAGAAAAAACTACACTATTATTTATTGTTAAATTTAAGGTAGCTGTTGAATCACAACCAGTTGAATTGGTTGTTAAATAAGTATACGTTCCACTTGCTGTATAAGCAATTCCATTCCAAGTATAACTATCACAAGCTGTAGCTGATGTTGTACTTGTTGAACTGTTATTAATCGTTAAGTTAAGAGTTGCTGTACTATCACAACCAGTTGAATTGGTTGTTAAATAAGTATACGTTCCACTTGCTGTATAAGCAATTCCATTCCAAGTATAACTATCACAAGCTGTAGCTGATGTTGTACTTGTTGAACTGTTATTAATCGTTAAGTTAAGAGTTGCTGTACTATCACAACCAGTTGAATTGGTTGTTAAATAAGTATACGTTCCACTTGCTGTATAAGCAATTCCATTCCAAGTATAACTATCACAAGCTGTAGCTGAACTTATTGATGATGATGAAAAGACACAACTTCCATCATCAATATTTGCACCTGCAAAATAATTACATGCTAATGTATCCATACAACCATAAATAATTGCAATACAAGAACCATCATTACAAATAGCAACAGGGTCATAATTTAAAGCTGTTGGATCAGTACATCCTGAAGAATTTAAAGTTATAGTAGTATTTACAATACTATCACAACTATAAACTCCTTGAAGAGTATCTGTATATGTTCCCGCAACATAATAAACACTAGTCCCAACCATAATACTATCACCTAAACAGATTGATGCATTATTAGAAAAAACTACACTATTATTTATTGTTAAATTTAAGGTAGCTGTTGAATCACAACCAGTTGAATTGGTTGTTAAATAAGTATACGTTCCACTTGCTGTATAAGCAATTCCATTCCAAGTATAACTATCACAAGCTGTAGCTGATGTTGTACTTGTTGAACTGTTATTAATCGTTAAGTTAAGAGTTGCTGTACTATCACAACCAGTTGAATTGGTTGTTAAATAAGTATACGTTCCACTTGCTGTATAAGCAATTCCATTCCAAGTATAACTATCACAAGCTGTAGCTGATGTTGTACTTGTTGAACTGTTATTAATCGTTAAGTTAAGAGTTGCTGTACTATCACAACCAGTTGAATTGGTTGTTAAATAAGTATACGTTCCACTTGCTGTATAAGCAGTTCCATTCCAAGTATAACTATCACAAACTGTTACATTAGATATGGATGTTGTAGGAAGACACAAACAAGCGACAGTAAAAGGGAAAGTTTGGATATTAATATCTCCTAGTTCTGAGTTTATTGTAGAGGTAAACGTTAAAACTCCAGCGCCAGGATTTACAAAAATATTATCAAAGGTAACGGATGAACTATTTCCACTAGTAGTGGTATTGTTATCATAAATAGAATCAGTAACGATAAGAACTCCTGAAGTAGTATTTGAAATTGTAAAAGTACCCGGAAGCGTAATACCAGTTGAATTATCTATTGACTCTATAATCGCTTGAGAAGAAGATGGAATAGATGCTACAACTAATGAAGATGTTAAGTTAATAGCTCCTCCCATAGCAGACATAACAACTGAACCAATTGTATCTCCAACATTCATTGAGGAAATAGTAAAAGAACCTCCATCTGATGAAAATGATGAATTAAGCATATCTGGCTCATTTGGATCCTGACTATTATTAATTGTCAAATCTGTTAAACTATCACAATCAGTATTTGATAATGAAACAGATACGAAAGGAGTAAATGGAATACCACAAGAAATGGTATTTAAAAATGTTTGAACATCAACATCTCCTAACTCAGAATTTATAGTTGAAGTAAAACTTAATGTAGTCGATTGTGGGTTTGTAAATATATTCGAGAAAATTATTGACGAACTATTTCCACTAGTAGTGGTATTGTTATCATAAATAGAATCAGTAACGATAAGAACTCCTGAAGTAGTATTTGAAATTGTAAAAGTACCCGGAAGCGTAATACCAGTTGAATTATCTATTGACTCTATAATCGCTTGAGAAGAAGATGGAATAGATGCTACAACTAATGAAGATGTTAAGTTAATAGCTCCTCCCATAGCAGACATAACAACTGAACCAATTGTATCTCCAACATTCATTGAGGAAATAGTAAAAGAACCTCCATCTGATGAAAATGATGAATTAAGCATATCTGGCTCATTTGGATCCTGACTATTATTAATTGTCAAATCTGTTAAACTATCACAATCAGTATTTGATAATGAAACAGATACGAAAGGAGTAAATGGAATACCACAAGAAATGGTATTTAAAAATGTTTGAACATCAACATCTCCTAACTCAGAATTTATAGTTGAAGTAAAACTTAATGTAGTCGATTGTGGGTTTGTAAATATATTCGAGAAAATTATTGACGAACTATTTCCACTAGTAGTGGTATTGTTATCATAAATAGAATCAGTAACGATAAGAACTCCTGAAGTAGTATTTGAAATTGTAAAAGTACCCGGAAGCGTAATACCAGTTGAATTATCTATTGACTCTATAATCGCTTGAGAAGAAGATGGAATAGATGCTACAACTAATGAAGATGTTAAGTTAATAGCTCCTCCCATAGCAGACATAACAACTGAACCAATTGTATCTCCAACATTCATTGAGGAAATAGTAAAAGAACCTCCATCTGATGAAAATGATGAATTAAGCATATCTGGCTCATTTGGATCCTGACTATTATTAATTGTCAAATCTGTTAAACTATCACAATCAGTATTTGATAATGAAACAGATACGAAAGGAGTAAATGGAATACCACAAGAAATGGTATTTAAAAATGTTTGAACATCAACATCTCCTAACTCAGAATTTATAGTTGAAGTAAAACTTAATGTAGTCGATTGTGGGTTTGTAAATATATTCGAGAAAATTATTGACGAACTATTTCCACTAGTAGTGGTATTGTTATCATAAATAGAATCAGTAACGATAAGAACTCCTGAAGTAGTATTTGAAATTGTAAAAGTACCCGGAAGCGTAATACCAGTTGAATTATCTATTGACTCTATAATCGCTTGAGAAGAAGATGGAATAGATGCTACAACTAATGAAGATGTTAAGTTAATAGCTCCTCCCATAGCAGACATAACAACTGAACCAATTGTATCTCCAACATTCATTGAGGAAATAGTAAAAGAACCTCCATCTGATGAAAATGATGAATTAAGCATATCTGGCTCATTTGGATCCTGACTATTATTAATTGTCAAATCTGTTAAACTATCACAATCAGTATTTGATAATGAAACAGATACGAAAGGAGTAAATGGAATACCACAAGAAATGGTATTTAAAAATGTTTGAACATCAACATCTCCTAACTCAGAATTTATAGTTGAAGTAAAACTTAATGTAGTCGATTGTGGGTTTGTAAATATATTCGAGAAAATTATTGACGAACTATTTCCACTAGTAGTGGTATTGTTATCATAAATAGAATCAGTAACGATAAGAACTCCTGAAGTAGTATTTGAAATTGTAAAAGTACCCGGAAGCGTAATACCAGTTGAATTATCTATTGACTCTATAATCGCTTGAGAAGAAGATGGAATAGATGCTACAACTAATGAAGATGTTAAGTTAATAGCTCCTCCCATAGCAGACATAACAACTGAACCAATTGTATCTCCAACATTCATTGAGGAAATAGTAAAAGAACCTCCATCTGATGAAAATGATGAATTAAGCATATCTGGCTCATTTGGATCCTGACTATTATTAATTGTCAAATCTGTTAAACTATCACAATCAGTATTTGATAATGAAACAGATACGAAAGGAGTAAATGGAATACCACAAGAAATGGTATTTAAAAATGTTTGAACATCAACATCTCCTAACTCAGAATTTATAGTTGAAGTAAAACTTAATGTAGTCGATTGTGGGTTTGTAAATATATTCGAGAAAATTATTGACGAACTATTTCCACTAGTAGTGGTATTGTTATCATAAATAGAATCAGTAACGATAAGAACTCCTGAAGTAGTATTTGAAATTGTAAAAGTACCCGGAAGCGTAATACCAGTTGAATTATCTATTGACTCTATAATCGCTTGAGAAGAAGATGGAATAGATGCTACAACTAATGAAGATGTTAAGTTAATAGCTCCTCCCATAGCAGACATAACAACTGAACCAATTGTATCTCCAACATTCATTGAGGAAATAGTAAAAGAACCTCCATCTGATGAAAATGATGAATTAAGCATATCTGGCTCATTTGGATCCTGACTATTATTAATTGTCAAATCTGTTAAACTATCACAATCAGTATTTGATAATGAAACAGATACGAAAGGAGTAAATGGAATACATGCTACATTACCTGTAATGCCACCAACACAATTTCCGCAACTATCAATAAATGCAGTGCCATTTAGCGTATTATTACAATCAAGAGCAAAATTAATTGTCATAAATGTATCAGCAACTGACCAAGAAGAATTACTGTTATTAGAAGAGCAATAAGCCATCACTTGCCAAGAGTAAGAAGTACCTGCTGAAAGGTTATTAATAATTTTATAACTATTTAAAATATTATTCTTATTATTCCAAGTAGTTGTGCCAACTTCCTTATATCTTATCCGATAATGATCCACATTATTATCAATTATCCAATTAGCTGTTGCTGTAAAATTAGATATATTACTTGTGCTAATTCCTGTTGGCACTGCACAATTTTGAGCATTAATATTTGTTGGGTTTATTAAAAATCCTAAAGAAAAAAATAATAATAAACTACATAGAATTTGGGTAAAATTTCTTTTCATAATACTTGTTTTTATACTTGTTTATACATGCTACTATTTGTCGTAATAGTAATATAGTTTGCGAATATACAAAATTATTCCTTTATAATATTGCGATTTTTAATAATTCTGAAACTATCATATGATGCGTATCGCTTTTTTCCAAATGTCTCAACATACTCATTTTCTGTCAATTGATATGCCTTCATATATGTTGATGTCAATTTTACATTATGAAGATATCTACTATAAAAACCTGCATTCCTAATATCTTTAAAATCTCCAAATTTTGCATTTTTGGTTGCAAAATAATCAGAATTAATCGAATCGTCAAAAATGGAATTTTTCAATACTGTAATTGTTTTCAAAAAAATCTCTTCCGATACGTTTGATTCAAAAACAACTAGTGCATCTATAAATTTTTCAATATTTCGAGCAATAGAAAAATTTGATTCTTTAGAATTATCATCTAAAGCTAATTGAATCTTCTTTATTAAATAAGATTTATTCATTTTAATTTATTAATACGTCATACGCTAACCACACCAATGTCGTTACAATTAAAAATAAAAACAACATAGCTACAATTATTTGTATATTCTCTAAATTGTTGTTCATGATGCAATTATAGAATATTACTACATGAAAATTAAGAAACAAAGTTACAAAAAATAATTTTTAAAAAAGGGAAGGTGGTCGGGAAAGGATACGAAAAAAGCACTGAATTATCAGTGCTTTTCATTGTTGGCCGACTAGGGCTCGAACCTAGACTCTTCTGCACCAAAAGCAGACGTGTTGCCAGTTACACCATCGGCCATTATTATAAATGGTCGGCAAAAATAACAATTAAGTGATAAGTACAAAATAAAATCTCATTTTTTCGTTATTATAAAATCCGCAATGAAAACAACAAGAAATTTTATACATTCGCCATCATAACAAAAAAGTACTATTAAAAGATGAATCAATTTAAAAAACTAAATAATATTATTGGGTGGAGCGTATTTTTAATCGCTTCATTTGTTTACCTATCTACTATTGAACAAACCGTAAGTTTTTGGGATTGTGGAGAGTATATTTCAACCGCTTATAAATTGGAAGTTGGACACCCTCCAGGAGCACCATTGTTTCAATTGTTTGGTAGAATTTTTACACTTTTTGCTGCTCAAGGAACAAGTGAAGTAGCAGTTGCTATCAATATTTTATCAGCAATATGTTCCTCATTTACTATTCTTTTTCTGTTTTGGACAATTACAGCCTTTGGAAGAAAACTATTTTTTAAAGATAATAATTACGAAATTGGAAGAATATATGCTGTATTAGGAAGTGGTATTGTTGGAGCATTAGCTTATACTTTTTCTGATTCTTTTTGGTTTTCAGCAGTTGAAGGTGAAGTATACGCAATGTCATCATTTTTTACAGCCATCACTTTTTGGTGCATAATGAAATGGGAACAAGAGGCTGATCAACCTCAAGCAAGTAGATGGCTAGTTTTAATTGCTTATTTAATAGGGCTTTCGGTAGGAGTCCACTTATTAAGTTTATTAACTATCCCAGCTATGGGAATGATATACTATTATAAGAAATACGAATACTCAAAATCAGGTGCAATAAAAGCATTCATCATTTCAATGATAATGTTAGGGCTTGTGCAAGGAGTTATTATTCCTGGAGCTGTAAGTTTAATCTCTTCTTTTGAGCTATTCTTTGTAAATACTATTGGACTTCCATTCAATTCAGGAACAATTATTTATTTCCTTGCAATCATTGCTGCAATTGCTTTTGGAATATCTTACACTAAAAAACATAACAAAGCTATTTGGAATACTGCAATACTAGGAATTATGATGCTCTTAATAGGCTATTCTTCATTTGCAATATTAGTAGTACGTTCAAATGCAAATCCTCCTATTGATGAGAATAATCCTGAAGATGCTGTTGGGCTTTTATCATATTTAAAAAGAGAGCAATACGGAAGTTGGCCAATTGTTTATGGACAACATTTTAATGCAAAACTAGACAGCAGAAAACCTTATTTAGATGGGAATCCTGTTTACGCTAAAGATGAGAAGAAAGGAAAATATGTAGTCATTGATAAAAGAAAAAATACACTTCCTAACTACAGTAAAAAAGACAAAATGCTTTTCCCAAGAATTTGGAGTAATACCCAAGCAAGACATGCTGGCGGCTATGTAAATTGGGCAGGATTAAAAAATAAGGATGCAAAACCAACCTTTGGGCAAAACCTGACTTACTTCTTTAAGTATCAAATTGGCTGGTCCTATGTTCGTTATTTTATGTGGAATTTTGCAGGAAGACAAAATGACTTCATGAATATGGATGGAAATTCCTTGAACGGAAATTGGGAAAGTGGAATAGAGTTTATTGATAATGCTAGATTAGGCACACCTTCATCAGATGTTTTAGCCCCAGATCACTTAAGGAAAAATAAAGGTAAAAATCACTACTACTTTTTACCATTAATTCTAGGTTTAATAGGAATGCTATTCCATTTTAAGCAAAACAACCAAGATGCTTTAGCTGTTCTACTTTTCTTCCTGTTTACTGGAGTACTTATTATTGTTTATTTGAATGTTGTACCCTTCCAACCAAGAGAAAGAGACTATGCTTATGTCGGTTCTTTCTATGCTTTTGCAATATGGATAGGATTGGGAGTATTAGGAATTTATGATTTCTTAAACAAAAGAATGAGCTCCACAGCCAGTGCTAGTTTAGCAACAATAATAGCACTAATTATTCCAACATTGATGGCTGCAGAAAATTGGGATGACCATGATAGAAGTGGAAGATTTACTGCTTTAGAAGTTGCTAAAAATTACCTTAATTCTTGTGATAAAAACGCTATTCTGTTTACAAATGGGGACAATGATACTTTCCCACTTTGGTATGCACAGGAAGTTGAAGGAATAAGGACTGATATTAAGGTTGTAAACCTTTCCTTATTCAATACTTCTTGGTATATTGATCAAATGAAAAGAGCATCTTATGAAGCTGCTCCTATCCCATCATCATTAGAACATGATGACTATAGAGCAGGAACAAGAGATTACACTCCAATAAACGAACGCTTTAAAGAGTATGTTGAAGTAAAAGATGTTGTTAATTTTATCAATAGTAAAAGTTCCAAAGCTAAAATTAATACATCAGCAGGTTTAAGAAGCTACTGCCCTACTAAAAAACTGAAACTTTCAGTTAATAAGGAAGTTGTTAAATCATTTATTCCTACTGAATATCATGATAAGATTGTTGATGAAATCAAATTCAAACTAAAAGGGAACGGGCTTTACAAAAATAAATTAATGGTATTGGATATCTTAGCTAATTTCAACTGGGAGCGTCCTATTTATTTTGCCATAACAGTAGGAAGAGATAACTTTATGGGCTTAGAAAAATACTTCCAACTTGAAGGGTTAGCATACAGACTTGTGCCGTATGTAGCACAATCCCCTGATGGGCAAACTGGAGTTGTACATACTGAAAAGATGTATGATCGATTAGTTACATCTTTTGAATGGGGTGGGTTAAATAATCCTAATTTATATTTTGATGAAACCAATACTAGAATGGTAATGAATTTCAGAAATAATTATTCAAGATTAGCTGAGGCATTATTACAAAAAGGTGAATTTGAGAAAGCTACTGAAACGCTAGATAAATGTGTTTCTGAGTTCTCAAGAGAAGTAGCAAACTACAGTTATTTTTCATTACCTATTATTGATATTTACTATAAATTAGGTGAAGATGAGAAAGCGAAAGATTTACTTGCAATAATGATTGATGACTACTTGAGTGAAATTAAATATTTAAAAGAATTTGATAGAGGAAGTGGGCTAAAACAAAATATTGGAATAGCAGGACAAGTACTAGGTAGTTTAGGTAGAGTTATACAAATTCATAAGTTAGAGGATTTAACAGCTACTTATTCTGATGAAGATGGAATTTATTTTAAAACAAAAGGAGATAGTAAAACAGAAATTGATTTTGCAACTTACCGTATCAACACTTTTATGGATGAATATTTAAGCATTCAATAAAAATTGCTTGCTACAACACCAAAATTCATACAAGCACTCTTTCCTTCATTAGTTTGGAGGAAAGAGACAATTAATAAAGAAATTTGGCTCACTTTTGATGATGGTCCTGAACCTGAAATTACACCTTGGATTTTATCCGTTTTAAAAAAAGAAAAGATAACCGCTACTTTCTTTTTAGTAGGGGAACAAATAGAAAAGTTTCCTGAACTTGTTGGAGCTATTGTAAAGGAAGGGCACACCATAGCTAACCATTCTTATTCCCATAAAAACGGATGGCTTTGCGCAAAGGAAAAGTATATTGCTGACATAGAGAAATGTCAAGAACTTATGCCTCAAAACAAATTATTCCGACCACCTTACGGAAAAATTACTAAAGCACAAATTGCACACTTAAAAGAGAAATATAAAATTATATTATGGGATGTACTCAGTTGGGATTTTCAGCAAAACACAAGCCCAAAAAAAATACAAGAAAACATTCTAAAAAACACTAAAGAAGGTTCTATTATTGTCTTACACAATAATCAAAAAAGCTATAAAAACTTACACCCAATATTAGAGGAAACCATTCAAAAATTAAAAGAAAAAGGGTTTAGTTTTAATGCTACTTGGTAGCAATACAAAAGTGATCTAAACAATCATTGTTAGTTGCAGAAATAGAATAATCAGTATGTACAACTGTATTAACAATTCCTTCATTATTATCCTGCAAATTATGACGATTGAATCTGTTTAAGATATCATAAGGAATCTGTAACATCCATCTTGGTAACCAATACTGCATATTCAAAATATCAAAGCGTGTAATCTTACGAACAGACTCTTTATTTTTATTGTAATAATCCATTACCTTATCATTCCCAAAAACCCCTTTCAATTCATAATTATCAAATGAACTTTTAAGTACCTCACCCATCTGTACAGGAGTATATTCGCGTATATGCCAAGGATTTCTAGTTAAGGACATCATAACATTTGGAGTTGTTAAAATAACCTTTCCACCAGGCTTTAACACTCTATGAATTTCCTGCAAGAACATTTCATCATCTTCAATATGCTCTATCACTTGAAAGGTAACTACAAAGTCAACACTATTATCTTCAATCCCTTTTAAAGGTGGCACTTCCGTTTGAATAAAAGTAATGTTATTTGCCTGCTTTAATTCATCACTTATATTAGTACTATATTTATCTACAGCAATATAATGATCGGATTGTGGAGCTAATTCCATAATTCCATAACCTTCACCACTCCCTACTTCAAGTACCGTTCCGCTAATAATTTTAGCAGCTTCTTTATACGCAATTAAATGCCTTTGATAAATAACATTTTCTGATGGATCAAGGTGTGAACTCCTTTCGGCTGTCTGTAATATTCCCATTTATTTTATTTTGAAGTTGGCAAATATAAGAAAACTAATCAGCTAGCTCAACAAGTACCGGACAATGGTCAGAATGCTTAGCAGCTGGCAAAATTTGTGAGCGTTTTAGTTTTGGTAAAAGTGAATTAGCAATCATATTATAATCAATACGCCAACCTAAGTTCTTGGCTCTTGAATTTGCTCTATAACTCCACCAACTATAATGATGAGAATCTTTATTTAAATGCCTAAACGAATCAACAAAACCACTGGCAATAAACTGACTTACCCACTCCCTTTCTTCCGGCAAAAATCCTGATGAATTTTTATTAACTTTAGGATTATGAATATCAATTTCAGTGTGACAAATATTATAATCTCCAGAAATAATTAAATTTGGAATCGTCTTTTTTAGCTCTGAAATATAGTCATGAAATAAAGCTAAAAACTCCATTTTAAAGGATTGTCTTAAAGGGTTACTTCCGGATGGAAAATAAACACTCAATACAGAATAATTCTCAAAATCAGCTCGAATTACTCTTCCTTCAAAATCAATTTTTTCAATTCCACAACCGTACTCAATATGCTTTGGTTTTATTTTAGACAAGATAGCAACCCCACTATATCCTGGCTTTTCAGCCGAATTGATAAAACAAGTATATCCTAGCTCATTAAATAGAGCTTCATCAAATTGCTCTGGCTTTGCCTTTATTTCTTGCAAGCAAACAATATCAGGTTTAGAAGCATTCAACCATTCTGCTAAATCCTTTTTAATAGCTGCTCTTATTCCATTTACATTATAGGTAATTATAGTTGGCATTTATCTTAATTTTAAATTAGCTTGAGCTGCAATACTTCCTTCAATAATTAAATTAATCTGATATTTTCCTGGCAATAATACCTGAATTCTCTCCCACTCAAAACAATTGTTCATTTCAACATTATTATACTCAAATTCAGCTGAACTTGTGCAATTAAATGTAGAATCAGCAACAGCAGTTGTAATTTCATCATTACCTAAAACTAATATTCCATTTTCATCAATCAATTGAAGGTAGATAGTTTTTAACTCAGAATCAGAAATTGAGTTAGCTGCAACAGAAAAGCAAGTTCTAATTTTCTGTACTTTTTTAGCATATTTAGTTGCTAATTCTCTTCCTGTACTTCTGTATCGTATCGTTTCAATTTCTAAATCAAATACCTCCAACACTGAGCCTTTGCTTACCTTTTCAGCTAACTTTTTATTTTGTTTATTAAGTTTATAGTTCTTCCAATTAATATCCTTATTTACTTTTACAACACTATCTTTTTCCAATACAAGAACTTCATTTACAACCAATAAAGAATCAATATTTGCCAAATATCTTTTTGAAATATCTTTTAATGCAGCTATCTTTTTTCTTGCTTCACTCAAGTCATTTTTTGTTCTTATCAAGTTTCTAATTTCTGCAATTTGATGTTGAATAACAGAATCTTTTTCATGCAACTGTTCATTCAAATCTCCATATTCGTCTAGCAAATCATCATGTTCATCAATTAAATCATCCAACTCATCACGCAACATATTTTTTTGTTCAATAAACTGAACCTTTAATTGCATTTGTTGCTCCATTTTATTTTGCTGAAAAAATAGAGATGCAATAAGTGCAACCACAATACCAAAAAACAGAATAATTATTTTTCTATTTCCAGCATCTGCCCATAATTCTTTGAACTTATTTATCATCTGATTTTTTTGTTTCCTCCTCAACTTTTTCTTCAGACTTTGCTTTTTCATCAATATAATTTAAGCGTAATTCCGAAAGCATTCCGTCAAGCAATTTTTCAATATCCTTACTAACATTACCTTTTGTTTTTACCTTTAACATTTCCATTAAATCAATAGTCTGGCTAACATATTCTAAATTACGACTTACTTGCCCAGTAGGGTCGGCAATTTTACCTAAGCCTTGCATGGCAGAGGTATGGAACATATAAATAAGTTGCATTAAAAGTTGATCGTTCTTTTCCATAATTTTTATTTAAATACTTTTTTTAATAATTCTGAATTTCTAGCACTTGGATTGCTTCTTATCTCTTGCTCTTTATTTGCAATCAGTACAAAAATCCCTTCAATTGTTTTGTTGGTTACATAGTCCTCCAATTCAGGATTAACTGTTTTTGTAAAGGGAATAGTATTATAAGTTTTCACTAGAGGATTCCAATATTTAGTAACCTCAACTTGCTGAATAGCCCCTTTGACTATAGGCTTTATTTTGGCGTATAATTGTATACTCGTTTGTTTTTTTAAATAATTAGTTGCAGCAGTATTATCTCCTTTTAAAATTGAAAAAGCATCCTTTATACTCATAGTAGTAACTGCATCTACAAAAATAACAAACACCTCTTTAGCTGCCAGTTCAGCTGCTGAATTTATACTCTTTTCAAAAGCTATAATTTGCGATTGCATTCCTGCTTTTTGCAAAGTTATTTTCATTTTTTCAGCCTCATCAGGAAAAGGAATTTGTATTGCTTTATTGGCATAAAACCCATCTTTAGCTGATGCAATTTTTATTGCGTTATCAGCCCCAACTACTAAAGCCTCTTTCAATCCCTTACTTACTTCTTCTTTGCTAAGTTCTGGAGCATTGAGCAACTGTTTAGCCTGCAAACTTGCACTTTTAAGCAAATTGATTTGAGCCATAGAACCAAGGCTTAAGCAGAGCATCAAAATAGAAAGAAAAAATTTCATAAATTAAAGATTGAATTGCTAAAATAAGGATTACGGCTAAATTGAACGCAAAATGTGCAATTTTCATTTATATTTGTTGAAGAAATTTATCAGATGATACTTATAGCAGATAGCGGATCAACAAAATGCACTTGGGCAGCATGCTCAAATAATGGAGAAATTATTCAGCTGCATCAAACAATTGGCTTTAATCCTAAATATACTTCAGAAAAAAGTTTACTAAATGCGCTTGCAAATAGCACTCTAAAAGATATTAAGGGCAAAGTAAAAACAATACATTTTTATGGAGCTGGCTGTTCTTCTCCTGCAAGAAATAGCGTTTTAGCAAAGCCAATGCAAACTTTTTTTCAGCATGCAAAAATCCATATTAAGCATGACTTGGAAGCAGCCATAATGGCAACTTATAAGGGCGGTCCTGTTATATGCTCAATACTAGGAACAGGCTCTAATTCTTGTTTTTATGATGGGAAAATAATTACGGAAAACGCTCCCTCATTAGGCTATATTGCTGGGGATGAAGCAAGCGGAAATTATTTTGGAAAACAACTTATTAACCTATATATCAATAAGGCTTTACCTAAAAATATAATTACAAAATTTGAAAACTGGACTCCTGAAAGAGCTAATGAGATCATTGAAAATATTTATGATTTAGAGAAACCAAATCTATATTTAGCTTCCTTTTTTAGGTTCATGTATGAAAATAAACAAGAAGAAATTTTTGATACTATTTTCAGAAAAGGCATACAGCACTTTTTTGACTTACACATCAAGTGTTTTAAAAATTATAAGCAGTATCCACTAACATTTGTTGGTTCTGTAGCCTATTATTTACAAGACTACATAACTGAAATTGCAAAACAAGAAGAAATACAACTTCAAGAAATAGTACAATCCCCAATTAATAATCTAGTAACTGAACTCTTTAACGCATAAAAAAACCCCACCGTATAGGTGAGGTTTCTGTGGGCCCAGTTGGGCTTGAACCAACGACCCCTTGATTATGAGTCAAGTGCTCTAACCAGCTGAGCTATGGGCCCTCCTTAAAAAGGAAGTGCAAAACTATCAAAATTGTTCAATAATTTGCAAGTTTGCATAATGAAAAATAGCAAAGCAATTATTTTTGATTTAGGAGCTGTAATCCTTAATATTAATTACCAAAATACTATAGATGCATTCTCAAAATTAGGAATAAAAAATGCGTCTACTTTTTATTCCAAAAAAGTACAAACTGATTTATTTAATAAAATTGAGACTGGAAAAATTACTGCCGAAAAATTTCTTGCAGAATTACAAAAAGAAACACATAACGCTACTACTGATCAAGTAATGGATGCTTGGAATGCCATGTTATTGGATTTGCCAAACAATCGAATTGAGCTAATAAAAGCATTAAAAAATGAGCATAAAATTTACCTACTAAGCAATACAAATATCATCCATATTGACGCATTTAAAAAGCAATTAGGAATAATAAAATGGAACGAATTTTCAGGTTTATTTGATAAAATATATCTATCGCATGAAGTTGGAATGAGAAAACCAAATCCTGATATATTTAAACATATTCTAGATGAACAAAAACTAAAAGCTGAAGAAGTATTTTTTATTGATGATTCCCCTCAACATATTGAAGGTGCAAAAAAACTAGGAATACAAACTCATCATTTATTAGATACTGAGGATATTATCACTTTATTTCCTGACACAATTCAATAAGAACACCATTGGTATCTTTTGGGTGCAAAAAGCAGATTAGTTTATTATCAGCTCCTTTTTTTGGCACATCACTTAAGGTTCTTATTCCTTCATTTTGTAAGCGTTTCATTTCTTTCCCAATGTCCTCAACATCAAAAGCAATATGATGCATTCCTTCTCTATTTTTTGCTAAATATTTTGCAATAGGACTCTCTACATTGCTTGCTGCAACCAGTTCAATTTTATTTTCACCTACTTGAAAAAAGGAAGTAACTACCCCTTCTGATTCTACAGCTTCTGACTTATAACTTTCTTTACCAAAAATTTTAGCAAATGTCTTATTCGATTCTTCAATATCCTTTACGGCAATACCGATATGTTCTATCTTTTTCATCTTAGTAATCCCAGAAACCAATATGCCTTTGTGTAACTAAAGTTTCAAATCGGAATGCGATACCTATTTCATGTGTACCATAAGTATACTGCATAATTTCTCCTGCAAAAGTATGATCATAGGAATAAGAGAAATGCATATTATTTTTACCAAAACCAAAACCGAAAGCAACAGTACCATCAGTACGATAAGTTAATCCTCCCCATGTATCTTTAAGGTAAATAATACGAGTTGTAAGGTCAGTTACATTATTATGTAAAGTCATTTTTCTTACTAAGAATGAAGGTTCTAACTCCCAATCTTTATTCATAATATTAAAACGATAAGCTCCCATTCCATAATAGTTTTTAAAGACTTTATTTGAGACAGGGCTACTACCAATAGCAGCATTAAATGAAGATTCAAAAATATTAGAAGCTGAAAAACCTAAATAAAAATTTCTACCATAAAGGTAAGTTCCTGCAGATGCATCTCCTAAAGTATTGTCGTAAGAACTAGCAGAATAAGCAGGATCAACCCCTGGAGGTAAATCTTCAGGTTTAAAGTCTAAATTATAATACATAATCTTTGCTCCCAAACCAAAGGATAAATTCACCTTGTCATAGTTTAATGGCACATGATAAGCATAATTTAAATGTAAGTTTGCTTGTAAGGCTGGTGTTGCTTTATCAAACATTAAATATCCTCCCATTGCAGAACGATTATTCAAAGCTCCATGATAAGAAATGTTAGTACTTAGTGGTGCCCCTTCAAAACCTAACCATTGTTGCCTAGTTAGCATAGTAAGTGAATTATAAGTCTTGCTTCCTGAAATAGCAGGATTAATTGCCATATCATTTACATAGTATTGTGTGAAGGTTGGCTCTTGCTGTGCAATAGCGGATAAACTAATTAATACTGTTAAAATTAAAATTATTCCTCTCATTATCTTACAATTGTTAATGCCCCCTTAAATACTGTGTCCTCATTTTCTAAATCAATTATATAATAGTAAGTATCTGAAGGAAGTGTTCTCCCATCTTGATCCTTACCTGAAAAAGCATGCTCTTCTGCATTGATATAATTTCTTCTTCTGTACACCTGCCTTCCTGTTCTATCATACACGCTTACTAGTGCTTTAGGGTATAAATGAATATTATCAATTTCCCAAAACTCATGTATATCATCATCATTAGGAGAAAACACTTTATATACTGTAATGCAAATAGCTGGGTTTGATTTCACTTCAATAGTATCTCTAGTAACGCAACCCATATCATCAGTAATTTTCACTTGATATTCTCCTGGGAACAAACCTTCTAAAACTGAAAAAGAATCATGTTCAATTGTAATAGAACTATCTAATGCCCATTGAAATTTGAATGGAGCAGTTCCTTCAGCAACAAAAACTCTTGCCTCACCACTGTTATCATCCTTACAAATAACACTTACTGATGACATGAATGTATTCATACCTTTAACTGCACTAACAATAAGGTCAACAGTCATAGTACAACTATTTTTATCTGTAATATATAACTCATACGGAAGAATACTTGGCGCTAAACTATCAGTATGCCTTGCTGTATCACCAGTACTCCATAAAGTTGTGTAAGGTGGCGTACCTCCCCAAATTGTAGTTACTACATCTGCTGAATCTTCTTCATTACACATAGTTGACAGTTCAAAACTTGCATCAATAGGAAGCGTTTGTTCAATTGCGATAGTATCAACTGTATAACAAAGCACAGTTGTACTTGTATCTCCAGGAACTAAATTAGCCATAATATGTAAAACATAATTACCGGCATATAAATTACTAATATTAACTGATGTAGAAGTAAAACCACCTACCCCTGTCCACCAGAATGTCGCATTAGGATTTAACAAGGTTATATCAACAGCTCCTGTATCGTCTCCATAACAATTAATATGAGAATAGTTATTAATATTATAATCGCATTGTGCTTTTAATGTAAAAGAAAGTAAAAGGATAGCAATTACTAGAAGTTGTTTAATTTTTTGCATGCTTAAATTTAAGATGGACAAATATAAAAAAAAATGCTTGTTATTTCTAACAAGCATTTTTCGGAGGTGTCGAGCAGATTCGAACTGCTGTAGATGGTGTTGCAGACCACTGCCTAGCCACTCGGCCACGACACCCTTTCGAGTGGTGCAAATTTAATTATTTAAACTAAAACACCCCCTTTAAACTAATTTATTTTCCGTTAAAATCGGACATGGTACGCCCTATGCCCATTGTAGTAAAACCTTGAATCATTTTTACTGCCAAATCCGTGCGATCCTCCATAGTTTCATAGTCCTCATCCAAGAAATTACCAAGTACATATTCGGCTTGTTTGCCTCTTGGGAAATCGTTACCGACACCAAAACGCAACCTAGGATATGCAGCAGTTGATAGTTGAGCTTGAATATCCTTTAGGCCATTATGCCCCCCATCAGAACCTTTTTTACGCATACGAACAATGCCAAAAGGCAATGAAATATCATCAGTAATTACTAAAATATTCTCTACATCAATTTTAGCTTGTTGCATCCAATACTTTACTGCTTTACCGGAAAGGTTCATAAAAGTATTTGGTTTAATTAACACCAATTTACGCCCTTTGAATTTTACTTCAGCAACATCAGCTAACCTTTCAGTAGAAAAAGAAATGTTGGATAAGCCTGCAAGCTTATCCAACACTTTAAATCCTATATTGTGCCGAGTATTTTCATACTCAGCACCAGGGTTACCTAATCCAATGATTAAGTACTTCATGAATTACTCAGCAGCTGGAGCTTCAGCACCTTCAGCAGGAGCATCTCCTCCTTCAGCACCTTCTTCTCCTTCAATTTCTTCCTCTTCCACCTCCTCAATAGCAGTTCTAGCAGTTTTAACACCAACAACAACTGAGTTCCCTGGAGCTAAGAATTCACATCCATCTATTTCAATATCTTTAATATAGATAAACATACCGATTTTTAAATGCTCAATGTTTAAAGTAATTGCGTCTGGTAATCTTGCAGCCAAACCTTTAGTAATAATTTTTGGTCTTCTGAACATTAAGTTACCACCATTTTTAACTCCTGGAGCTGCACCTTCTAAAATAACTGGAAGTGTAATAGTGATTGGCTTACCTTCAATAACTTCTAAGAAATCAATGTGTAAAATTTTGTCCGTTACTGGGTGAAACTGAATATCCTGCAAAATAGCTCTTACTTTGCTACCATCAATATTAAGTTCCGCAATAAAAGTATCTGGAGTGTACACGAGTTTTCTAAAGTCATTTTCATGAGCATAGAAAGTCACTTGCTTTTCTCCCCCGTAAAGTACACATGGTACATTACCCTGATTTCTTAACGCACGAGTGTTAGATTTTCCAACATTCTGTCTTTCTTTTACGCTAATTGCTAGTGTTTTCATTATTTATTTAAATTTAGTTAATAATCTTTATTATTTGTTGCTTTCCCATTTATCAGAGATTGACTCATTATTAACAACCGAATTGATTGTTTGAGCAAAGAAATCAGCAACAGAAATTTCTCTTACTTTACTACTATTATGTGTTTTAGGAATAGTATTTGTAATTACTAATTCCGCAATAGATGAACTATCTAACCTTTCGTAAGCCGTGCCTGATAAGATACCATGTGTACAATAAGCACGAACACTTGTTGCTCCATTTTCCATCATTAAATCAGCCGCTTTAGTAAGTGTACCAGCAGTATCCACCATGTCATCAATAATAACAACATCCTTTCCTTCTACATTTCCAAGCACTTGCATCTCACCAATTACATTTGCCTCTTTACGCTCTTTATAACAGATAACAACTCCTGATTTTAAGATTTTAGCGTAAGCATTTGCTCTTTTACTTCCTCCCATATCAGGAGAAGCAATTACTAAATTATCAAGATTTAAGCTTTTAATATCCTTTACAAAAAGTTCAGAAGCATATAAATGATCCACAGGAACCTCAAAGAAACCTTGAATTTGATCCGCATGTAAATCAATCGTCATGATACGATTTACCCCTGCTGCAGAAAGCAAATTAGAAACAAGTTTAGCCCCTATCGGCACTCTTGGTTTTCCTTTTTTATCCTGACGCGCATAACCGAAATAAGGCATAACCGCAATAATATTAGCAGCAGAAGCTCTTTTGGCAGCATCAATCATTAGTAATAATTCCATTAAATTATCAGATGGAGGTGTGGTAGATTGTATTAAAAATACATCAGCACCCCTTACCGTTTCATCAAATGAAGGTTCAAATTCACCATCAGAAAATTCAACCATTGATGACTTATTTAACTGAGCACCTAATGCATTAGCAATTTTCTCGGCTAAATGCTTAGTATTGTTTCCTGCAAAAAATTTAATTGGTCTTTCCATTGTTATACCTTGTTAAAAAAGGGGTGCAAATATACACTTTCAGTATTAATTATGCTAAAGATTTTATTTTTTAGTTAATAGGGGTAGGAATTGCATTAAACTATTATTTTTGCAGCTTGAAAAATGCCCAGGTGGCGGAATTGGTAGACGCGTTGGTCTCAAACACCAATGGTGCAAACCGTGCCGGTTCGAGCCCGGCTCTGGGTACAAAAAAAGCCTTCAAGAAATTGAGGGCTTTTTTGTTAGCTAATAATACCCCATCCCTTCTATACAATGGCGAACACCACCAAGTGGGTTTTTCATATCTCCTCTATATCTAGGAATAACATGACAATGAAAATGCATAACTGATTGCCCTGCATACTTACCGCAATTCATGCCAATATTATAACCATCTGGCTCATGCTTTCCATCAATTTGAAACTTACATTTATCAATCATAATTATTAAATCATTTTTCTCTTGAGGATTTAATGAAAAATAATCAATAACTACCCTTTTAGAAATCACTAACAAATGTCCATTTGAAACAGGGAATTTGTCTTTTATAACAAAAAAATAATCTGACTCAAAAAGATAGTTATTAATTGGAATATTTTTAAATATACTCATTTACAATTTATTTTCAGGAAACTCATTACTATTAAATTCTACCATACAATTCTCTTTCGCTAAATTCCAATGGAAATTTAAAAATCTTAATCTTTCAACTTCTGTTTTACCTGTTTGATTAATAATAGTTTCTGCAAGAGGATGTTTACTTGTGATATAATACTCATTTCTTGTATGTAATCTTTCCATATATTTTTTTGCAGGAAATTTTGCGCTTTTCTCATGCCTATTAATTTTCTTATCAGCCAAAACTAGATTCCATACTCCATTGATATCTGCAGGATATTTAGAAAAATAATGTGCAGATTTATTAAGATGAGGCAAGACATGATCAACATCACAATTTAAGTTATCCTTAATATTTAAATCTTTAAAGCTGTAAAAACACTTTCCTTTTTGATACCCATTTAATGCATTTCTAGCTAGAGTAATATCAACTCTTTTCATGCTGAAATCATTGATAAAAAGCACCTGTTTATTTTTATCAAAACTTACAATCATATTAGGGTTGAGATTCAAATTCTTTGCATTTCTCTTAATTTTGCAAAACTTTCTCGCTTGGCAACTGAAGTTGTTCTCCAACCCAATTTCTCAGTTTCATATTCCTGATGCACCAACAATAATTCATTATAATAATGTCTAAATTTTTGCATATCAAAAGGGGCAAGTATGGAATTTTCTCCATCAGCAATATCTTTGTCAATAATTGCACCAAACATAATTTCGGCTTCATTTATTTTATACGATATTTTTATTTTCCCATTTTTTGTGGCTTTAATAGGAATACCCCAACTTTCAAGCACCTTATTATTAAGATGATGCCTAATTTTTAAAAATTGTGCCATCCTTAAAGATGTCTCAAACAATCGTTTATGAATAGCATATCTCTTTTGGGTAAAAATTGGCGCTTTCTTTTTCGCCTTTAAATAATCTTCCGATAAAGAAAGATAATTTTCAAACTCATCAGAAAATTCTGTTGCATCTACCAAAGAAAAAGGTAAAGGTGTTGCTGAACTATCCGCATCAGCTATTGCGGTATTCAAGATTTTTAATTGTTCGGTAGTTCTTGAAAGACTACCATTTAAATTTAATTGCATATTATATGTATTAAATTAAAATCTCCTAATAATTGTAAAGTTTTCAAATGGGAGATTCATACATAAGAAATCCTTACATAATATAATTACAGGTAGGGGGTGTAATTTATCTGAAATGCAGGAAATGCTTTTTAGAAACCTTATAAATAGCTAATATACAGCAAGATAAGGCATGGCACTTTTTGAAATAAAGTTCAAGATTGCATAAAATAAGTTCAGAAAGACATAAAATAAGTTCGGAATAGCAAAAAACAAATGCATAAGGACATAATAGAAATACAGAATAAGAAAAAAGAAGTCCGCAAGGCCATACAAATAGTACAAGAACCCACAAAATAAGTTTGCAAG
Organism: uncultured Flavobacteriales bacterium; assembly: GCA_943788405.1. Classification (GTDB taxonomy): domain Bacteria; phylum Bacteroidota; class Bacteroidia; order Flavobacteriales; family BACL11; genus UWMA-0277. The sequence continues at coordinate 168,089 of CALSQD010000001.1, forward strand.
CAATCTAAATAAATAGAAAACTTCTTTTTGTATCTTGCACTTTTATTACTACAGAAAGATGACCAACACAAAACAAGAAAAATACGATAGAGCCTACCTAAGAATGGCACTAGAATGGGCAAAATTAAGCCATTGCAAACGCAAACAAGTAGGAGCGTTAATCGTGAAAAATAGAATGATAATATCAGATGGATACAATGGAACGCCATCAGGATTTGAGAACTGTTGTGAAGATGAAAATGAAAAAACACACTGGTATGTGCTACATGCAGAAGCAAATGCAATACTGAAAACAGCAAGCTCCACCCATGATTGTAGCGGAGCAACCGTATATTTAACCATGTCCCCTTGCCAAGATTGTAGTAAACTTGTGCATCAAGCAGGAATAAAACGCCTAGTTTTCCTAAACAAATACAAGGACACATCAGGAATAGATTTCCTAAAAGAAGCAGGAGTAGAAGTAGTAGAATTTGATAAAAATAATCTGTAATGAAAAAATGGCAACCCCTAGTATATGCCCTACTAATAAGTGGAGGAATACTCATAGGAAACATAAATAATAACCCAACAACAAGTCAAAATAACAACAAGATAAATGGGATATTAGAATTGATAGACAATCATTATGTTGATACCTTAAATACTGCCGATTTTGAAGATAAAACTATTAATGCCATCCTAAATGAGCTAGACCCCCACTCCGCTTATATCCCTATAAAAAAGTACCAAGCAGTAGAAGAAGATATGCAAGGAAGCTTTAGCGGAATAGGTGTGCAGTTCAACATAATAGAAGATAGTATAGTAGTGGTTTCGCCAATATCAGGAGGGCCATCAGAAAAACTAGGAATACAAAGTGGCGACAGAATAGTAACAGTAGAAAAAGAAGATGTTGCCAGCACAGGAATAAAAAATGAAGGCGTAATAAAACTACTAAGAGGAGAAAAAGGGACAACTGTAAACATTAGCATAAAAAGAAGAGGGCAACATGAACTCATGCCTTTTGCAATTGTACGAGATGACATCCCCTTATATAGTGTAGATGCCGGAATAATGCTAGAAAAGGATATCGCCTACATAAAAATAAACCGATTTGCAGCAACTACCTACCAAGAAATGATGGAGAAAGTAATCCTTTTGCAAAACAAAGGAATGCAAAAACTAATCCTAGACTTTAGAGGAAACCCAGGAGGATACCTACATATTGCCAATCAGATTTGTGATGAATTTTTAACAGAAGGAGAATTAATTGTATTCACAGAAGGAAGAAACAGAACTAAACAAGAAACTTTTGCTACCCAAAACGGACAATTACAAGACCTAAAAATAATTGCACTGATAGATGAAGGATCAGCATCCGCATCAGAAATTGTAAGTGGTGCATTACAAGATAATGACAGAGGACTTGTAATAGGTAGGCGTTCGTTCGGAAAAGGATTAGTACAAGAACAAATCGCCTTAAATGATGGATCAGTAGTTAGGCTCACCACACAAAGATATTACACCCCAAGCGGTAGGTGTATACAAAAGGATTATGGGAAAAATGAAAAGGATTATTACCTAGAAAAATACAGCAGAAAAGCTGAAAATGAATATCCTGATAGCCTAAAATACACTACCAAAAACGGAAGAACCGTATATGGTGGTGGTGGAATTACCCCAGATATAACAATAGAACGAGACAGTACCGTAAACTATTTACAGATAAATAAAATGGTAAGCAAAGGTTGGATAAATGAGTTCTGCTTACAAGAAAGTGAACATCATAAAAAAGGGAATATCCAACACCATAATCAGATAAATACCCAAGAAATATTTGCAAAATACAAAGCATTTGTAAAGCAAAAAGATGCTGACTTTAACCTAAAATTAGGAGCAACTGAAAAGGCCTACTTCAGCAACCTATTAAAAGCAACTACTTGCCGAAACCTATGGGATAATGATATGTACTACAGCATCCTAAGTGCTGAAGACGAATACATACAAAAGGCAATAAGTGAATTTTAAACTCGTTTCTTTTATAGAAAAAATGTTTATCTGATTATTTGTTGAGTTGGTTATTTGAAAAAAAAATGTCTTCTCGAAATGAGCAAAGCGATTGAGAGAACTCCCATATCCTAATTGACTGAAAAATATGAAAGCACTAACAACAAAACAATTATGAAAAAGATATTCCTACTCTTATTTATAGTCCCTCTACTTGCTTTTTCGCAAACAGAAACAAAACGAGAATACTATGAAAGTGGCAGGTTGCTATCCATCATAAATTATACTGATGGGGTACGCAATGGCTCCTGTAAATACTTTCATGACTATGGAGCATGGGCAATAAAATCAGTAGTGAACTATAAAAATGGGAAGCTGATTGGTAACTCAAAAACATACAACCAACAAGGGCAAATAATAGAACAAGGGCAATATAAATACACTGAAGAAGGTGTATACAGCCGTAAAGACGGAAAATGGAATACCTACTATAATAGTGGTGAACTAAAAGTTGAAATTACTTACGAAAATGTGAAAAGCATACAGTATATCAGCTATGAAAAAGATGGAAGCATTAGCCCAATGCCAGAAGGTGGGTGTTAAGAAAAATTATTTTGCAGGTTTGTTATATGAATGAAATATCATTATTAAGTATTGAGGAGTTAATTAATAAACTACATTTTCTTGAAAAAAAATCTGTACCTAAATGGGGGAAAATGAATTCACCTCAAATGATGAAACACTGTTCAAACTTTATAGATTTATATTTAGGGAAGATTAAAGTTCCATTTTGGTATAAATATTTTGGTGTAACAATTGGGAAATTATTTCTAATATATATCTCAAAGAAAAGCCCATTGGAAACTCCTAAAAATCTAAGTACTGAAAATTCATTAAAGATAGCTGATCAAAATCTGGATTTTAATCTTGAGAAAAGAATATTAGAACAAAAACTTAATAGTCTTATTAATCTTGAAGGAAAAATAAATCATCCTATATATGGTAAAATGGAAAGTGAAAAAATTAAATTTCTTATTATTCACCATACTACCCATCATTTTAATCAATTTAATTTGATTAAATAAAATAGCAACCTAAAAAATGCTTACTCTACTGTCACCGACTGTTTTTGTATCCGATAATTTGGATTTAGACACTTCAAAAATAAAAGTAGTTGAAAGTATTGATTTTTCGTTTGACTTAATTGTTAGAACATCAAAACTTACCAAAACATCTCATTACAATACCTACCAACAAAAACTATATAGATTAGTAAAGTTCCTTAAGGAAGAAAGAGGAATTGGTTATAGAAGAATATCACACATTCTAACTGAAAAAGGTTATCGGAGTGTAAGAACAAACAGTATATTAAAGAATTCATACATCTACACAATTTACAGTAAAGGTAAGATTAGAGAAAACAGAATTAACAGAAGTTTTGATTCTAAAATTGAAAATATTAAGTACATCTTCAAATATTCTGAGTAAATCTTGTAAGTTTGGAGTATGAAAAAGATATTATTTATACTATTACTAACTATCCCATTTATTGGATTTGGACAGAGTTGGGAAAAAACATTTGGGGGTTCAGGTGATGATGAAGGTTATTCTTTACAACAAACCACAGATGGAGGATATATAGTCTGTGGAAGAACAAAGTCTTTTGGGAATGGATATTCTGATATATATTTAATAAAAACAAATGGATATGGAGATTCTCTCTGGACTAAGGTTCTCGGAGGGGTAGTAAGTGAAAGGGGTTATTCTGTACAACAAACAAATGATGGAGGGTATATAGTTTTTGGGTATTCAAATTCTTTTGGTAACGGATTACTACATGACTTTTATTTAATAAAAGTAGATGGAAATGGAAATCAACTATGGGATCAAGTGTTTACTCAATCTAATGAAAGTAGTGGAAAATCTGTTGAACAGACAATTGATGGAGGTTATATTTTATGTGGTTCAAAACGATCTATCTCAAATGGTATTAATGATATTTTTTTAATAAAAACAGATGAAAACGGGGTAGAACAATGGAGTGATAGTTATGGAAGTGGGAGTTTGTCTGAAATTGGTTATTCTGTCCAACAAACAATTGACGAAGGTTATATTATTACAGGTGTAAAAACAAATATTAATCAAGGGTCAAGTGATATTTATCTAGTAAAAACAGATGATAACGGGAATTCTTTATGGACTAAAACTTTTGGTGGAGGACTTGGTGAACAAAGTTATTCTGTTCAACAAACTAATGATGGAGGATATATTATTTGTGGAGAAACAGAATCTTTTGGAAATGGAGATTGGGATATTTATCTTATTAAAACCGATGATAACGGAGACTCTCTTTGGACTAAAACTTTTGGAGGATCTAACGATGATGTAGGTCAGTCTATTTATCAAACTAATGATGGGGGATATATAATTACGGGTTCTACACAATCTTTTGGAAATGGTGGTTATGATGTTTGGTTAATAAAAACAGATGTGAATGGAGATTCTCTATGGACTAAAACATTTGGAGGAACAGATAATGATGTAAGTTATTCCGTTCAACAAACAACAGATGGAGGATATATTATAACTGGAGAAACAAATTCTTTTGGAAATGGAAGTGGTGATATCTACCTCATTAAAACAGATGGGAATGGAAATATAACCTCAACTTTCAATATCCCAACACCATCATCAAACAGAAAATTAGAAAAGGTAGTTGATATATTAGGAAGAGAAATAAAACCTCAAACAAACACACCAGTCATTGAAATATATGATGATGGTAGTACAGAGAAAAAATTAATAATTGAAAAGTAGACACTAAACACGGTCACGGTCTAATGTCCAATAAAATTTACGATTTACACATGTTGATTTACTAATCGACATCTCCCTCAGGTTTTTGATGTTAGTTGATTAAATCGAATATTCTCACGGAAACATCACATGTATTTATGTAGTACTATTAGAAATATAATATTAGTCGGAACCCCTATGTTCTAACATTCAACATTGAACCCAATTCATAGTACTTAATGGAATAGTTAAAGTGAATGGTAACACTTAAAAATCAATCACAAAAATTTACAATTTAAATAAGGAAGTTTTAGAATCTAAAAATCGGATACAAAATCACTCAACCGTAACTGACTGTTTTGATAACACCACTTTTGGTCTTAAAAATTCTAATAAAAAAGTAGTTGAAAGTATTGATTTATCGTTTGACTTAATTGTTAGAACATCAAAACTTACCAAAACATCTCATTACAATACCTACCAACAAAAACTATATAGATTAGTAAAGTTCCTTAAGGAAGAAAGAGGAATTGGTTATAGAAGAATATCACACATTCTAACTGAAAAAGGTTATCGGAGTGTAAGAACAAACAGTATATTAAAGAATTCATACATCTACACAATTTACAGTAAAGGTAAGATTAGAGAAAACAGAATTAACAGAAGTTTTGATTCTAAAATTGAAAATATTAAATACATCTTCAAATATTCTGAGTAAATCTTGTAAGTTTGGAGTATGAAAAAGTTACTATTTATATTATTCCTCACGATACCATATATTGGTGTTGGACAAGGGTGGGAAAAAACATATAATCTTAGTGAATATGACAGAGGAAATTCTATTCAACAAACTAATGATGGAGGATACATTCTAACTGGATTTATAAGTATTATGGAACAGGATATTGTTTTAGTTAAACTTAATTATCTTGGTGATACATTATGGACTAATAGTTTAATTGAAAGTCACGATCAAGTTGGAAGATCTGTCAAACAAACCAATGATAGTGGTTATATTATTTGTGGGACAAGAGAAGATAATCAAGGTAATGGAAATATTTGGTTAATTAAAACTGACTCAATTGGAAATATGATTTGGAATGTAACTTTTGGGGATACATCTAATTATTCTGAAGGATTTTCAGTTGAACAAACTTTAGACGGGGGATATATAATTACAGGAGGTACTAATGTAGATCAATTTCCAGGAAATAGTGATGTACAACTTATTAAAACAAATGAAAATGGAGTAGAACAATGGAATCAAACTTATGGTGGGATAGGTGAAGATATTGGGTATTCTGTACAACAAACAAATGATGGTGGTTATATAATTACTGGTGTAATAGATGGTTTTGGAAGTAATCAGGGTGAAGTTTGTTTAGTGAAAACTGATTCTACCGGAGTAGAATTATGGAATAACTCTTTTGGAGGAACTAGTGTAGATATTGGATATTCAGTTCAACAAACTTTAGATGGTGGATACATAATTACAGGATATACTTGGGGAGGTTCAAATGGACAAAGTGATGTATACACTATAAAAACTGACAATAATGGTGTAGAAGTATGGTCAAATCATTATGGAGGAACAGACCAAGATTATAGTAAATCTGTTCAACAAACTACCGATGGAGGGTATATTATTTGTGGTGAAACATCATCATTTGGTACTACAAGTGATGTAGATGTTTACTTAATAAAACTCAATAATCTAGGTGTTGAACAATGGAACCAAAGATTTGGTATAGGAGATTATGATGAAGGAAATTATGTTCAACAAACTTCTGATGGTGGTTATATAATAACAGGTAGAACTAGAAATTCAAATCTACCACCAATTAGTTGGGATATATATGTTATTAAAACAGATGGAAACGGAAGTATAACTTCAACATTTAATATACCAATATCCTCAAATAGAAAATTGAAAAAAGTAGTTGATATACTAGGAAAAGAAACTAAACCTCAAACCAACACTCCATTCATTGAAATATATGATGATGGTAGTACGGAGAAGAAATTAATCATTGAGAAGTAGACCTCAACTACGGTCATGGTCTAACCCTTACAACCATACCAAAATTCTCTTACATAATCTTTCTTGATAGATGTTTCCAACTCAATAACCCGTTTATCATTTATTCCACTCTTTTTCATTTTATCAAGTAGTCTTATATTTCTTAATTCTAATTTTTTTATCATACTCTCATTTGGAATCTTATTACTCTTTGAAGAATTTAAATTCTTCTTTACATATACTAGATTCCAAATGTCATCTGAAAATAAATATGACCAAGGGAGGACATGATCTATAGATAAATCATCTTCAATTTTTTTTCCTGAAATAAAACATTCCCGGTTAGGGTTTTCAATATCTAAATAAGTTTTAAATCTTGATAAATTTCCCCTTTTAATATCTTCCCTGTCAGTTCCATTAACTTTTTTTGAAATTCTTGGAGAGGAATTAAACTTCTCTAATTGTTGAATCCATCTATAATTAATAAGTTCAAATAATATCTCGGAATACTCATTTAGAATTTCAGGTTGATGTATTTCCAGTTTTAATTCATCTAGTTTTAGATCATAGATATTATACTCTTGTTGACCTATAATCTGAAATCTCCAACTAACATCTTGACGTAATATTTTACTGATTTTACTCACATTTACATTAATCTTATTTTCAACTTTTGTAAAATAGACAGGTTTGAAATTATATTTTTTTTGATATTTTTCAATCTCTTCAAGAACCATCTGATGAATCTCAGGTTTTTTATTTGTATTGGGACCCTGTTCAAGATTGAAAAAAAAAGTTTGGTTCCAATAATACTTGAATATTAATTTTGATAACTCATCAAAATGAATTGTTTTGACATCAGGGTGTTTAGAACAATACTCAACTAAAGATCTTATCCAACTCATCTTATATGTATTCTCCATACTTCCGTTACGGATAATATTAGTTATATCATTTAAATAATTATTCATTTTACAAAGGTATATATTAATTTATTATGTAAATAATCATTGATTTTAACGTATTGATTTACTAAACGACATCTCCCCCATACTTTTGGAGTTAGTCGATTAAATCGAATATTCTCACGGAAACATTACATGTATTTATGTAGTACTATTAGAAATATAATATTAGTCGGAACCCCTATTTTCTAATATTTAACATTGAAACCAATTCATAGTAATTAATGGAATACTTAAAGTGAATGGTAACACTTAAAAATCAATCACAAGAATTTACAATTTAAATAAGGAAGTTTTAGAATCTAAAAATCGGATACAAAATCACTCAACCGTAACACTTTTCGCAAGATTCCTTGGTTGGTCTACATTACAACCCCTCATTAAAGCAATATGATAAGATAATAACTGCAATGGGATATTGGTAAGTAATGGTGTTAATTCCTCAAAACAATTCGGAATTTCTATGCAGTAATCTGCTAATTCCTTAACCGTTTTATCGCCTTCAGTTACAATGGCAATTAACCTACCTCCTCTTGCTTTTACTTCCTGTATATTACTCACTACCTTTTCGTAATTTCCCTTTTTAGTAGCAATTACAACAATTGGCATTTCATCATCAATCAATGCAATAGGTCCGTGCTTCATTTCAGCTGCAGGATATCCTTCAGCATGTATATATGAGATTTCTTTTAGTTTAAGTGCGCCTTCCAAAGCAACTGGGAAATTATATCCCCTACCTAAATACAAAAAGTTACTTACATCCTTAAACTCTTTAGCAATCTCCTCAATTTGATCATTTGTTTTTAAAACCTTTTCTACTTTTTCATGTATCAGTTCTAACTCGGTAATTAACTGATGGTAATCAGTATTAGAAAGTGTTCCTTTTTCTTTTCCTATCCCCAATGCCATTAAAGTAAGCACTACAACCTGAGTGGTAAATGCCTTAGTAGAAGCTACTCCAATCTCTGGCCCAGCATGGGTATAACTTCCTGCATGGGTTAACCTTGGAATAGAAGAACCTACCACATTACAAATGCCTAAAATAGTTGCTCCTTTTTCTTTTGCCAGTTCTAAAGCCGCTAAAGTATCAGCCGTTTCTCCTGATTGAGAAATAGCTAAAACTACATCCGTTTCACGGATAATAGGATTACGATATCTGAACTCAGAAGCATACTCCACCTCAACAGGAATTCTTGCAAAATCTTCAAATAAATATTCACCTATTAAACCTGCATGCCATGAAGTACCACAAGCCACAATAATAATACGATCAGCATTCATTATTTTTTGCTCGTAATCTGAAATTCCACCTAACTTCACTTCTTTAGTTTCAGGATTTATTCTTCCTCTTAAAGTATCTAAAATACTTTTAGGTTGTTCATAAATCTCCTTAAGCATAAAGTGAGGGAAACCTCCCTTTTCAATAGTATCTAAACTTAATTCAAGCTCATGGATATAAGGGGTTTTACTTTCATTTTCAATCGTTTTAATTTCAAGCTCTTCACCACTATTTACTCTAGCAATTTCACCATCTTCTAGGTAAACAACTTCATTTGTATATTCAATAATTGGTGTTGCATCTGATGCAATATAATATTCATCACGCCCTACACCAATTACTATAGGACTCCCCTTACGAGCAGCAATAAATTCATTATTTAAACCCTCTTCCATCACCACAATAGCATAAGCACCAATTACCTCAGCTAATGCGATACGAACTGCCTCAAATAAACTTACCTTTTCATGGTTTTTGATATCCTCAATTAAGTGTATTAATACTTCCGTATCTGTATCGCTTTTAAAAGTATGACCTTTTGCTTGTAAGGCTGTTTTTATTGATGCATAATTTTCAATAATTCCATTATGAATAATTGATAATTTACCATCACCTGACATATGTGGGTGTGCATTTACTTGATTAGGAACACCATGTGTTGCCCATCTTGTATGACCAATACCAATAGAACCTGAACTATCTTTATCAGCTGCATAAGCCTCTAAATCAGCAACCTTTCCTTTTTGTTTTAGTTGTGATATTCCGCTATTATTTCCTATTGCAACACCTGCTGAGTCATATCCTCTGTACTCTAGCCTCCTTAACCCCTTAATGATAATTGGGTAAGCTTCTTTACTTCCTACATAGCCTACAATTCCGCACATATTTTATAATTCTGAATAGTGAATAGTTAATTTGATATCCTTTTCAAGGATCATTCTGTTTGCATTTACTGCAGCACCTGCCGACAATAAATATAAATCGTTTGTATAGCTTTCGTTATTCAATAACTGATAGAAATAACGAGTAATGTTAAACACATATTTACCATCTTCTAACCTACCACCAAAATGAGTTTCTCCCTCAATAGTATAATCCGTTAGGAATACATTTTTACCTTCCTCATCAACACGCACTAAAAATAATTTATCATGTGCCGCATATTCACTTGTTGAACCTTGCTCAACATCAAAACTCATAGTTACTTTATTGATTGCTTTTCCTGCTAACATTGCTTTAATAGAGTCGGTATTATTTACAGTAATTGTCGCTTTGTATCCTGCCATGGACTGGATATATATTTTATCATCTTCTTGAACTAAGTTTTCAAGTGGTTTAGAATTAAATAAATTGATTCTTGCTGCATCACCTCCCAATTCAAAGTCTAACGACAAAGTATCACTACCACTTTCCTCATTATGATAATAGATTTTTAAGAAAGAATTTGAACCATTAGGATTCAAGTACAACATTGTATTTTGTGCACTTGCCACAACACTTATTCCCTTAAAATTCTCTAGGAAAACCTCATTATCCTTTAAGCCTTCATTCTCTAAATCCAAGATATCTTGTCCAAATTCATTGCTTAATTTCACTTTTAAAAGTGGTTTTTCTGTATCGTTAGAAACTGAAAAAGATTCAAAATAAGACATTCCTCCTGGCACAGGTATTGGGTATGATGTAGAATAATACACTGAATCTTTATAAATATCATCTTGAAGTACTAAAATATCTAAGCTAGTAAAATTTGCTAAATCAGCCCCATAAGAACCTGAGTAAGTATAAGATAATACAACTGAATCAACAGTTGGGTTAGTTCCTAAATCTGTATTGTTCTCTGTCAATAGAATTTGAGTATAAAAACCAGCTGAACTATTAACAAAAGTAGGGTCATCATGAATTTCTCCCAAAATTAAATTAAGCGCTTCATCTGTACGCAAAGAATCTTCTGATTCTGTAGCAGAAGTTAAGCCTTCAAAATTAGCACTACTGATTATTATTTCGTCTTCTAAATGTAATTCTAACCCTATTGTATTTGGGTCCGTACAGGATACTGCAATTAAGCCAATAACTAGGCCTAATGATATGATTTTATTCATGTGTTATTTTTCTGTTAATGCTACCTCTTCCTCCTCTTCAATAAATTGCTCATAAAACTCTTGGTAAGCATCAATATAATCTTCCGCCCCAGGATATTCCATAAACGGCTTTTCTGAAGTTTTAATATAATCTAACACCTCTTTTTCCATATCAGCACTTGCTTGAACCACAGCATCAGCATAATCAATTGCGTGTTTATGTAAATTGTTGATGTTTGATTTTTTCAACAAATCAACATCCTTTTCTTCTAAATCCTCAAACAATAGTTTTTCAGGTAAAGTATCACTCAATACTCCATCAAAAGTATTATCAAAAACAGAATAAATTACTTTTACATCCTCAAATAAAGGATCTCCAGCATATAATTTTTTAATATACATTGGTACTAAAGAAGTAAACCAACCTTGACAATGGATAACATCAGGCTTCCATCCTAACTTACGAACCGTTTCAATAACTCCTTTACAATAGAAAATCATACGCTCATCATTGTTTGTCATGAAGCTTCCATCCTCATCTTCAAACATCTGTTTTCTTGGGAAGTACTCATCATTATCAATAAAATAAACTTGCATTCTTAATTTCTGAATAGAAGCTACTTTTATGATAAGCTGATGGTCAAAATCATCAATAATTAAGTTCATTCCTGAAAGACGAATAACCTCATGCAACTGATGTCTTCTCTCGTTTATTGTACCAAATTTTGGCAAAAACATTCTAATGTCTTTTCCGCTTTCTTGTGTTTTTTGAGGTAGTAAACTAGCTACTTCACCCATAGTTGTTTCGCCAGTATATGGAACTATCTCCTGTGATACATACAATACTCTCTTCTTTCCCATTGATAAATTTTTAGTCTGCAAAAATATAGAAAAAAAAGCTAAACATCAAAGCTTTTCTCTTAGTTTTGTCGCCATAAAGCATAATATTACTACTGATAGATGTATATTTTTACTTCAAAAAAGGAATTACAAAAATACTTAGCAACATTAACAAGTGCGAAAACAATAGGTTTTATCCCCACTATGGGAGCTTTGCACCAAGGACATTTACAACTTATTACTGAATCAAAAAATCAATGCGACATAAGTATTTGCAGTATTTTTGTAAACCCTACTCAATTCAATAATCCTGAGGATTTAGCAAAATATCCAAATACACTAAAAGTAGATTTAGAAAAGCTTGAGCAATTAGCTTGTGATATCGTTTACACCCCAACAGTTGAGGATTTATACGAAAAAGACGAGCAAGCAAAATCATTTGATTTTGGCTCATTAACAATAGGAATGGAGGGTGAATTTCGTCCTGGACATTTTAACGGAATGGCCACTATAGTCGAGAAATTCTTCAATATTATTAATCCTACAAAAGCATTTTTCGGACAAAAAGATTTACAACAATTACAAATTGTAAAAGCACTAGCAAAGCAAATGCAATCCGACATTCAAATTATTGGTATACCAACCATAAGAGAAGAAAACGGACTGGCAAAAAGTTCCAGAAATGAATTGCTAACTACATCAGCAAAACAAGAAGCAACCTTAGTATACAAATGCTTACAATATTGCAAAAACAACCAAGAATTAGCAATCCCTACTTTAGAAAAATACATCCAGGAGCAATTCAAAAATAACCCTCATTTTAAGTTAGAATATATAGATTTTGTTTCTTTAAGCACCTTACTTCCTATAACTAAATGGGAAGCAAAAAACCAAAACGCTATCTGCATTGCTGCATATATTGAAGGAGTACGATTAATTGATAATATAATTTTATAGTTTTACAAAGTGAATAAAAACATCCTTTTAAAAATAATTAAATACATAGCATCTTTAGGGTTTGCATTCGGTATTTTATACTTACTTTTCAAAAATCAAGACCCTATACAACTAGTAGCCGAAATACAAAAGGTTGATGGGAAATGGGTAGTTTTATCCATGATATTTGGTGGGTGGGCTTATGTAAGTAGAGGTTTTAGATGGATTGTTCTTATTGATGCTCTTGGTTATAAATCCTCAAAATTAAATTCTGTTTCGGCAGTATCAGTAGGATATTTCACAAATATGTTTATCCCAAGAGCAGGAGAAATATCAAGATGCACAGCCCTCAACCAAGTTGAAAAAGTGCCAGTTGATAAACTTTTTGGTACTATCCTAATTGAACGAGTAATTGATTTTGTTTTTCTTATCTCCTTAATATTCCTAACTTTATTATTAAAATTTAATGAAATTTTTAAATTCTACACAACCTTACAAGCCCAACAAACTCAAGCAGAGGGAAACAATAAATTGCTAGTACTTTTAGCCATTTTAATAGTAGGAGGAATTATTTTCTTTTTAGGAAAAAGATGGCTAAAAAAATCAAAGTTTTATGAAAAGGTATTGGACTTTATTGATGGCTTAAAAGAAGGATTTAAAAGCATTAAAAACATGAAAAGGAAAAGTGCTTTTTGGTTTCATACTTTTAGCATTTGGATTATGTACTTTTTAATGACCTACATCTGTTTTTTTGCAATGGAAGAAACACTTCATTTAACTGCTGCAGATGGACTTTTCTTACTCGTTTTAGGAGGAATAGGAATGGTAATCCCAACTCCTGGAGGTGTAGGATCTTATCATGCTATCGTGATGATTGGCCTATCCGTTTTAGGAGTAGGAACTGTATTTTTAGGTGAAGGAGGAGATCCAACAAACCCTGCGCTATTGTTCCCAACGATAGTGCATGTTGCACAAACTTTAGTAGCCATTATTATGGGTTCAATTGGTTTACTTGTTTTATTTTTATCCAAAAAGAAAAACAATGTCGCATCTTAAAACTACACAACATAAAATTTACTCGCTTTCTGATTTAAAAAATCAAGTTGAAACTTGGAGAAAATCAGGAGAAAAAGTGGTTTTCACCAATGGATGTTTTGACATAGTACATAGAGGGCATATTGAAGTTTTAGCACGCACTGCTGATTTAGGAACTAAGTTTATTATCGGACTAAATTCAGATAGCTCCATTAAAGAATTGAAAGGAGAAAGTCGCCCAATTATTAATGAAGATTCAAGAGCAATATTATTGGCAGCACTCAGTTTTGTGGATGCTATTGTTCTATTTTCAGAAGATACTCCAATCAACCTTATTAGCACTTTAGTGCCAGATGTTTTGGCAAAAGGAGGCGACTATGAAATTGAGACTATTGTTGGACATAAAGTTGTTCAGAAAAATGGTGGGGAAGTAAAACTTGTTCCTTTTGTTGATGGATTTTCTAGCACCAATATTATTGAAAAAATCAAAAATTCCTAATGGCAAAAAAGAAGATTCAATCCGCTTTTTTCTGCCAAAGCTGTGGTACACAATCCCCAAAATGGTTAGGAAAATGCCCGCAATGTAACGAGTGGAATACCTTTGTAGAAGAAGTATTAAGCAAAGAAAGTGACAGTAAAGGAGGATTCAAATCCAAGAAAGCAACCAAACCAACCTTAGTTAGTGAGATTGATTACGCCAATGAGAGAAGGATAGTTACTAATGACAAAGAACTCAACAGAGTATTAGGCGGTGGAATCGTTCCTGGTTCACTTATCCTTTTAGGAGGAGATCCTGGAATAGGAAAATCAACTTTATTGTTGCAATTTGCACTGAGTTCAAAAAGCAAAAAGATACTTTATGTATCAGGAGAGGAAAGTGAAAAACAAATAAAAATGCGTGCTGAACGCATCAATAAAAACTCTGAATATTGCTATATCTTAACTGAAACCTCAACCCAGAATATATTTCAGCAAATAGAACAACTACAACCTGATATTTTAGTAGTTGACTCTATACAAACTTTGCACACAGCTCATATTGAATCTTCACCTGGAAGTGTTTCTCAAATTAGAGAATGTACAGCCGAGCTCATAAAATACGCCAAAGAAACCGGGACGGCAGTTTTCCTAATCGGCCATATTAATAAAGATGGTGCCATTGCAGGACCAAAAATACTAGAACACATGGTGGATACTGTACTTCAATTTGAAGGAGACAGAAACCATGTTTACCGAATATTAAGAACTATAAAAAACCGATTCGGTTCAGCATCCGAACTAGGGGTTTATGAAATGAATCAAGAAGGCCTGAGAGAAGTTAGCAACCCATCTGAAATATTAATATCCGAAAGAGATGAAGCCACAAGTGGAGTTGGAATTGCCGCTACCATTGAAGGAGCTAGGCCACTTTTAGTGGAAATACAATCCTTAGTAAGCTCGGCAGTTTATGGAAACCCACAAAGATCAGCTACAGGTTTTGACACCAAGAGAATGAATATGCTTTTGGCAGTTTTAGAAAAAAGATGTGGATTTAGATTAGGAGCAAAAGATGTTTTCTTAAATATTACTGGAGGAATAAAAATTGATGATACCGCTATTGATTTGGCAGTGGTTTGCTCTATACTTTCCTCTGACCAAGATGTTGCGCTTGACACCCTTACTTGCTTTGCTGGGGAAATTGGCTTAAGCGGAGAAATACGAGCCGTAAACCGAATTGAAAACAGAATTGCAGAAGCCGAAAAACTTGGTTATAAGCAAATCATAATTTCTAAGTACAATAAATTTAACGCTAAAGGCTTTAATATTGAAATTGTACAGTATGGGAAAATTGAAGAGGTTTTTAGGTTGTTATTTTGATTCATCAAATAATCCTACTCCTCTTAAATATGAATTAAGCTTCCTTTTAGTCTTATTTATCTTCTTATCACTATATTCCTGAATCTTATGGGACTCTTCATTAGTTAGTCTTACATATGTTTTTAAACTAACAAAGTATTCAGGCTCTAAGTCATTATAGCAATAATGACATTTACACGAATATTTGCACTCTTCTGGAGTGTTAATATAACATAAATGCTCTGGAAACTCTTTTAATGTTTTAAACAATCTGCTATCTTTTATATATCCAATATCTTTTTTCGTTTTATGATCATATACTGCCATTCTGAAAGATTTTTCATCATCAATAGATAACCCACCTATTGATGAATATCCAAAATCAGGTTTATAATATAAATTACCTAAATCATGAATAACATATCCTTTTGAATACACTCTAATTGGTTTTTTATTTCTAGTAGATGTAGAGTTTTCTTGTGAATATTTATACATTTCCTCTCTTTCCTTTTGTGTTGATTTCATATATATCTTGTATATGACAAAAAGAATAAAAAATGTTATAATTAAATTCATCTATTATTGTTTTAAAACCTGAGCAGTGTGGTCTTTTGTTTTTTCAAAATACTCCATATATGATTTCTCAGTATCTACAATAAAAGCATGAGAAGGGTATTTCATTTTTTCTTTTTCAGAAGGTAATCGCATATAGTTTTTACCATATCTAATTGTTAGGTATTCCTCAACATTACTAGGAACTGGTAATTGCAGATTTTCAAACTTCACTATTCTTGGATTACCTAAGAAATTTACATTAAAAGTAGTTCTATCGAAAGGGGCTCTCCCAAAGAAATGCCCCACTAAATCACTATTCTTTTTATTATACTGCCTAACAATTGCTAACAATACCTTTTGCACTGAATTAAAGGAAAGTACCTTAACAGTCACTAATAAGAAACGCTTTAAAATTGAAGTTGTAACATAACCCTTCTTTGATAAAGCTGTAGCACTCAAAATTCTAGCAGCTAAATATTGAACGTACCTAGAAGCTTTAGACTTTACTGTTTTATTAAGACACATAACATCAATATAAATACCATGATGCATGGCACGTCCAACAACATCTTTTTCAATCATTGTTGTTCCGTTCATTCTTATTTTACTGAAAAATAATGGCCACTCTTTAGTATTCTCTTTCTGGAAATAAAATAAATCTGTATCTAATTTATTTGAAGCTGCCTTACAAAATTTATGATAGTTTTCATTATCCATAAAAACATCAAAATCATCATCCCATGGAATAAACCCTTTATGTCTAATAGCTCCAAGAGCAGAACCTCCCATTAAATAATAAGTAATCTTATTCTCAGTACAAAAACAATCAAAATACTCAACTACCTCTAGTATTTTATTTTGCAATAATATCAATTTCTCTGCATCCACTTAAGCACCAAAGTTTTCTTTATCATACAATTCTTGCAATACCTCTCTAAAATTAGTAGAAGATACTTCTTTAGTATAAGGGAAGTAAATAATTTCAGCCCCAAACTCTTTAAACTCAATCTCTAGTTTATTAAATAATTCTGAATTTTTCCAGTCATCACCAACAAACATAAAATCAAATTCTAATTCCCTACAAGCTTTTGTCTTATCCCTATCAGACTGAACAACTACCTCATCAACATACTTTATTGACTCTATAATTTCTTTTCTATTTGCATAAGGGATAATAGGTGTTTTTTTCTTATAATGCTGTACTAATTCATCACTACTCACCCCTACAATAAGATAATCACATAGGGATTTTGCATTCTTTAATATATGAAGATGTCCTATATGAAACATGTCAAAAACACCTGTTGTATATCCTACCTTACCTTTTCTTGTATCCTTTTTCATTTTATAAATTTTTAACTAAGTGGATTTTCAGAGCTTTCATTCCTAAATCAGAGACATGCAATTTATCCCCCAAATTTGGCGCTCCTGGCCAACACTTGTCTTTAAAAAAAAATTGTTTAAATTGTACATCTTCTTTATATCTTGGTAAAAAATGGAAATGCACCTCTTTATCCACCATCATTAATGCTAAATAATTAAATTTATCTGCATTAAACACCTTTTTCATGAGAACTTCCATATCTAAACATACTTCCTGAAACTCTTGATTTGCCTCTTTTGAAATCAAAGGGACTGACTCTACATTTTCCTTACACGCTATCACTAAAGATCCTAAAGTTACTTGGTCAGGACGCAATAAAACAACCCAATAATCATATTCCTTTATTAGACTTCTAGGGTAGTCAAATTTTAAAATAGTCTCATTCATAATTAATTGATGATTTGATCGGTATGCTCTTTCGTTTTCACCTTAGCAATAATATCTTCTATTATTCCATTTTCATCAATAATAAAAGTAGTTCTGTGTATTCCTTTATATTCCTTACCCATAAATTTTTTGGATCCCCAAACACCATAGGCGTTTAGCACTTCCTTGCTTTCGTCCGAAATAAGTGGAAAAGGTAATTCATGCTTTGCAATAAATTTTTGGTGTCTTTCTGGGCTATCAGCCGAGCAACCTAAAACCACATAACCCTTATCCAAAAGCAATTGATAATTATCCCTCAAATTACATGATTGAACCGTGCAACCTGGAGTCATATCCTTTGGGTAAAAGTACAACACTACCTTTTTTCCTTTAAACTGCTCTAAAGTAATTGCCTTTCCATTTTCATCAATGGAATTTATTGCTGGGGCTTTGTCTCCTATATTTAGCATAGTTGTTGGTTGTTAGTTGATAGTGGTTTGTAGAATTCAATAATCAAAAAACTACAAACCACAAGCAATGTTAAAGTGTTCCTCTTCTTTCTTGTTCTGCTTCTATTGATTCAAATAGGGCTTTAAAGTTTCCTTTTCCAAATGATTGCGCTCCTTTTCTTTGGATTATCTCAAAGAATAAAGTTGGCCTGTCCGTTAATGGTTTTGTAAAGATTTGTAACAAATACCCTTCATCATCTCTATCTACCAAAATTCCATTTTCTTTCAGAATTGCCATATCCTCAGCAATCTCCCCTACTCTATCCCCTACTGTATCATAGTAAGTTCCTGGCACATATAAAAACTCAACACCTCTTTCTTTCATTGCCGAAACTGTACTTACAATATCATCAGTTGCCACCGCAACATGCTGAATTCCTGGTCCATCATAAAAATCTAAATATTCTTCAATCTGAGATTTCTTTTTTCCTTCAGCAGGTTCATTAATTGGGAATTTAATTCTCCCATTTCCATTGGTCATTACTTTACTCATTAAAGCGGTAAACTGAGTAGAAATATCTTTATCATCAAAAGTAATTAGGTTAGCAAATCCCATAGTTTCATTATAGAATTTCTCCCAGATATTCATTTCATTCCAACCTACATTGGCTACCATATGGTCGATATATTTTAACCCAACAGGTGCAGGATTATAGTGCGATTCCCACTTTTCAAATCCTGGCATAAAAGTTCCGTTATAGTTTTTACGCTCTACAAATATATGAACGGTATCCCCATAAATTTTAATCCCTGATTTTACCACTTCCCCATTTGCATCTTTTTCTGTTCTTGGCTCAAAATAAGATTCAGCACCCCTATTTGTTGTTTCTTCCCAAGCTGATTTAGCATCATCCACCCAAAGAGCAACAACTTTTACTCCATCACCATGTTTTTGAATATGATCAAAAATCTCATTATCTTCTCCTGGCATAGGTGTAGTAAAAACTAATCTGATTTTATCTTGCACCACAACATAAGAAGTTCTATCAGTAACTCCAGTCTCTAAACCTGCATAGGCTAAAGATTGAAACCCTAGAGCTGTTTTGTAATAATGTGCTGCTTGTTTTGCATTTCCCACATAATATTCTACATAATCTGTCCCCAATAAAGGCAAAAAATCTTGAGCATCAGGGAATATCTTTTCTAGTGAATATCTAGTATTATTTATTTTTGTTAAGTCGTCTCTCATAATATTTTTTTAGTTTTCTATCCAGGATTTGTGATACACACCATCCGAAAGTTCAATAGCTGCTTTTGTTAATTTTAGTGGAGCAAAGGTATCTACCATTACTGCCAATTCATCTGTTTTAGTCTCTCCTATACTTCTTTCCATTGCTCCTGGGTGTGGCCCGTGTGGAATCCCAGCAGGATGCAAAGAAATATATCCTTGATCAACATGATTTCTACTCATAAAATCTCCATCTACATAATACAACACCTCATCCGAATCAATATTAGAATGGTTGTATGGTGCAGGAATAGACTCAGGATGATAATCATACAATCTTGGTACAAAAGAACAAATTACAAATGCAGAAGTTTCAAAAGTTTGATGTACCGGTGGTGGCTGATGTACCCTTCCTGTTATTGGCTCAAAATCATGAATAGAAAATGCGTAAGGATAGTTATATCCATCCCAACCTACCACACCAAAAGGATGTGCTGCATAAGTGTATTCATGAATCATTTGTTCCTTTTTAATTTTAACAACAAAATCTCCTAACTCATCATGTGTTTCTAATTCTTCAGGAGCTCTCATATCTCTCTCACAAAAAGGGGAATGCTCTAACATTTGTCCGAAATGATTTCTGTACCTTTTAGGCGTATAAACGGGAGTGTATGATTCTACAATAAACAATCTGTTTTCAGCAGAATCAAACTTCATTGTATAAATCATTCCTCTAGGAATTACTAAGTAATCCCCTTCTTTAAACTTTATATTTCCTACAAACGATCTTAGTGTTCCTGTGCCTTTATGAACAAAAATTACTTCATCTCCATCCGTGTTTTTATAAAAATAATCTTCCTCCAAATTAGTTGGAGCTGAAAGTAAAATATTCAAATCATTATTTATCATAATAGAGATTCTACTTTCTAAATGATCTGCAACTTTTGGCGCTTCAAATCCATTTAACATATAGGATTTTAAGTTTTTTTCTACTGCAATTTCTGGTGCAACAGAGTATCCTTCTTTAATATTCTTAACCATTGTTGGTCGGTGCAGATGATACAATAAAGAGGACATCCCATCAAAACCAATTGTCCCAAACAACTCTTCATAATGGATGTTTCCATCTTCTTTTCGGAAAGTAGTATGCCTTTTATGAGGCATTTTTCCTAATTTATGATATCTTGGCATATTGTTATTTTTATGCAAATATAAGATATAAAACATAAACTAAGCACGATTTATATCATCCCTAAAATAAAAATGATAATTTTGCCTTACTAAATGAAACTACTTACTTACAAAATAACTAATTTAGAAACCAATCAGATTGGGGTACTGCAAAACCAGCAAGTATATAACCTAAATAATTGTTTTGGAAACATCAGTCTAATTGATTTAGTACAACTAGAAAACTATCAAGATAAAGTAGCTTCTTTTATTTGCAATGAAGATTGTTTAAAACACGATATTGAAGATATTACCGTTTTAGCTACTACCCCAAAACCTACTTCTTTTAGGGACGCTTATGCTTTTAGGCAACATGTAGCAACCTCTCGTGAAAATAGAGGAGTAGATATGATTCCCGAGTTTGATGAGTTTCCGGTATTTTATTTTTCTAACCACAATGCTATGTTTGCTGATGGAGAAGAAATTGAATTAATGCCCGACCATTTCCACAGATTAGATTATGAATTAGAATTTGCTATTGTAATCGGTAAAGGAGGAAAAAATATATTATCCAAAGATGCAGACAAACACATTGCTGGATTTTGCATACTAAATGATATAAGTGCCAGAAGATTGCAAATGGAAGAAATGAAACTAAACTTAGGGCCGGCAAAAGGAAAAGATTTTGCGAATGTTATTGGACCTTACTTAGTTACTCCTGATGAATTAGAAAGTAACAGTATAGACACTCCTTTTGGAAAAAAATACGATTTACAAATGAGCTGTTATGTAAATGGAGAATTATTATCAAAAGGAAATGCAAAGGATATGAATTGGACTTTTGCGGAAATAATTGAACGAGCATCTTATGGAGTAGAGCTTTTCCCTGGAGATGTAATTGGTTCAGGAACGGTAGGAACAGGGTGTTTATTAGAATTAAACGGAACAGGGAAAAGAGCAAATCCTGATTATAAAGAAAGATGGATACAAGCAGGAGATGAAATTGAAATGCAGATTGAAGGACTTGGTAAAATCACTAATAAAATAGTAAAATCTGAAAGTAATCATTCCTTATTAAAACTTAAAAAATGATTAAAACAATAGATGTAAAATCCGGAGAAACTGCTGGTTTATACCAATATTTATCGGCTGCAGTTAGCCCAAGGCCAATTGCTTTTGTAAGCACTATTGATGCAGATGGGAATAAAAACTTAAGTCCTTTTTCCTTTTTTAATGTATTCTCGGTAAATCCTCCTATTTTAGTTTTTTCACCTGTGAGGAGAGTGAGAAATAACACTTCAAAACATACTTTAGATAATGTTCATCATGTAAAAGAATGTGTTATTTCCCTAGTTACAGAAAATATTGCACAACAAGTTTCTTTATCTTCATGCGATTTTGATGCAGAAACAAACGAATTTGAGAAAGCAGGTTTTACTGAGGTAAAATCGGATATAGTTGCTCCATCAAGAGTTAAGGAATCTCCAATAAATTTTGAATGTAAGGTAACCGATATTATTACCCTAGGGGAAGAGGGAGGTGCTGGGAGTTTGGTATTATGTGAGGTATTAAAAATGCACATTGATGAAGATGTATTAGATGAAAATAATGCTATTGACCCTTTTAAATTAAACATAGTAAGCCGATTGGGAGCAAATTGGTACGGAAAAACAACTAAGGAATCTCTTTATGAAATTGCAAAACCTATCTCCAGAATGGGAATGGGAATAGATAAACTACCTCAAGAGATTAGAAATTCTGAAATATTAACTGGAAATGAACTAGCAATTTTAGCTTCTGCAGAAAATATTCCAGAGAAAAAAGAGTTTAGTTTACGAGAAGAAAAACATATAACAGAAAAACATATATTAGCCAAAGAATTTTTAAGCCAAGGAAAAGCTGAAGACGCTTGGCAAATATTATTATAAACAATTAAAAAACAGAAAATTATGTCATTTGAATTACCAAAATTACCATACGCTTATGATGCGTTAGAACCACATATTGATGCTAGAACTATGGAAATTCACCATAGCAAACACCATAACGGCTATACTAACAACTTAAATAATGCAATTGCAGGAACTGATTTAGAAGGGAAATCTATTGAAGAAATCTGTGCTACACCAGGATTAAGTGGAGGAGCAAGAAACAATGGAGGAGGGTACTTTAACCACTGCTTATTCTGGAACATTATGAGTCCAAATGGAGGTGGGAATCCTACAGGAGCAATTGCAGATGCAATTAATGAGGCGTTTGGTTCTTTTGAAGAATTTAAAAATACTTTCTCAGCTGCAGCCGGAACAAGATTCGGATCAGGATGGGCTTGGTTAGGAGTAAAAGATGGAAAATTAAAAGTATCATCAACTGCAAATCAGGATAATCCATTAATGGATGACCAATGTGGTTGTACTCCTGTATTATGTTTAGATGTTTGGGAACATGCTTACTACCTAAACTACCAAAACAGAAGACCAGATTATATAAATGCATTTTTCAATGTAATCAACTGGGAGGAAGTTAATAATAGATATCAAGCCGCTTTATAATATTTTTATAAATTTGCCACACTAAAATTTAATTACACTAAAATTTAAACAAAAATGAAAAACAAATTTGCCTTAATCGCCCTTTTAGGATTATTCCTTGCTGGGACTTACACAGTTTATGCTCAAGATTCAAATGATACTGTTGCAACTGAACAAGTAGTAGATACTGCTGTAGTAGCTGAAGAAGCTCCTGCTGAAGTTGTTGAAACTGTTGAAGAAGCTCCTGCAGAGGAAGCATCTTTTCACCAAATTATTAAACAAAAATTTATTGAAGGAGGACCTGGATTTATGGGGATTGTATTGTTATGTTTAATCCTAGGATTAGCTTTAGCAATTGAAAGAATCATCTATTTAAACATGGCAACTACTGATACTGATAAATTATTAAATGATGTTGAAGGCGCTTTACAATCAGGTGGTGTTGATGCTGCTAAAGAGGTTTGTAGAAATACAAAAGGACCTGTTGCTTCTATCTTTTATCAAGGTTTAGAGCGTTCAGGTGAAGGAGTTGATATGGTTGAAAAATCTATCGTTTCTTACGGTTCAGTTCAAATGGGACTTTTAGAAAAAGGATTATCTTGGATTTCATTATTTATTGCTCTTGCACCTATGCTTGGGTTTATGGGAACTGTAATTGGTATGATTGGAGCATTTGATGCTATTGAAGCTGCTGGAGATATTTCTCCATCATTAGTAGCTGGTGGTATTAAGGTTGCACTTTTAACGACTGTATTTGGTCTTATTGTAGCAATGATTCTTCAAATTTTTTACAACTACTTAATTGCAAAGGTTGATTCAATTGTTAACTCAATGGAAGATGCTTCTATCTCATTAATTGACTTATTGGTTAAAAACAAATAATCATGGATAGTTTAATTAATATAGGAATTATACTAACTTACTTAATGGTTGCTTTTGCAGCATTAGCTGCAGTTGGTTTTGGTATCAAAAAAATGATGCAAAAAACGAACAATGCAAAAAAGACATTAACTACCATAGGAGGGCTTTTACTTATTATTCTTATCTCTTACCTTATGGCTTCTGATGAAGTATTAGGTTCGTACGAAAAACATGAGATTACAGCTTCAACTGCTAAGCAAGTAGGAATGGGATTAACAACATTCTACATACTTGCAATTGGTGCAATTGGTGCAGTATTATATGCTGAATTATCAAAAGTATTTTCTAAATAATGGCTAGTACAAGAAGAGGGTTACCCGAAATTAATGCAGGATCAATGGCAGATATTGCCTTCTTGCTGCTTATCTTTTTCTTGGTAACTACAACTATGGATGTTGATACGGGTATTGCTCGTAAATTACCTCCAATGCCTGAAGAAGAGTTGCAAGAAGATGATTCTCAAATTCATGCTAAGAATATTTATGTAGTTTTGATTAATGCTAACAATCAGCTATTGGTTGAGGGAGAATTAATGGATATTTCACAACTTAGAGATGGTGCTAAGGATTTCATTAACAATAACGGAAGAGATCCTAATTCATCTGAAAATCCTGAAAAAGCAATTATCTCATTACAGAATGATAGAGGAACTGAGTACATGACTTATATTCGTGTGCAAAATGAACTTGCTGCCGCTTATAATGAATTAAGAAATAAAGCTTCATTAAATAAATTTGGAGAGCGTTATGCTGATTTAAACAAGACACAAAAGAAAGAAATCAGAAAAATGTACCCTCAAAAAATATCAGAAGCCGAACCTAAAAACATAGGAGGAAATGAGTAAATTCAGAAAAGACGGAAAAAAAGGAATGCCAGCTATATCAACTGCATCCTTACCAGATATTGTATTTATGTTACTTTTCTTTTTTATGGTAACTACAGTAATGCGTGAAACAACTTTATTTGTTAGTGTTGTAACACCAAAAGCTACTGAGATAAAGAAGATGGAAAAGAAATCATTAGTGAGCTATATTTACATTGGTTCACCAATTAAAAGAATGCAAGCTTCTTATGGTAGTGCTGCTCGTATTCAATTGAATGATGCTTTTGCTGAGGTAGGCGAAATACAAGAATTTATTGCAACTGAGCGTGAGGCTAGAGATGAGAAAGAAATTCCTTATATGACTACATCTATCAAGGCAGATGAGACTGTGAAAATGGGAATTATTTCTGATGTAAAGCAAGAACTTAGAAAAGCAAATGCACTTAAAATTAATTACTCTACCCGAAAAGGAGACTACTAGTTTTAGACATTAGATTATAGAAATGAGGCTGATATTTTATCAGCCTTTTTTTATGCTCAAATTTTTCTGAAGAAGGAGAATTAATAAACCTACTGCCATGAAACTAAAAAAAGCTTGTTGCCATGTTGCTGTATTTTCAGTTAGGTAAGCGTAATACGAAAGTGCAGGATAAGTAAAAGTTACTGCCATAGCATTATTTATAAAATGTGCTACAATTGGGAGCCACAATGAACTACTCCAATAAAAGAAATAACCCAATACTAAGCCCAAAACAAATCTTGGAAGAAACCCTTGAAATTGCATGTGGATTGCACTAAACAAAAAAGCAGTAATAATAATGGCTACATGAGGTTTTCCTAACCATTTTGTAAAAGTCTGTTGTAAGTAGCCTCTAAACAACAACTCCTCCCCAATTGCAGGAACAATGGCCAATACTAATAGGTTAAAAGCTAAATCCCCTACAGTATCCATTCTTAGGAAATACTTGGTTATGTTCTCAGCCTTTTTATCATAAAACATCATCCATTCAGGAAAGTTAAAATTCATATTCAACTCATAAATAAAAGCAATAAACGGATTAATCAGCAACATAATAGCAATAGCTAACAAAAGCGTTTGTCTATTGAAATTAAAATTGAGTTTTAAATCAAAATCACACAGATGAGAATATAATATAACAGGGAAAACAAATAAACCTATTGCACTAAGTAGTTGAATAAACTTTACTGCATCTATTGAAGATTGATTGCTAAATTTCATAAAATCTACAGCAACTAATTCCACATCCGAAAAAAAAACAACACAAGCTTGAGCAAATAAAGTATGTAGTATTACTGATACAACTATCAATAAAAATAGTAAACCCACTTTTGTCCCTGATGACTTGTCTTTAAATATCCCTTTAAATCCCATTAATGTGTATTTTTGCAATAATTATGGGCGTAAAGATAGGAAATATTGATGTAGGGGAATTCCCTTTGTTATTAGCACCAATGGAGGATGTAAGCGACCCTCCATTTCGTGCTTTATGCAAGCAAAATGGTGCTGATGTAATGTACACAGAATTTATATCATCAGAAGGATTGATAAGGCATGCGGACAGAAGCACTATGAAGCTTGATATTTATGATTTTGAACGCCCAATTGGAATACAAATTTTTGGATACAATATTGAATCTATGCGACAAGCTACTGAAATATGTGCTGCAGCAAAGCCTGAATTTATTGACATCAACTTTGGTTGCCCAGTAAAAAAAGTAGCCAAAAAAGGTGCGGGAGCAGGGATATTGCTTGACATCCCTAAGATGGTTGCCATGACCAAAGAAATTGTAAATGCTACTAACTTACCTGTAACTGTAAAAACACGCTTGGGGTGGGATGAAAACACTAAGTACATAGTGGATGTTGCCGAGAGGTTGCAAGATGTAGGTATTCAAGCCCTTTCCATTCATGGGCGTACCCGAAAACAAATGTATAAAGGAGATGCCGATTGGACTTTGATTGGAGATGTAAAAAATAACCCTAGAATGCACATTCCTATTTTTGGGAATGGAGATATTAATACTCCCGAGAAAGTTGCAATGGTAAAGGATAGATATGGAGTAGATGGGGTAATGATTGGGCGTGCTTCCATTGGTTATCCTTGGATATTTAACGAGATAAAACATTACCTAAAAACAGGAGAGCATTTAGCACCACCCACTATAGCCGATAGAGTAATTGCCTGCAAGCAACACCTAAAACATTCAATTGAATGGAAAGGACAAATACTAGGTATTGCTGAAATGAAACGACATTACACCAATTATTTTAAAGGTATTCCTCACTTTAAGGATTACCGTATAAAGATGGTAACAAGCGATAGCCCTGAAGAAGTACATGCATTACTTGACAAAGTTGCTGTAGAGTTTGCTGAGTTTAATTTTTAAACAACCTCCTCCCTAATACTCTAGCAGGATACCAAGAAGCTAAAATTCCAATAATTAATACAGTAATACTTACCAATACTACATCAGTAAATACAATGGAAACAGGGTAAGTATTGATAACAAAACTACCGCCCCCCATAGTTATAAACCCAAAGGTTTGTTGCAAAAAAGCCAACCCTAAGCCAATAAACAAACCTGTTCCTATGCCTAATGATATGGTGAGCATACTCTTTTTAAAGAATAATGATTGTATATCCTGAACAGTGCAACCCAAACTTCTTAAAGTGCTAATGTCTTTTTTCTTATCCAACATAAGCATACTTAAAGCGCCCACAATATTAAAAGTAGCAATTATCATAATAAAAGTAAGGATTAAAAAAACAGCTAGCTTTTCAGTGTTCAATATCTTATAGAGAAACTCCTGTTGTTCCAAACGATTTTTAACCGTGTATTTATCTCCCAGAACTGTTTGCAATTTTTCCTGCAATGCAAGCATCTGCCCTTCATCTTTCAATTTTATCTCAATAGCCGAAACTTCATTGTTGCGTTTGGCTAATTGCTGTACAAATAATAAAGGGGTAATAATATACTTAGCATCTACTTCAGATTGCACCCCAAAAACACCCACAGGAACTACTGATGATTGCTTAAAAGCAGTAGCAGGATTCAGTAAAGTTTTTGAATTTCTATTGGGAACAAAAACTTGTAATTGTTCAAACATAGAGCCAACTCCCATAGAGAGATAATAAGCCACTCCCCTACCAACAACTGCTATATTATTACTTTCAAATCCATTTATATATTCTCCATCTACTAGTAAAGAATCAAAATTTGTGAGGTGCAGATATTCCTCACTTACTCCTTTTGCTGTTGCTATGTATTCCTTTTCTTGATACTTTAAAAGTACTTTTTCCTCCAATACCAAAGCTGAAGTTTCTATATCTTCAACAGTAAGTAATAGGTTTTTTGCTTGTTCAGGATTAAAAGTTTTATCCTCAGTAGCAGTAATTTTTAAGTGTGGGTCAAAGGAATTGTACATACTCAGCACCAAGTTTTCAAACCCATTAAAAACGGATAGCACCAAAATAAGTGCAGCCGTACCAATTGCCACTCCAAAAAGGGAAACCCAAGAAATTATATGCACAAAATTGCTATTTTTCTTAGTCGTGAAATAGCGTTTGGCAATAAAAAATGGGAAATTCATTCGAATTTATTTTTTCAGAAGTCTATCAATTTCTTCAGCATAGGCAGCTGAATCATCCAAATGAAAAGTTAAAGCTGGCACAATTCTCAATTGGTTTCTTACACTTTCTCCCAATTTTTTACGAATCATAACGGTATTACTTTTAACTACTTTAAGTGCCTCAGCAGGATCATCAACAGGGAAAATACTTAAAAAAACATTGGCATCTGCCAAATCAGGAGAAATACGCACTATAGTTACACTCACCATAATTTTACCTAATATCTCTTGTGCTTGTTGCTGAAAAATTACAGAAAGTTCTTTCTGAACTAAACGCGATACCTTTTTTTGTCTTGTTGATTCCATAAGTGCAAAAATACAGAATATTCCCTACTTTTGCTCAATGCATTATTTCTTCCGAATTTTAAAATACATAAAGCCTTATTTGCCATTTGCACTGCTTAATATTCTATTCAATATATTAAGTGTTTTATTTTCATTAGTATCCTTAACAATGGTTATTCCATTCTTAGGAATCCTTTTTGAAACGCAAGAAAAGGTATACAACCCACAGCCACTAAGCTTTAATGCGGAAGCAATAAAAGATAATTTTTATGCCATCATAAGTTCTATAGTTGACGAAAAAGGAAAGATAGAAGCCTTACTTTTTATTTGTATTTTGGTGCTAGTTACCTTCTTTTTCCGAAATCTGTTTCGTTATTTATCGCTTTACTTTTTAACTCCTATTCGTAATGGAGTGGTACACGATTTGCGTATGGACTTGCACAAAAAAGTAATTTCCTTACCCCTTCCTTTCTTTACTGAAAAAAGAAAAGGAGACATCACAGCTCGTATGACTTCTGATTTAGTAGAAATTGAGTGGTCAATTATGAGTTCCCTAGAAATGATATTTAAGGATCCATTAAATATAATTGTCTATTTAGCAACCTTAATTTTTATCAGCCCTCAACTTACCACCTTTGTTATTTTACTCCTTCCTGTAACAGGAATTATTATTGGTGTTATTGGTAGGTCATTAAAAAAATCATCCGATAGAGGACAGAATAAAATGGGAGACTTACTCTCAATTATTGATGAGAATATATCAGGATTAAGAATTATTAAGGGCTTTAATGCTGAAGAACATATCAATAAAAACTTTGAAAAAGAAAGTAATGACTACAAAGGAATCATGACAAAACTCCTAAGGAAAAAGGACTTATCCTCTCCTATGAGTGAGTTTTTGAGTACTATCGTTATGGTTATCGTTATGTGGTTCGGGGGGCAGCTCGTGTTAAATGCTGATGGCGGACTAAATGCACAAGAATTTATCGGTTATATTCTTATTTTCTCACAGATTATCCCACCTGCAAAATCCTTAACTACTTCCTATTATCTTATACAAAAAGGGAGTGCTTCAGCTCAAAGGGTATATGAAATACTAGATGCTGAAAATGAAATTGTTGATGTTGAAAACCCTAAACAGATAAAACTACTCAACAATCAAATTGAATTTAAAGACTTATCATTCTCCTACGAAAAACAAGAGGTATTAAAGAACATTAACTTCAACATTGGTAAAGGAAAAATGATTGCTTTAGTTGGACAATCAGGAAGTGGAAAATCAACTTTAGCTGATTTACTGGCACGATTTTATGACATCAATCAAGGTAAAATCCTTATTGACAAAAACAATATAAAAGAGATTGCTTTACATGATTTGCGTGCCTTAATGGGAATTGTAAGTCAGGAATCTATTTTGTTTAACGATACCATTTTCAATAACATCCGTTTAGGGAATACTAGCGCTAGCGAACAAGAAGTAATGGAAGCAGCCAAAATTGCTAATGCACATGACTTTATTTTGGAAACTGAAAATGGTTACCAAACCAATATTGGCGATAGAGGGAACAAACTTTCAGGAGGACAAAAACAAAGGTTAAGCATTGCCAGGGCAATTCTTAAAAACCCTGAAATTCTAATTTTAGATGAAGCAACCTCAGCCTTAGATACAGAATCCGAACGCTTAGTACAAGATGCTTTGGATAAATTAATGCACTCCCGTACATCACTTGTAATTGCACATAGACTATCCACCATACAAAATGCAGATGAAATCCTAGTATTGGATAAGGGCTGTATTATTGAAAGAGGAACACACCAAGAATTAATTGCGCAAAACGGGCATTATAAAAAGCTTTCGGACTTGCAGAGTTTTGCTTAATACAAAAAGTTATTGTAAGGATACCTTACCTCATGTAATTGTTTTATCTTGTTATAAAGTACATCTTTCAACTCATCAAAATGAGTTTTATTTAAGGCAGAAATAAACATAGTATCTCCCTCCAATTTTGCCATCCAAGTTTTCTGTAATTCTTCTAAGGATATATTTTCAGGCAATATAGGAGTTAAATCATCTTCCTCTTTTGGAGTAAAAGTATAGGCATCAATTTTATTGAACACAATTAAAGTAGGTTTATCCGTTACCCCAAGTTCAATAATTGTTTTGTTTACCGTTTCTAACTGATCCTCAAAATTAGGGTTAGAAATATCCACAACATGCACCAATAAATCCGATTCACGCACTTCATCCAAAGTAGATTTAAAACTTTCTACAAGCTGATGAGGGAGCTTACGAATAAACCCAACTGTATCGGTTAATAAAAAAGGTAAGTTCCCAATTACTACTTTACGCACAGTAGTATCCAGTGTAGCAAATAATTTATTTTCTGCAAATATATCTGACTTAGCTAAGGTATTCATTAAGGTTGATTTTCCTGCATTAGTATAACCAACTAAGGCAACTCGTATCATGTCCTGCCTACCTTTCCTACGCGTAAAACTTTGCTTATCAATTTTCTCTAACTTCTTTTTTAAAAGTGCAATTTTATCTTTAATTATCCGTCTATCGGTTTCAATTTGTGTTTCCCCAGGACCTCTCATTCCAATTCCCCCTTTTTGTCTTTCAAGGTGAGTCCACATTCTTGTTAACCTTGGTAATAGATATTGGTATTGGGCTAACTCCACTTGTGTACGGGCTTGAGCAGTTTGGGCACGGCTCGCAAAAATATCAAGTATCAGATTACTCCTATCTAGTATTTTGGTGTCTTCTCCAAAAATCTTTTCAATATTTCTTATTTGAGATGGATTTAAATCATCATCAAAAATAATCAATTTGATTTCCTCCTCTTCAGCAAATAGGCGTACTTCTTCAATTTTTCCTTTTCCTAAAAATGTTTTATTATCAGGGTGAGGTAATTTCTGAGTAAAATTTCTGACTGGTTTTGCTCCTGCCGTATCAGCTAAAAAAGCCAATTCATCCAAATATTCGTACGCTTGTTCTTGCGTAACATCAGGAGTTATTAAACCTATAAGTATTGCTCTTTCCAATTGTATTTTTTAAAATAATTTATCCCAAGGAGTTCTTAATGCAATAAGCACTAAAGCAGCCGTAAAATATGTAAATATTATTTTACTACCTCCTCTATTATCTTCTGTTTTCTTTGCTTTTACTTTTCCAATTGTAATAAGTGCAACAGCAATTATCATCATTAAAGGATGTTCAACCGTTACAAATCTATTGGCTGCTTCTCCCATATGAATTCCTGCTGCTGAGACAAAGTTAATCAATAAAAATAACCCTAGCAAAAGTTGAATGTGAGCAAAGATTAAAGTAAGAGTAAGAAAAATATCTTTTTTAACATTTGGTATTTTATATAGTCCTGCTCTTACTATTGAAATAATCAAAACAATAAAAAATAAAAATGGTAAATAGTGGTGTAAATGCAAAAGTCCAGTTGACATAATATCTGTTTTTTAGTTAGTGATAGCAAAGAAACAAATTATATCATAAAATTTTGCTACTTTCACGGCTTTATTATTACAGCTTAACAAATGAGATTACGATTTACTATCCTTTTTGCTCTCCTTAGTTTTTACTCCCTTTTAGGGCAAGAAACTTTTCCTGTTAATGGAGTAGCTCAAAACTTTGAACCTATCCATGCATTTACCAATGCTCATATTATTTTAAGCCCAACAGCTGAAATAGAAAATGGAACATTAATAATCCAAGGGAAACAAATTATTGCTATAGATAGTAATTTGAATATCCCAAATGGAGCAATTGTTCATGATTTGAATGGCGATTATATCTACCCTTCTTTTATTGATTTAAATTCTGATTACGGTTTACCAAAAGCAAAAAAAGGTAAATACAATTATCGCCCACAATACGAAAGCAATAAAGCAGGTGCTTACCATTGGAATGAAGCAATTCACCCTGAAATAATGGCTAGCACTGAATTTGTTGCAGATGAAAAAACGGCTAGCACTTATCTTAAAAATGGATTTGGAACAGTACTCTCCCACATTCAAGATGGGGCATTAAGAGGAACAGGATGCTTGGTTTTACTATCAGAAGAAAGCGAACATTCAACTATTATTTTACCTCAAGCTTCAAGTCATTTGTCCTTTAAAAAAGGAGTGTCAAGGCAAAAAAATCCTTCTTCATTAATGGGAAGTATTTCCTTAATAAGACAAACATTTTTAGATGCTGAGTGGTATGCTGCTCAGAAAAATCAGACTAACCTTTCCTATGCAGCAGTAAACAACAACCAAGAATTACCACAAATATTTACAATAAATGATGAACTCGATTATAGCCGAGTATATAAAATTGCTGATGAGTTTGAAATTGATTTTATCATAAAAGGAAACGGGAAAGAATACAGCAGAATTGAAGAAGTAGCTGCTACTGAATTTCCAGTAATTATTCCACTTAACTTCCCAAATTCCTATGATGTTAGTAATCCTGAAACTGCAGAATGGATTAGCTTACATAAATTAAAAGATTGGGAAACTGCTCCATTTAATCCTGCAATTCTAGCTAAAAATGAAGTTGAATTTTGCATCACATCTTCTGGTTTAAACAAGGAAAGTAATTTCATAACCAACCTACGCCTTGCAATAAAAAAAGGGCTTAGTAAACAAGATGCACTTGCAGCACTAACCACTACACCAGCTAACCTAATTGCAATGGATGATAAAATAGGAAGCCTAGAAAGTGGGAAACTAGCCAACTTCTTTATTGCATCCAAGGATATTTTTGAAAATGGAGACATTTATGAAAATTGGACAGCAGGAGAAAAGCACATCATTACTAAGAAACAAGAAATTGATATAAGAGGTTTTTACACTTTAAATACTGATGAATTTGAAAATAAAATGGTTTCCATTGAGGGTAGCCAAGCAAAACCAAAAGCAACAATTTTTGCTTTAGATTCTATTGCTCTCCCAACAGTTTTGGAAGGAAACAATATTACAATAAACACAAAAAACGGAACATTTAGAGTAGCTGCTAAATTCAATAACAGAAGTATAAAAGGGAAATATCAAGATAGCATTGGAATTTACCACACTTTTAATCTGCAAAGAGATTCTCTTTTTACTGAAGATGAAAAAGAGTTTACTTTAAACATTGACAGCATTATTCCTTCTGTTTGGTTTCCTAACAAAGCGCACGGATTTATAAATCCTCCAAAGGCTGAAAATATCATTTTCAGGAATGCAACTGTTTGGACAAATGAGCAAGAAGGAATTTTAGAAAATATGGATGTTGCGATTAAGGAAGGAAAAATTATTGCCATTGGGAAAAACTTGGATGAATTAGTCGTTTTTCCTGAGACTGTAAAAATAACACAAATTAACGCTACTGGACAGCACCTTACTTGTGGTATTGTTGATGAACACTCACACATTGCAATTAGCAGAGGGGTAAATGAAGGGAGTCAGGCAGTAAGTGCAGAGGTGAGAATTGGAGATGTAATTAATCCAACTGATCATAATATTTATCGTCAACTTTCAGGAGGAACAGTTGCCTCACAACTTTTACATGGGTCTGCTAATCCTATTGGAGGGCAATCTGCAATGGTTAAACTAAGATGGGGAAGTTCAGCAGAAGAAATGAAAGTAGAAAATGCTGATGGATTTATAAAATTTGCCCTTGGTGAGAATGTAAAACAAAGTAATTGGGGAAATTTTGAACGCATCCGTTTTCCGCAAACTCGTATGGGAGTAGAACAAGTATTTTATGATGCTTTTTACCGAGCAAAAGCCTACCAAAAATCTTGGGAGAAATTTAATGCGCTCAGTACAAAAGAAAAAAGAAAAGCTACTCCTCCAAGAGAAGATTTAGAGTTGAATGCTTTAGTTGAAATCCTAAATTCTGAACGCTTTATTACTTGCCATTCCTATATACAATCTGAAATAAATATGCTTATGCATGTTGGGGATTCTATGGGCTTTACCGTTAATACTTTCACCCATATTTTGGAAGGATATAAACTTGCTGAAAAAATGAAAACACATGGTGCAGGTGGTTCTACTTTTTCTGATTGGTGGGCCTATAAATTTGAGGTAAATGACGCCATTCCTCACAATGCAACTTTATTAAATAATGCAGGTGTTTTAACGGCCATTAATTCTGATGATGCCGAAATGGGAAGAAGGCTAAACCAAGAGGCCGCAAAAGCCGTAAAGTATGGAGCTACATCTGAAGAAGATGCTTGGAAAATGGTAACTTTAAACCCTGCAAAACTATTGCATATTGATGATAAAATGGGAAGTATTAAAATTGGAAAGGATGCCGATATTGTACTTTGGACAGATAATCCACTTTCAGTGTATGCAAAAGTAATCCAAACTTATGTGGATGGGAAACTGATGTTTGATGTTGAAGTTGACAAAGAACTTAGAGAAAGAGATCGTTTAGAACGCATGCGTATCATCCAAAAAATGAGTGAAGATAAAACTGGAGGGGAAAAGCAAAAACCACAACATACTACCGAAAAATTATACCATTGTGATACCGAATATGATGAATAAAAAATACTTACACCTACTTTTTACACTATTAATTACAGTAGCTGCGCAAGCACAAAAACCTACATTATTCATGGGAGCTACTGCCCATTTAGGAAATGGAACAAAAATTGAAAATTCTGCCATAAGTATGCTTAATGGTAAAATTGAAATGGTTGCTGATGCGTCAATTATTCGTATTGACCCAAGTGCTTTTGATACCATTTATCGTGTACACGGCAAACACCTTTACCCTGCATTTATTGTACCCAATACAACATTAGGAATTACTGAAATTGATGCCGTTCGTGCTTCACATGATTATAATGAAACTGGCGGAATGAATCCTAATGTACGCTCACTTATTGCATATAATACGGATTCTAAAATAGCAAAAACAGTAAGAAGTAATGGCGTACTTATAGCCCAAGTAACTCCTAGAGGAGGAACTATTTCCGGACAATCATCAGTAATGCATTTAGATGGTTGGAATTGGGAAGATGCTGCTTTAAAAACAGATGATGGAATACACTTAAATTGGCCTTCATCCTATTACCAAAGTGGTTGGTGGGCTGAGCCAGGAACAACCAAAGAGAATAAACACTATAATGAAAGTATCGCTAGAATAAAAGGGCTTTTCAAAAAAGCAAATGCTTATGAAAAATCTTCTAGTTTAATGGATTTAAAAATGGAAAGCATGAAAGGTTTATTTAATGGAAATAAAACGCTTTACATACATGCTAATAATGCAAATGATATGCTAGATGCCATTTCGTTTACTAAGGAATTTGACA
The DNA here is from genome assembly GCA_943788405.1 of uncultured Flavobacteriales bacterium. Taxonomy (GTDB): domain Bacteria; phylum Bacteroidota; class Bacteroidia; order Flavobacteriales; family BACL11; genus UWMA-0277. The sequence continues at coordinate 204,525 of CALSQD010000001.1, forward strand.
TTAAAAAAATGGTAATTGTTGGAGCTGAAGATGCACTAAAGATTACTGATGACTTAAAAGAAAATAATATCTCGCTTATACTTAATAGAGTACATAGGTTACCTAGTAAAGTTGGTAGCCCGGTAGATGAGCCTTTTACTCAAGCAGCAAAATTACAAGAAGCAGGAATATTATTTTGCCTAAGTTATGAAGGTGAAATGGAAGCAATGGGAGCAAGAAACTTACCTTTTAGTGCGGGTACTGCTGTAGCCCATGGGCTTAATTACGAAAAAGCAATCAGTAGTATTACTTTAAATGCTGCACAAATTCTAGGTATAAGTGAGTATTGTGGTTCTATTGAAAAAGGAAAAGATGCTACCTTTTTTATTAGTAGTGGAGATGCTTTAGATATGCGTACAAACAATGTAGAAAAAGCCTACATAAAAGGAATAGAAGTGGATTTAAATAACCACCAAAAAGAGCTGTTTAACAAGTATAAAAACCGATAGTTTATTTTTTCTATATTTGGGAAAATTTAAATCTCATGAAAAAAATACTATATATACTTACGCTTAGCACTTTAATATTTGCTTGTAAAAAGGAAGAAGTAAAACCCACCAACACAACTACAACAGTTGAAGGCTGCATGGATATTAATGCCCTAAATTATAACCCTGATGCAACTGAAGATGATGGCTCCTGTCAATATGCAGCAGTAGAAGGATGTATGGATACACTTGCTATAAACTACAATCCTGAAGCAACTGAGGATGATGGGTCTTGTGAATACCTGCCTACAGAATTAAAGCTATCTAGCATTACAATCAACTCAATGCCATTAACTAATAATGGTGCTAATTGGGATGCCGGAGTTTTCGGATTAGAAAATCCTGATGTTTTTTATGTATTAAAGGCTGGAAGTGATGAGATTTTTTCATCATCATCTCAGGATAATATTGATGCATGCCCAATATCGTTTACAGAGAATTTACCTTACACAATAAGCGATTTAACACAAGAATATACTATTGAACTTTGGGATAATGACCAAATTGCAGGTATTGGAACAAATGAACTTATGGGATCATGTAGCTTTACCCCTAACGACTATATTACTGCAGGAGGAAGTGGAATAAATATTTCAAATAGTGAGATAGATTTGACTTTAGCTGTTGAGTGGATACAGTAAAGTAATTACCTTTCCCAAACTAACTTCTTACCAAAGCCCAATTTATTATGGGTCATTTTTACGAATATAAGTTTCATTTCCCAAAGCTGAATTTCCATTAACCTTGCATAAGGATAGGCTTTTAAATATTGCTTTTTTGCTACTTTTAACTCCTCCCCTTTTAGTTCTACTATTTCGCCTAAAAGCTGTACACCTTGTATTTTACCAACTGCTTTTGTTTCCAAAGCAATACTTCCAGCAACTTTTGGGTTTTCTATAAAATCAGTAGCGTGTTTGGTTTTGGTATCAGAAGAAAAGATAAAACTATTTTGCTTTTGAGAATAAACATAAAAGACATTACAACAATAAGGAACATTATTTTTACTTGTAGCTAAAGTTAATAAATGATGTTCATTAATAAAATCAATTATACTTTTATCCATAATTTAGTAACCTATATTCTGGCGAACTCTTTGTAAAACATCCTTTGCAATTACCTTTGCTTTAGCTGCTCCTTTTGCTAATTCAGTATCTAGAATATCTTTATTCTCCATTAAGTGATTGAACTTTTCACGCTCTGCTGAAAACTTATCACAAATCAGTTCAAACAATTCCTGCTTTGCATGACCAAATCCATAATTACCCCCTGAATATTTATCACATAGAGCGGCTGCTTGCTGCTCAGTAGAAAGCAATTTATATATTTTATAAATATTACAAATTGTAGCATCTTTAGCGTCTTCCATAGGAGTTGAATCCGTTTTGATGCCCATAATTTGTTTCCTCAATTTTTTATCTGATTGAAAAATATCAATAAAATTATTGTAGGATTTACTCATTTTTTGTCCATCTGTACCAGGGACTATCATTACTCTTTCATCCACTTTAGTTTCGGGTAATACAAATGAATTCGGATATTTATGATTAAATCTGGATGCTATATCTCTAGTGATTTCCAAATGCTGAACTTGGTCCTTTCCTACAGGAACAATATTAGCATCATACAATAAAATATCGGCAGCCATTAGTACAGGATAAGTAAAAAGGCCTGTATTTACTTCTGATAATCTATCTGATTTATCCTTGAAAGAATGTGCTAATTGAAGTCTCTGGTAAGGAGCAAGGCAATTCAAATACCAAGTTAGCTCACAAACCTCAGCTACATCTGATTGACGATAAAACAGGTTTTTTTCAGTATCAAAACCAAAAGCAAGCCAAGCGGCAGCAGTAGCATAAGTATTTTCTCTTAATTGTGCCGCATCTCTTATTGAGGTAAAGGAGTGTAAATCAGCAATAAAAAACAAACTTTCATTTTTCTCATCTTTTGAAAGCTCAATAGCTGGAATTATTGCTCCTAATAAATTCCCTAGATGTGGCGTTCCTGTACTTTGTATTCCTGTTAATATTCTTGCCATTCTATTTTTTTAATTTTGATGTTGTAAAAATAGGATTTTTATCTTTGCCACATGAAATGGATCGGGTATCTTTTAAGTACACTTTGGCGAATATGGTTTTTACTAATGTTTATGTTGGTTTTTATCCTGTTTATGCCTGCCCTATTTTTTTTCACTGCAATAATCAAAAATGAAATTATTGTTGCTCATCTTACTCGCTATTGGTCCAAACTTACAATATACCTTTCTTTTATTTTTCCTAAAATAGAATGGGAAGAAAAACTATCAAAAAGTGAACAATACATTTTCTGCCCCAACCATGTTTCTACCTTAGATATTCCATTTATATTAGCTGTTTTACCTTTCCCATTACAATATATTGGGAAAGCAGAATTAGCTAAAATTCCATTATTTGGTTATTTCTACAAACACAATACTGTAATAGTAGATAGATCAAAGAAAAGAGATTCTTATGCAGCATTTGTCCGTGCAGGAAAAAGATTAGAAAAAGGCTTAAACATTTGTATCTTTCCTGAAGGAGGAATACCAAAAAACAAAACTTTATTAAAGAAATTTAAAAACGGACCTTTTCGTTTAGCAATTGAAAAAAACATTAAAATAGTACCTATTACTATGCCTGATAATAAACGTATGTTCCCTGAGGAATACTTTAAAGGAAGCCCAGGAATTGTACGCATAAAAGTACATAAGGCTATTGACCCAAATAACTTAGCAGAAAAAAGTATAGAAAATTTGAATACTTCAGTTTACAACACTATTTTTGAGCAATTAAATACCTATGGAAGTAAATAACAAACTTATAAAAGATTTATCACGCCTTGCAAAGCTAAATTTTGATGAACAAGCTGCCGATAAAATGAAGGGAGACCTAGATAAGATAATTGGTTTTGTAGATAAATTATCCGAAATAGATACTGAAGGAATTGAGCCACTTATTTACTTAAGTGAAGAGGTAAATGTATTGAGAGCAGATGAGATTAAGCATGAAGTATCACAAGAAAGCGCATTAAAAAATGCTCCTCAAAAAGATTCTGATTATTTTAAAGTACCTACTGTTTTAAAAAAATAGTTATAGCTTAAACCAGCTTTCTGCTCTTGTTTTATTCTTTTGAGCATAAACATCTTCCTTGTAAACAAACTCATTACTTTTTGGATTATAGCTATAATCTAAAGCCATTTCTTTATGATTTTTAGCAATATCTTCAATGGCATCCATAATAAAATGCATTTCCTTATCGGTCATAGTTGGATGAATTGACATACGCACCCAACCAGGTTTTGAAGTTAAATCCCCATCATTTATTTTAGAGGTAATAGAGCAAGATTGGTCAGTATCAATATTTAATAAAATATGTCCGTAAGTTCCAGCACAAGAGCAACCTCCTCTTACCTGAATTCCATATTTATCATTCAATAATTGTACCGCTAAGTTAAAATGTAAATTATCAATATAAAAGGAATACACTCCTAAGCGTTCAGGGAAGTTGTCTGCTAACACATGTACATTATCCAACTCAGCAAATTTACTCCAAACAATTTGATGCAATTCATGCTCCCTATCCAAAATATTTTGAACTCCCATTTTTTCTTTCAACTGTATACAAAGAGCCGTCTTTATCGTTTGTAAAAAAGCAGGTGTTCCGCCATCTTCTCTTGCTTCAATATCATCCACATATTTATGTTCTCCCCAAGGGTTAGTCCAATCAACAGTTCCTCCACCAGGATTATCTGGCACCTTATTAGTATATAATTCTTTCTTAAAAGCTAAAATTCCAGTTGCACCAGGCCCTCCTAAAAATTTATGTGGCGAAAAGTAAATTGCATCCAATTGTTGCTTAGGATTTTCAGGGTGCATATTAATATCAATATAAGGTGCTGAACAGGCAAAATCAACAAAACATAGCCCTCCATTTTCATGCATTATTTCAGCAATATCATAATAAGGAGTAAACACACCTGTAACATTTGAACAAGAAGTTACAGCAGCAATTTTTAATTTTCTATCAGCATATTTATCCAATAAAGGCTGAAAAGCCACCAAGTCAATATGCCCATCTTTTGTATGAGGAACTAATGCTACCTCAGCAATTGTTTCCAACCATGAAGTTTGATTAGAGTGATGCTCCATATGCGTTACAAAAACAATAGGGCGGTTCTTAATTTCTACCTCATTCCTATATTTTTCGTGAATTTTTAATCCTAGAATCCTTTGGAATTTATTCACCAACATAGTCATTCCTGCACCACCTGAAATAAGCACATCATTATCATTAACGCCAATATGGTTTTTAATAATATGGGTAGCTTCATGAAAAGCTAAACTCATAGTTGCTCCTGTAGTTGATGTCTCAGTATGGGTATTAGCTACAAAAGGGAAAATTTCATTATTTAATTTTTCTTCAATTCCTTTATATATTCTTCCACTTGCTGTCCAATCAGCATAGATTATTTTTTGTTCACCAAAAGGAGAACTAAAAGTTTGATCTCTACCAACTACATTATTTCTGAAAGGTGTAAAATATTTTTCTAAGCTCATATTAATTTTATTCTTGCGACAAACTTACGCCATTTTCATTTATTTCCAATACTGACTTCAATCCTAATCTTATGCACCTATTATCCTCTAAATGCCCTGCAGGAAAACCAAAACAAATAGGAAAATCATATTCTCTAGTATGTTCCAAAATTATTTCCTCAGTCGTTTTCCCAAAAGGAATTACATTATCATTCATATCACTCATCCCCCCTACAATTAAGCCTTTTAATTTTGTAAATTTTCCATTTCGTTTTAAGTTCATTATCATCCTATCAATATGGTATAGGTACTCATCCAAATCTTCAATAAATAATATTTTTTCATCCGTATTTATATCCGAATTAGATCCCAATAAACTGTATAAAATAGATAAATTCCCGCCTACAACCTCAGCCTCCACTTTTCCAAATTTATTAAAAGGCTGAGCTTTACAGGTTATACTTTCCTCATGTCCAAAAAGGGATTTTTTTAATGACGACAAACTTTCCTTAGTATTACCTTCAAAATTAATAGGCATAGTAGCGTGTAAACTTGCAAACCCTAACCTATTCAAATGAGAATGCAAAACTGTAACGTCACTATAGCCTACTATCCATTTTGGGTTATTTTTTAATGTAGAAAAATCAATATTATCAATTATTTGTACTGTTCCATAGCCACCCCTTGCGCATAAAATTGCCTGAACAGAACTATCATCAATCATATTTTGCAAATCAGCACTTCTTTGCTGTATTGTTCCTGAAAACTGATTATCAGATAAAAACAAATTCTTTCCTAAAACAACTTTTAACCCCCAGATCTCCAATACTTTTATTGCTGGGTTTAACTCTTCTAAAGTTATTTTTCTGGCAGTAGAAATAATACCAATTTTATCTCCAATCTTTAAATTTTTAGGGATTATCATAAATGCAATTTTATTCAGTTTAAAACTTATCTTTGCAAAAATAATTTTTTCTGAGAGAAATGAGCACAAAAAGATACACAGTTACTTCAGCACTACCTTACGCTAATGGCCCTTTACATATCGGGCATATTGCTGGGGCATATTTACCAGCAGATATTTATGTAAGATATTTAAAAGGAAAAGGACATGATGTTGCCTTTGTTTGTGGATCAGATGAACATGGAGCCGCAATTACTTTGCGTGCCAAAAAAGATAGTGTTTCTCCTCAAGAAATTGTTGATGAATATCATAACATCAATAAAAAGGCATTTGCTGATTTTGGAATTGACTTTAGTATCTACCACAGAACATCAGATGAATTACACCATGAAACAGCACAAGAGTTTTTTAAAACTCTAGAAGATAAAAATGTGTTCACTAAAAAAACTGCTGAACAATTTTATGATAAAGAAAACAAGCAATTTTTAGCAGACAGATACATTAGTGGCGAATGCCCAAAGTGTAATGCTGCTGGAGCTTATGGCGACCAATGTGAAAAATGTGGTTCAGCACTAAGCCCTGAAGAGTTAATAAATCCTAAATCAACTTTAAGCGGTAATACTCCTGTTAAAAAAGAAACTTCACATTGGTATTTACCAATGCAGGACCATGAAAAATGGTTAAAACCTTGGATTGAAGATGGGATATTGAATAGTGAAAATCATCATGACCCAAAAACTTGGAGAAGTCAAGTAATTGGGCAATGTAAATCATGGATTGATGGAGGCTTACAAGCCAGAGCAATGACGCGTGATTTGGATTGGGGAGTAAAAGTGCCTATAAAAGATGCTGATGGGAAAGTGCTTTATGTTTGGTTAGACGCCCCTATTGGCTATATTTCAGCAACAAAACAATGGGCTGCTGATAACGGGAAAAACTGGGAGGACTATTGGAAAAATGAAGAAACGGAATTAGTCCATTTTATTGGAAAAGACAATATTGTTTTCCATTGTATTATTTTTCCAATCATCTTAAAAGCACATGAAGGCTACATATTACCAACTAATGTTCCTGCTAATGAGTTCTTGAATTTAGAAGGAAAAAAACTATCTACTTCTCGTAATTGGGCAATTTGGTTGCACGAATATCTGGAAGATTTTAAAGGACAAGAAGATGCTTTGCGTTATGCCCTTTGTGCTACAGCTCCTGAAAGTAAAGACACTGATTTTACTTGGGCTGATTTTCAAGCAAGGAACAATAACGAATTGGTAGCTATCTTTGGTAACTTTATAAATCGTGTTGTGGTTTTAACCAATAAATATTGGGAAGGGGTTGTTCCCTCTTGCAATACACTAGAGGATTATGACAAAGAGATATTAGAAAAACTGAAGGAGTTTCCTGATAAAATTGGAGCTTCTATTGAAAAATATCGTTTCCGTGAAGCCTTAGTGGAATTGATGAATTTAGCCCGATTAGGAAACAAATATCTAGCCGATACTGAACCTTGGAAACTGAAGAAAATTGATGAGGCTAGAACCGAAACAATAATGAATATCGCTATGCAAATAGCAGCTTCTTTGGCTATTTTATCCGAACCTTTTATGCCTTTTTCATCTGAAAAACTTAAAGGTATCTTATCGCTTAACAATGTAACTTGGAATGATGCTGGAGGTATTATTATTGCTGATAATCATAAAATAAATCCTGCTACACATTTATTCAATAAAATTGAGGATGAGCAGATTGAGCAGCAATTAGAAAAATTAAAACAATAGCATTTACTATGCATGCATAATAAATTGTATATTAGCAACCTAAATAAAAAAACTATGAAAAAACTATCTACCCTTCTTGCTTTAACCTTTATTAGTGCTTTTACTTTTGCGCAATGTGACGGAAGATATCAAACAGAAATTTTTAGTTCAGTTACCGTTACTGAAGTGAATTACTCTGATGTTTATACTGATAATGCACATAAAATGGATATCTATACTCCTGATGGAGATACTGAAATCAATCGCCCTGTTATTTTATTTGTGCATGGAGGTTCTTTTTATGGAGGAGATAAAGCTGATGTTCATTGTACTGATTTTTGTGAAGAATTTGCAAAAAAAGGATATGTGGTTGCATCTGTAAATTATCGTTTAGTTTCATTAATTAATATTGCTAGTTTTTTAACTAATCAGGATGAGCAATATGATGAAGTACTAAAGGCTACTTTTGACTTAAAAGCTGCTGTTCGTTTTTTCAGAAAAGACTTTGCAAATGGAGATACTTATGGCATTGACCCAAATACTATTTTTGCAGGAGGTTATTCTGCAGGAGCTGTTACTGCTATTCATTTAGCTTATTTAGATAGTGTTTCTCAATTACCAACTAGTCCTTTTGACATACAAGCTGTTGCAAATAACTTAGGAGGTATTGAAGGAGATGCTGGAAACCTAGGTTATTCTTCTTCAATAAATGGGATTATTAGTTTTGCAGGAGGAATTAATGATTTAAATTGGATTGATGCTAATGATGAACCTATCGTGAGTTGCCAAGGTGATCAAGATGCTACTGTAAATTATAATTGCGGACCTGGACTTGGAAATCCAAGTGTACTTACCCTTTGTGGTGCTGGAGAAATGCATCCTATTGCAGATAATTTAGGGCTTATTAATGACGCTTTAATATTTGCTGGAACAGGACATGGATGGGGAGCTTTAGGTGCTGCTAGTAATGAATATGTACAAGCAATGGATTTTACAACTGACTTCCTATTTCCATTATTACCTTGTAACAATACAACTGCTATTACTGAAATAAATTCTACTCAAAGAAAATTACTTAAAATTACTGATGTATTAGGGAGGACAACTCAAGTAATAAAAAATACTCCTTTATTTTATATTTATGATGATGGAACGGTAGAAAAGCAAGTAATCATAAACTAAAAAATTTTCTATATTTGAGGAAAAATTTATCATGAAGAAAATTACCCTCATCTTATTTACTTTAAGTAGTTTTTCTGTTTTTTCTCAAAATCCAAATTATGCTGAAGATGTAGCAGAAATCTTGTATCAAAATTGCACTTCTTGTCATCATAACGGTGGGATTGCTCCTTTTCCATTAATGAATTATTCAGAAGCAAATAGTTGGGGACCTCAAATTGTTTTGGAAACTATAACAGGTGATATGCCTCCTTGGCCAGTGGATAGCACTTACCAAAGATACTCACATGAGCGCATCCTATCATTAGCTGATATTACAACATTAATTGATTGGAATAATGATGGTAGACCTCAAGGGGACCCTAATCTTACACCAACTGCACCAACTTATGTAGCGGGAGCTACTCTTCCAAACCCAGACCATACGATAGCACTACCACAGTATAGTAGCAATGCAACAATTGAAGATGATTATGTTTGCTTTAGTGTACAAACTAGCTTTGCAACTGATCGGTTTATAAAAGCCATTGAGGTCCTACCAGGAAACCCAGCTATTGTACATCATGCTTTAGTATTTATTGACACTTCAGGAATTGGCGCTCCAATCACAACTGATTGTATGGGAGTAGATGGAAAGTTAGTAGCTGGATATACGCCTGGATCCACTCCTGCAATTTTTCCAAACGGTGGAAATGTGAAAATGGGAGTTCGTTTGCCAGCAGGAGCAAATATTGTAGTACAAATGCATTATCCTGAGGGTAGTGCAGGAATGATAGATAGCACCAAAGTTAATTTTTTCTTTTATCCAACAGGAACTACTGGCGTTCGAGAAGTATATACTGACCCTATTTTAAGCAATTGGAACTTATGGATTCCACCCAATACAACACCTACTTTTAATGCTTCATACCCTCCAAACAATGGAGTATTGCCTTATGACTTTTCTATTCTTTCTGTTTTTCCGCATATGCATTTATTAGGTGAAGAAATTACTTCATATGCTGTTTCACCTACTAATGACACTATCCCTTTTGAGCGCATAAAACATTGGGATTTTGAATGGCAAGGATTTTATAATTTTAGAAATATCTTAAAAGTTCCTGCAGGAAGCAGAATGTATGGAACTGCTAAATTTAATAATACCAGCGGAAACCCACACAATCCTAACAACCCTCCAGCTTTAGTTACAGCAGGAGAGTCCACTACAGATGAAATGTTCTTAATTTATTTTCAGTATTTATTATATCAACAAGGGGATGAAAGCCTAAATATTGACAGCCTACTTAATGTAGGAACATCAATAAATGAAACCCAATTTTTAGCGCTTGAAATATATCCAAACCCTAGCAATGATTATATCTCAATTCAAAATAATTTTGAAAGAGAATTTGATATTAGTATTTTAGATATTCAAGGGAAAATTGTTAAAAAAGAAAGTGGAATAAAGAGTACGCAAATGGTATCCATTGCAACATTAAAAGCAGGGAAATACATTTGCTATATTACTTCAAAAGGAAATATCTATTCCTCTAAATTTATAAAAAACTAAAAATTGGCAAAGCACAATAAACTAGGAAAGGATGGCGAACTAATCGCCTTTATGGTTTTGCAAAGAGATGGATTCTCTATATTGGAAACCAATTGGAAATTCCGAAAAGCTGAAATAGATATTATTGCTAAAAAAGATGGCTTTCTTATTTTTATTGAAGTAAAAACAAGGAGCAGTAAAAAATTTGGCAAACCTGAAGATGCTATTAATAAAAAGAAAATTTCACTTTACAAAGATGCTGCTGAAGGCTATATAGAACAACATCCTTCTGAAGAAGAAATTAGGTTTGATGTAATGAGTATCATCATAGGAAAAGACAAAACAGATATTGAGCACATACCCAATGCTTTTTAAGTATCTTTGCAAAAATTTTCAAGATGAAAAGAGAAGGGAAAACCAGAAGAGACTTTAATAAAAAACCAAATACGAAATCAACATTTCGTACAAGGCAGAATGCAAAAAAATCAGTTGAAGATGGTAAAATGAGGCTGAATAAATTTATTGCTAATGCTGGGATATGCAGCAGAAGAGAAGCTGATAAATTTATTGAAGCAGGTGTAGTTACCGTGAATGGTGTTGGTGTAACCGAAATGGGATTTAGGGTAAGCGCTACTGATGAAGTAAAATTTAATGGCCAAAGGCTAAAATCAGACACACCAAGATATGTACTGCTAAATAAACCTAAAAACTATTCAGGTAGAGTTGATTCAGGGTCCAATACTGTTTCAGTAATGCAGTTAGTAAAACAAGCTTGTAAGGAAAGACTTTTTCCAGTTGATAAGCTTAATAAATCAGAAACTGGATTGTTACTTTTTACAAATGATACAGATTTAGCTAAAAAACTTGGAGGTTCAAAAAAGAATGTAAAAGAAATTTATCAGATTACATTGGACAAAAACCTTAGCCAAACACATTTAGAAAATATCCGTGAGGGTGTTTTTATGAATGGGAGAATAATAAAACTAGATTCTATTTCTTACATAAATGGTAAGGATAAAAATGAACTTGGAATTGAGAATAGTAATGGTGGAACAAAACTTGTAAAGCAACTATTCGAAAAACTAGGCTACCGAACAGTCAAGTTAGACCGTGTATTTTTAGGAGGATTAACAAAGAAAGATTTACCTAGAAAACACTTCAGACATCTTACACAGAATGAAATTAACATCTTAAGAAGGCTTTAATATACCATAATTTAAAGTCTTTCGTTATTGTTTTGATTATTGTACTTTTATCGGCTTAATGAAACAATTTATAAAACGCATTTTTCAAATTCTATTTGGGATTAGTTTATTCCTACTAATTTCCGGTTTTGTTGTTACTTATTTTTTTAGTGAGAAAGTAGAAAATAAAGTAGTTAGCAAAATTCAAGAGCAAATGACATCCGAATTACAATTAGGAGATGTTGCTTTTAGTTTATATGAAAAATTCCCTTCTGCATCAGTTAAAATAACAAATTTACTTGCTTTTGAAAAAGAGGGATTTGATAATGACACTCTGTTTTATGCAAAAGAAACATATATTGAACTTAGCATCTTTGATATCATATTGAATAAGATTGACATTAAAACAGTTGTAGTTTCTGAAGGAGAAATAAGCATTAAATATGATAAAGAAAACAGTCCTAACTTTGCCATATTTAAAACAAATGAAGAAAGTAAAAATCAACTTACCCTAAAAAAAATACTACTACTAAACACTGATGTTAAGTGCCGTACTAAAAGCATAGATATTGAATGGCATACAACACAAGCTATGCTCGTATTTAAAGAAGAAAAATTAGCATTAAATGCCAAGCTATTTTCTAAAATGTTAAAAGTTAATAGCCGAGATTATGTACATGAAAAGAATGTAAAATTGCTTGCTACTCTTTCCTTGAAAAAAGACAGTATCTTTATTCAGGAAGGCTCAATATTACATATTGAAGATGTAAAAACAGAATTATCTGGAGGCATTTTTCATAGCAATACTGTTGACTTAAATTTCTCTTGTAAAGAGCAAGAATTAGCTTCTGTTATAGAGCATACTCCTGAGTATCTTAAAAACATTTACAACTCTTTTCAGGCGAATGGTAAATTAAGTTGTGAAGGGAATATCAAAGGCTTAGTAAGCAAGGGAAGCAATCCTGCCCTCAATATGAGTTGCCATATTAACAAAGGAAATTTCAACTTAAAAAGCCGACCATTTATCTTAAAAAGAGTAAGCCTTAGTGGAAAAATTACTAATGGAGATGAACAAAATTTTAGGACAACTAAAATTGATATTACAAAGTTTGATGCTAAAACAGAAAATGGATTTATTAAAGGTGATTTTACTCTACAAAACTTAAATAAATACTACTTAACAGCCAACCTTAATTCAAGTTGGGATTTAGCTGAAATCAATCATTATTTTGAAGATTCACCTTTTTTTAATTTGCAAGGGCAACTAGTTGCTAATACTCAATACTCAGGATATATCTCGTTTGACAGCAAGTTTAAAAACTATTTTTTAGCAGCTAAGCATAACTCTAGCACAAATTTTGAAAATGCTAGTTTTTCTTACAAAAATTTTCCTTTAGGATTTAACTTTCAATCAGTTAATTGCAGATTTAAAAACAATATAATTGAAGTAAAAAATAGTGCTTTTACAATTGCTGATAGCGACCTCAATTTTGATGGAGATATTACTGATTTAATTGCGTATATCCTCAATAAAAAAGATGAGATTAACATTTTAGGGAACCTAAATTCAACTTATATAAAATTTGATGAATTACTTACTTTAAAGGATTTATCGGAAGGAAAAGGCACTGGAGGAACAATGCCTACTTGGATTAATGCAAATCTAAATGCTAATATTACAACTTTTAGTTATGATGACTTTATTGCTTCAGAAATTACTGGAACATTAGCTTATAAAAATCTGACCCTTACTGGAGAAAATATACTATTAAATAGTCTGAATGGGAATATTGCCGGAAATTTTAAATTTTATGAATCAACAAATAATAAGTTAAAACTATTTTCACAACTCAACTTAACAAAATTAAATATCCGAAATGCATTTTTAGCTTTTGATAATTTCAAACAAGATTTTATAACAGCAAAACACATAAAAGGGGTGGGAACTGCTGAGATACAAATGCAATCTTCTTGGAGGCCTGGTTTTATTTTTGAAGAGGAAAAGCTGAAAGTTAAATCACATTTGATAATTGAAAAAGGGGAACTAATACATTTTAAGCCACTTGAAAGTCTATCCGATTATATAAGTCTTGAAGACCTTAAAGAAGTAAAATTCTCTACTCTAGAAAATACTATTGAGATTGACAACAAAGTGATTACAATTCCTACAATGGAAATAAAATCGTCTGCACTATCCGTTTTTGTATCAGGAACACATACATTTGAGCAAGAAATAAATTACCGCATTAAATTACTATTATCTGAATTGATGTCAACTAAATTTAGGAAAAAAAATACTCGGATTAAAAACAATGAATTTGGGGAAGTAGAAGAAAACGGAAAAATATTTAACACCATCTATTTTAAGATGACTGGAAATTCTGAAGATCCGAATGTTTCATTTGATGGTATAAGATTCAGAGAAGATGTACAAAAAGGAATTACTAAAGAGAAAGAAACCATTACTAATATCATTAAAGAAGACATCCTGCAAACTAGAGAACAAGAAAAACAAGAAACAGGGCAAGATGTAATTATTGAATGGGATGATGAATAAACAATAAAATGGATATATATTCTAAAAAACAAAAGTGGAAATTCACCTTACTAGGTTTTGCAATAATTATTGGATTATCTTCTCTATTTGTAACCAATCGGTTGGTAAAACAACTAAAAAATGAAGAGCGTAAAAAGATTGAACTTTGGGCACATGCCACTAAACATTTAGTAAGCATTACTGGAGAAGGGGACTATTCCTTGGCTATTAAAGTAATCTCAGAAAACAGTAATATCCCTGTTATTTTAGTTGATGAATGTGATAGTATTTTAGAACATAGAAATTTCAATCACTATAGCAAAACAGATAGCATACTACTTAAGTTAGGATTAATACCTGAAAAAGAAATTACAAAATCTTTCCTTAGGAAAGAATTAACACAAATACGAGAGGGGGAAGAAGAGCCTATTGAGATCAATATTATAGGAGACAAACAATGGATTTATTACAAGGATTCAGCTTTGCTTTATCGCTTAAGATACTACCCTATTTATCAATTAGGTTTTATTGGTTTATTTATGTTTATCGCCTACTTTATGTTTAGTGCAAGCCGGAAATCAGAACAAAATAAAGTTTGGGCTGGAATGGCAAAAGAAACAGCACACCAAATAGGAACTCCACTATCTTCATTAATGGCCTGGGTAGAACTTTTAAAAGAACGAGAAGGAACAGAAAGTATGGTGTTTGAAATGGAGAAAGACATCAAAAGGTTAGAAACTATAACTGATCGTTTTTCAAAAATTGGCTCAAAATCTGAATTACAGAAAGTAGATGTTGTTCATCTTATAAGACAATCGGTTGAGTACCTAAAATCCAGAATGCCTGTCAACACTTTATTTACACTTGAGTTTCCTGAAAAGGAAATTATCATTCCTATAAATAGTATTTTACTAGAGTGGGTAGTTGAAAATTTAGTAAAAAATGCAGTAGATGCCATGAAAGGAAAAGGTGAAATCAAAATCTCAATTACTGAGGATGCCTATAATATTATCCTAAACATTACTGATAATGGAGATGGTATTGATCGCTCTATTCTTAAGAATATATTTAAGCCTGGAGTAACCTCCAAAAAGAGAGGTTGGGGCTTAGGACTTTCTTTATCTAAACGAATAGTTGAGGAATATCATAAAGGGAGTATTTTTGTAATGCAATCAGAAAAAGGAGTAGGAACAACCTTTAGCATACAACTTCCTAAAAGCCTAAAAACTACAGCTTCCTAAGTTATTTTTATTCAAATAATTTTGATGATATTCTTCTGCTCTATAAAAAGTTGAAGAAGGAATTATTTGAGTTACAATCTCATTTTCATAATGTTTTTGCTGCTGTTGTTTTGATTGTACAGCCTCTTTTTCTTGCAGATCATTATGATAAAAAACAACTGATCGATATTGTGTTCCTCTATCCGGCCCTTGCCTATTTAGAGTTGTAGGATTATGATTTCCCCAAAATAAATTAAGCAGAGTAACATAACTTACTTTTTCAGGATTGAAATATAAATCAACCACCTCAGCATGATTAGTAGTACCGCTACAGACCTCTTTATAAGTTGGCATATCAGTATCTCCTCCCATATAACCAACACTAGCTAAATAAACTCCTTCAGTTTCTTTAAACAATTTTTCAACTGACCAGAAACAACCTGCACCAAATGTAGCTTTTTGCAGCTTAGCATAAGGTTTAAACCGTATGCTTAAAGAATTTACACAATGGCGAGTATCTTTCTCGGTAATTTGTTCGCCTGCAAAAACATGTCCCAAATGCCCATCACATTTAGCACAACAGATTTCAGTTCTTACCCTACCCCCTGTTAAATCTTCATAACGAGTAATTGCTCCTTCAATTTCATCATCAAAGGACGGCCAACCACAACCAGAATTAAATTTTGTATTGGATTCATACAAAGGACTTTCACAAGCACGACAGATAAAAATCCCAGCTTCAAAATGCTCATTATATTCTCCTGTAAAAGGTGCTTCTGTCCCTTTATTTTTTAAAATATGTTTTTCCTCAGGAGTAAGGTCTGAAAAATAATCTTTAGTCATAAAACCAAAAGTAGTAAATTATTTTTGTTTGATATATAGTTTCCTAATTTAGCCAAAAACAATTTCACAACTATTTTGGCAAGCATTTATATTCATATTCCCTACTGTAAACAGAAATGTACTTACTGTAATTTTCATTTTAGAATTGAACAGAATGACAAAGCAGAAATGGTAAAAAGCATTAAACAAGAAATTCAATTACGAAAATCTTACTTAAATGAGGCTACAATAAGTTCTATATATTTTGGTGGTGGCACCCCTTCTATCCTTAATAAAGAAGAAATAGAAAGTATAATCAAAACTATATATCATCATTTTACAATTGATACAAATGCTGAAATTACTCTGGAATGTAATCCTGATGATTTAGACAAAAAGATGCTTACTGACTTAAAAGAAGTTGGTATTAACCGTTTGAGTATCGGTATACAATCTTTTGATGATGACGATTTAAAGTTTATGAATCGCTCCCACAATGCAAAAGAAGCACTTGATTGTATTCATCTTGCAAAAGAAGTTGGGTTTAATAATATTACTATTGATTTAATATATGGCTTACCCAGTCAAAGCAATGAAAAATGGAAACAGAACCTAAAGCAAATGCTCGCTTTAGACATTCAGCATTTTTCAGCTTATGCACTAACAGTAGAACCCAAAACAGCCTTAAAACATCTTATAGATAAGAAAAAAGTTATTCCTTTAGATGATACTATTACAGTTGACCATTTCAATACTTTAACACAAATAGCAACTGAAAATAACTTTATCCATTATGAAATTTCAAATTTTGGAAAAGAAGGATTTTTCTCAAACCATAATACTGCATATTGGCAGAATCAACATTATTTAGGTGTTGGTCCTTCAGCACATTCCTTTAATGGGAAAAGCCGACAATGGAATGTATCCAACAATAAAAAGTATATTGAAAAAGTAAATTCACATAATGGGTATTTTGAGGTAGAAGAGCTTAGTAATGCTCAACAATACAATGAATATATTTTTACCGCCTTGCGCACAATGTGGGGTGTTGAACTTGATTATATCAAAACTCAATTTGGCAGTGAAGCTCAACAATACTTTAAGAAACAAGTAATCAACTGGACAAATCAAGGAAAAATAAAACAGCAAAATAACAACTATACCCTAACTAAAAAAGGTAAATTATATGCTGATGCAATTGCTTCAGATTTATTTATTGTCTAATATTCTTTTAAAATAGGATTCATATTGATCTACAACAATTGACCATCTGTATACTTCATCTATCCTATTAAGATTACTTTGTGTAAATGCTGATTTATTTTTTATAATCTCTTCATCCTTTAATAAAGAAGCTAGTGAGCTAGAGCTATTAAAATAAAATGCATTCTCCCGAATTACTGATTTATTAAACAGATTATCATGAGCTATAATGAATGTTTCTGCAGTCATTGCTTCTAATAAAGCTGGGTTAGTTCCTCCTACTGAATGACCATGTAAGTAATAAGATGAATAATATCTAATATTATCTAAATGCTCTTTATTAAAAATTCCTCCTAGAAAAATGATACCATTATTTCTATATTTATCCTTTAAGAAATCACCATATGGAGTAAGATGATTACCAACAACATAATAAGGGGTTTTTATTCCACTCTCAATATAACCATCAAACATCATTTCTAAATTATTCTCTGGCTCTAAACGAGCAATAGATAACAAATAGTTATAAACATGTAAGCCATACTCTACTAAACAATCAGGATTAGGCGTTTCTATATCAACTGCACCATAGGCAATAAATTCTGATTCCCTATTGTACTCCTCATTAATATACTCTTGTATGCCTACATTATCAGCAATTAAATAATCAGAATACTTTACACCATATTTTTCTAGGGTTTTAGTAATTTTTTGCACCAGATTATTCCACTTTGATCGCTTCCATTCTAAACCATCAAGGTTAGTTGCAATTACCTTTCCCTTATGTCGGCAAAAAATAATTGATAATGAAGAAGTAATCAATCCTAATTCTAGGATAATATCAAAATCTTGCTTTACTGCATCTTTCAAACATAAATAATCATAAATAAAATTTGATGCTGATTGCCCCAATATATTTTGAGGACTTGCCTTTCTTTTTATTTGAACACCTTTATAGGAATCTTCTTTATAAGGATGAAAGTTTGGTGAATAAATTGTAACCTGATGTCCTTTTTCAACTAAACCAACAGATAAATATTCTGCACATTGCTCAAAACCCCCATAGTTATTTGGGATTCCTCTTGTGCCTAAAATTGCAATCTTCATACTTTTCGTTTATGAATCGCAAATATATGAATAGATGTCCGTTTTAAGAGTCTAGTTTTTCATTTTCTATATTATAACTCCTAAATAAATTCGCCCATATTATTTTTGACAGAGAATGAATTAAAGGAGCTAGTGAAATCCATAATACTGAAATACCAATAATCCTATATATTATATCAATTTTAATATTCAGAACTGATAAGCCTACCCATACTACAGCTAACAAACTAACGCCAATAGCATATGAAACATACATTGCACTAGAATATAACCCTTGTTCTGGGTTAAATGTACATTCACATAGTTTACAACTTTCATGTATATCTACCATTTTTTCAAATTACAGAGGTGTGATATAAAAAAGTCTCCGACATGACAATATGGATATTTTCTTCTTAGAGCACAATATAGTTTACTTCCTTTTTTACTTGCAAAAAACAATGATAAAAATTAACAAAAATGTGTTAACATCTTGTTTATCTATAACTTACAACAAAACAGAATACCCTTATATTTGTGATGTCGTAATACTTGTTTTGGGTTGTACTATTCTTTCCTAATATTGTACAACATAAAAGCCCTCACTTCCGTGAGGGCTTTCTCTTTCTAAAATTCTAACTCTCTACTCTATTTCATTATCTCTGATTCGTTTGCAGCAACAAAACGAATACCAATCATAAACTCATGAGAAGCACTACCATAACCGCTCATATCTGAATTTAATACATCATAGGAATAACCTATCATGAAACGCTCTTGAATAGAGTACCCTAAAAGTGCTGCCATTTCTCCATTATTTCTATAATCCATTCCAAACCATAATTTATCGTCATAAGTAGTTTTCAATCCAAAATCAACTTGCAATGGTGCTGCCCCTACAGTTTTCAATAATAAAGATGGTTCCATTGACCAAAAGTGATTAAAATCATGCTTATACGCTCCTAATACATAAATATGCTGAGCTAACTTACCAGAACTTTCAACATCATCATTAGGATTAAGATTTGTATTATAAATTCTAACAAAATCGTCATCAATCAAATTTAAATTAGTGCTTAGTAATTGTGGAATTGCTGCTCCAAAATACCATTTATCACCATACATATTAAATCCAAAAGTTGCGTCAGGAGCTGACCTAACAACATCACCACCTTGCATAAACGGATCATCTTCATCTTCAATATTTAATCCCTGTTTTGTGATTTTAAATTGCGTGAAGCCACCAGATAAAGCAAAAGACATTTTAACTGCTCTTGTCATTGGAAAAGAATAGGTATAAGATGCTGAACCTCCAATTCTACTTGTAGGTCCTGCTTGATCATTAAAGACTAAACCTCCTAAACCAACATTCTTACTTTTTCTACCGTAAATACTAAGCACAGTAGTTCTTGGTGCATCAGTAATGCCTACCCATTGATTACGGATAGTTGTTTTTACTTGATAATAATCATACATCCCAGCAACCGCAGGGTTTACTGCATAATTATTAATCATGTACTGTGTGATTTGTGGTAGCTGCTGAGCTTTCAATATTCCACCAAAACAAATGGCAATAATTAAGATTGATATTTTCTTCATTTTTATAATTTTCATTTTATCTTATAATTGTAATTGGACCTGTTTGAGGTATATCATCTGTTTTTAAATCGATAATATAATAATAAGTCCCTACTGGTAACTCTTTACCTTCCTTAGTTCCATCCCAGGCAGCATAGTCTAGCCCACCTAAAGTTTCGTGAACTAACGCTCCCCATCTATTAAATACTTGAACAACCGCATCAGGATAAGAAGCAATATCTAACACATTCCAAACATCATTAAATCCATCTCCATTTGGAGTAATTGCATCATAAGGTTTTACCCCTACAACTACATAAATAGAATCAAAACCTAAACAACCAGCTGAATCTACAGCAACATGATACCAACCTGATGCTTCTGGAATATCAGTAATTGTCCTTGTTCCCATAGTGTCAGCCACCCAAGTCCATTCGTAAGTATCACAATCCATATTATTAGAGAAAATTTCTATTGACTCTCCTTTAACAATAGTTGCATAAGGTCCATTTTCAGGAAGTGGATTAGTACTTGGTAAAGGATCAATTGCTTCTACATTAATAGTAGCTGAAACTGTATAAGGATTAGCACAATTAAGATCAGTAATAGATAATGTATAAACATTTATAAGATCAGTTGGAGTAACCCATCTATCAGCTTGTTTATATCCATTTTCCCACTCATAAGTTAAGTTTGGTTTTTCCTCAATCTCTAAGAATATAGTTGCCCCTAAACAAACAGTAGAATCAATAGATGATAAATTACCTGGCAAGAAAATATTTTGTACTCCATTAACAAATGTTTCATCTGATATTGTACATCCATTTGCATCTGTTATATCAACTGTATACAATCCTGGAGCTAAATTAACTAAAGGATTGGTTGTCCCTCCATTACTCCAATCATATGCATAAGGCTGAGTACCTCCAAGAACAAAAGCAGTTGCTGAACCATCATTCAAATTACAAGTTTCATCAGTAGAATCAACTATAATACTTAAAGGATTAGCAGGTTGAGTAATATAAATTGTTTCAGAAGTAATTGTACATCCATTATCATCAGTTGCTGTAACTGTATAAATTCCTGGATTTAAACCTGTAGCTGTAGAGATATCAATTGTTTCGTTAAGCCCATTAGACCAATCATATATATATTGTTGAATTCCAATTACTGTACCTCCATCAGCATCTGCTGTAATAGTTCCATCAAATATATCATAACAATTTACATCTGTTTCAGTTACACTAATACTTAAAGCAGAAGGTTGTGACAAATAAATTTCAGTAGTATCCAAACAGCCTTTATTATCTTTAGCAACCACTACATAACTGCCTACTGATAAGCCATTATTAATAGCATTTCCATTCCAAGAAGTCCAATTGTTCCATAAGTAAGTAGTTCCTCCATTTCCACCTGTAACAGCTGCAGTTAATCTTCCGTCATTATCAAGATTACATGAGATTTCAGCTGTTATAGAAGCTGTTACATGAAGTGGACCAGGCTGATTAAGCATATAGTTTAGGGTATCTGTACATCCTTGTCCATCTGTAACAATACAAGTATAATCTGTAGCGTTAGTTGTATTGTCAACACATAAACCAATAGCAGATGCAGTAGTTTGTGATAAAATATCGTTCCACTGATAAGCATATACCGGCACACCACTTGAATTAACATTTGGCATACCACCTGTTACATTTGCATTAATAATTCCATCACAATAATCATAACAACTTACTGGAGTAGCACTAGCCGTTACATTTAAAGCATTATTATCATTTATTGTATATGAATCAACCGACACACAATTATTATCATCAACAACTGTCATAGTATAAGTTCCAACAGGAATTGAAGTAAGTGAATAAGTACTGTCTCCTGTACTCCAAGCGTAAATATATGATGTTGATGTTCCTACTCCACCTGAGACAATATCAGTTAAAGAACCATTACTCCAACCATCACAACTTACATGAGTTGCAATAAAGTTATGTGTAATAGCTGCTGGCTCATTAAAAATAATAGTTTCGGTATAAGTACAGCCATTAGCATCCATTATTACAAAAGAATATGTCCCTGCTGAAAGCCCTGTTACATTCGAGTTAAGTGACGAAACAACTGTATCACCAATATTATCTAATACCGTTTTAATATAGGGTGCAACACCCCCACTTACTGTAATATCAGCAAAACCTGAAGCACCTCCATTACACCTAATTTGATATGAATTCCAGTTAGATGTTGTAATTGTTACATCTAACTCATCTGGTTCAGTAATAATAATGATATCCTGTGCTGCACAATTATTTACATCAAATACCTGAACTGTATAAGTTCCTGGACCATAACCATTGAAATAAGCCATATTAGCATGATGTGCTCCTAAATTTACAGAATATTCATAAGGGGCTGTTCCTCCAAATGCGATAATATCTTGTATAGATCCATTATTCATACCATAACACTGTACATGGCTGAAAATAGTAGTGTCAATATATAAAGAATCTGGATTAACAATCTCAACAGTATCTCTATCTTCACAACCTCTTGAATCTTGAACATACATAATATAAGTGTTTGGTCCTAAATTAGTAAATCCAATAGTTGATTGCTGATTAAATCCATTATTACTTGAGTACATATAAGGCAATTGTCCTCCTGTTGCTAAAACAGTAATAGAAGCATTATCTGCATCATGACAAGTAATATCACTTATAATTAAAGAATCAATAGTAATTGAAAAAGAAGGTTCCAAAATATCTACTGAATCAATTAATATACAACCGTTAGCATCTGTAATCGTTACTGTATGGTAACCGGCAGCCAAATTATTTGCTGTTGCTGCTGTACTTCCATTATCCCAAAGATAAGTGTATGGAGTAATTCCTCCACTCACTAATACAGTAGCCCATCCGTCAGCACCACCTATACAAGTTACAGAATCTTTAATAAAAGTTGTACTTAAAGCAATTGGTTCAGTAACCACAATACTAGAGTTTCGACTACAACTATTGTTATCTGTAACTGTAACTGAATATGTTCCTGTTGTAAGAGCTGAAGCCACATCAGTAATAGAACCTGAACTCCAGTTATAAGAATAGTTTGGTGTACCGCCAGCAGCTACAACAGTTGCTGTTCCTGTATTCCCACCATTACACAATACTTCAGTTGAAGTTAAAGATGAAATATACAGACTATCAGGCTGAGTAATAGCAACTGTAAACGAGTTATCATTACAACCATTAGTATCAGTAACCAATACCGAATAATTTCCTGGAACAAGATTAACTGCTGTTTGAGTAGTTTGTCCATTATCCCACAAATAAGTAAATGGAGCAGTCCCTCCTGTAAATAAAACCTCTAACTCTCCATTTGCACTATCATAACAACTTACATTTTGAATATTAATTGAAGTCACTTGTAATAAATCTGGCTCACTTACATATACTGAGTCACTATCCGTACAACCTAAGCTATCAACCACAGTGATGAAATAACCTGCTTGCCCTGAAGGTCCAAATGGTGTTCCTGAAGGCACAAAATTAGAACCTCCATCAGCAGTAAACTGATAAGGAGTTGTTCCTCCTGTTGCAGAAGTAAACATCATTCCATCATTTGCTCCAAAACAACTTACATTCTGAATCACAACCGCTAAGTCAGGATTTGATCCTGATAATATTTCTGCAGTATCGGAAATTGTACATCCATTTGCATCTGTAACAACTACTATATATATTCCTGGTAATAATAAATTAATTGAAGCTGAAGTTGCACCAGTATTCCATAAGTAAGAATATCCAGCTGTTCCTCCTGAAACAGCAACACTAATTTCTCCTGTAGCTAAGGACTGAGCACCTGCACAATTAGAATGAGATAAGATTGTAATAGCACTCTGTAATACAGGTGGTTCATTTATAACAATCGTATCAACTGTAGGATTTGATAAACATCCGTTAGCATCAGTTGCTTGTACCGTATATGTCCCAGCTGATAAATTTGAAATAATTGGAGTTATTTCTCCTGTACTCCATAAGTAAGTATAAGGTGCTGTTCCTCCATAAATAGTGTCAATTGATGCCATCCCATCAGCCCCTAAATTACAACTTACATCTTCTGAAAAAGTTGTGAAAATAAGTTGATCTGGCTGAGAAATAGTTACAACTACACTATTAGAACAGCCATTTGCATCAGTTGCATAAATAGGATAAGTTCCTGCATACAATCCACTAAATGTATTTGATGCTTGCGGTATTGGGAAGGTATTAGGAATATGGTATAAATAAGTATTTGCTCCCGTTCCTCCAGTTGCATTTACCGTTACTCCACTTGAAGGGTAACCAAAACAAGCAACATTTAACATTGAATTTAAAGAATCAAGTGTTACATCTACATTAGCACCTACCGGCACTTCAACTGAATCAGTAACTAAACAACCAGTTGCATCAACAACTGTCACAGAATAGAATCCTGGAGCTAAGCCTATTGTAGTATTAGTGGTATCTCCATTAAACCAAGTAATTTGATAAGGAGGTGTTCCGTTAGGATTCACAGTTGCTGATCCATCATTTCCTCCATTACATGGAGGAACACTATCAAAATCTAAAGTAATATCTGCCTCATCAACAAAAATATCCTCTGTAAAAGAACAGATGTTAATGTCAGTAACAGTAACAGTGTAAATTCCTGTTACAAGATTAGATGCAGTAGGATTAATCTGACCTGTAGGATTCCATGAATAAGCAAGTGACCCTGTACCTCCTTGTGTAACTGTAATAGCAGCTTGTCCGTTTGCTGAGTTACATGTTTCTTTTACAGAATCAACTGAATATACCCAAGGTAAAGGTTCAGTTAATGTAATTGTTGTATTTGCTGTACATCCATTTGCATCAGTTGCATTTATGGTGTAAGTTCCAAAACTTAAACCTCCACAGACATTAGTCCAAGAAGCTGAAGTTTGTGGTAAAAAAGAAGTCATATTATAAGTAATTGACCCCACACCATTAAGCTGAGTAACATCTACTGTACCATCACACGCACTAGGGCAAGAAACATCAGAACCATTATAGGATGAAGTAGTAGCTGCATTAATTGTAAATGGTAAAGGCTCAGTAATAGTAATAGTAGTATCATTAGTACACCCACTTGCATCCCTAACTGTTACAGCATAAGTTCCTGCACCAAGACCATTATGTATCATTGTTGATGAAAAAGGAGCTCCACCAGTGATAGAATAATCATAATTTGGCGTACCTCCTGAAGGAGAGAAAATAATTATCTGACCATCAGTTGCGCCATTACAAGTTACTCCAAAACCATTGAAGTTAGAAGAAGAAACACTAAAGGTAATAGCTGATGGTTCTGGCAAAAAGATAGATGCAAAGGCCTGACAGCCATTAGCATCTTCAACAATAACTGTATGAGTTTGCCCTCCTGCCAACCCAGCAAATATATTTGACCCTTGAAAAATAGTACCCCCATCAATAGAATATTGGTAACCAGGAGTACCTGTATTGATATTATTTACCACAAATTGAATGCTTCCATCAGCAACCCCATTACAACTTACTTGCTGTGTAATAGAAAGAGCTCCTGATAAATCAGCAGGATTGGTCAATGTAAATACTTCTGAAGTATCACAGCCATTTGCATCTTGATAAGTAATAGTATAAGTCCCTGCTGAAAGATTTGAAAAGATATTACTAGGACCAAAATTCACTCCATCTATTGAATAAGTATATGAAGGAGTTCCTCCTGATATAGAGGCTGTAATTTCACCATCTGCTGCTCCAAAACAAGAAATATCTTGTCCATTATAATTAGAACTTATATTCCCATTAGGGACTAATGCAGTTGGTTCAGAAATGGTAAATGAAGTAATTGCTGGAGTAGTTATACAGCCATTATTATCAGTAATATTTAAACTATAGGTATTAGCACATAGGTTACTATAAGTTGTATCAAATATAGAAATTACTCCCGTATTACCATTAAAATCAACAATAGAATAAGGAGGCGTTCCTCCTGTTATCACAATATTTTCAGATGCGTTACAATCACCATTACATAAATTAAAAGCTATTTGTGAAGCAGTAGCAACTAGTTGAGACGCCCCAAAAACTGTATATGCATAAGTGTCAAGTATTGATGGATCAGTATTTGCTAGTACAAATTGAGATTGTTGAAAAAGGCTCATACCTAAAGTAGCATTCGAAAATGCTAAAGAATCTACTATTACCATCAGCTTATCACCAGCAATTAAATTTGAAAAAGGTTGAACAGTACCAGTAGTAATGGCAGAACTTCCTTCAGAAATTAAAAAAGTAGGTGTTGCATACCTATAATTTCTATATTGAATAGGATTTGCTGGTGAAAGTTGAGTAATATACGCGTTAGCAGTAGCAAAATCTCCATAACATAGAATTGGATTAGTAACAACAACTGAATCAATTGTTTGCGCTTTTACATTACTGAAACTAAAAGCAAAAAACAGGATGCTTGTAAAAAGTATTATTTTCTTCATATTATCTAAATAATTAATTTCTTTTATTAGCCCGCAAGATACACATTTTCTTAAAAACGATATGCGAATGATAAAACGAAAAAAAAGAGCATAAAAAAAGGAGGCAAAAGCCTCCTTATATTTTACAACAACAATCTGATTTTTAATAGTATGGAGACATCAGGACATATACTAAAACACCTGTAATAGCAACATACATCCATATTGGGAAAGTCCATTTAACTAATGACTTATGCTTTTCAATCTCCCCTGTCATTCCTCTGTAGATTGAAAAAAGGGCTAATGGCAAAACAGGAATTGACAAAATAATATGAGAAATAAGAATGAAAAAATAAATATATCTTATCATTCCCTCACCCCCAAAAGGAACTGGTGCGTTAGTTAATTTTGAAGTAACATAAGACAATAAAAATACAGACGACAATACAAATGCTGTAAGCATAGCTACTTTATGTGATTGTGTTCTTTTATTCTTAATTAAAATAAAACCAGTAAATAAAAGTACTGCTGTTGAACCATTTAAAATGGCATGAAAGAATGGCAATGAACTAAAATCTATGCTTTCTGATTCGATATGAAATACATCAGGAAAAAGCATTAACAAAGCAACAGCAATTGGGATAATTATTGACAAAGTAATAATTAATGGGACAAAAAAGGAATCTTGTTTTTTCATAATATTTATTGAATTAAAAATTTATCTAACACATATACTATTTGCATTAAAGGCAAATAAGCAAAAGAACTTAACATTAAGGTTCGTGCTGTTACATCATCACAATTTTGGTATAGTTTTATTGCTTTAAAAGTAAACCAAACACCTAATAAAAATACAATAGTTGCCCCATAAACCGAAAGCGATAATAATGGGATTTCCCATAGGAAAGGAACAACAGAAATAATAGTCATAAGTACTGAAGTAAGTGCCCCAATAAAAGCTGGATACTTCCCTTTTTTACCTCCTAACATCATTTTAAAACCTGCTTTTTTATACTCACCATCTTGCACCCAAGCAATAGCAATAAAGTGTGGATATTGCCAAAAAAACTGAATAGCAAAAAGTGTACCTGCAGCCACTCCAAAATCATCAGTGGCAGCTACAAAACCTAATAAAAATGGGATAGCACCTGGCACTGCACCAACCGTAATTGCAAAAGGTGAAATCCTTTTAAGTGGCGTATAAGCTAATACATACAGCACCATTGAAAGCAAACCAAAAGCACCTGATTTTGACATTAAACCAAAGAAACTACCTTGAGGATTAATATGATTTAAAGCAAAAATACCTAAAGTACCAATAATAAGTGAAAAAATAAATGCTTGTGTAACTGATAAATTTCCAAGTGGTAAAGGACGAACAGCAGTTCGTTCCATGAATTTATCATGTTCGCGCTCAATAACCTGGTTAAAAGCATTAGCAGCCCCAGTTACCAACAAACCACCAACAATCAATAAGCTAAAAGTAGAGATATTAAAAACATCCACCCCCAGCAAAAAACCTATTGTAGCTGAAAAGACAACCGTAATTGACAACTTGAACTTTAAAAGCTGTCCGTAATATTTAAGATTTGAAATCAGAATTTTGCTAATTAGCAGATTTGATCAAAACAATCCTTAAGGTTATCAGCAATCATTTCAGCTGAACGACCTTCAATATGATGACGCTCGATACAGTGTACTAATTTACCATCCTTAAATACAGCAATAGCTGGAGATGAAGGAGGAAATGGAGCCATATATTCTCTTGCTTTAGCAACAGCACCAATATCTTGCCCTGCAAAAACAGTAGCAAAAGTATCTACTTTTTTATCGAATTGAGTTGTCATTTTAACAGCTGGCCTTGCATTACCTGCAGCACAACCACATACTGAATTCACCATTACTAAAACAGTTCCTTCTTTTTTATCTAATAAGTCTGATACTGCTTCAGGAGTTTTTAATTCAACAAAACCTACTGAAGTTAAATCTTCACGCATTGGCGCACACATTTCTTCTGGATAATTCATAACAATTAATTTTTAGATTGCAAAAATACGCTTATTTATCTTTTTGATTTAAAAAAATCAGTTAATAATTTTGCGCACTCTTCTTGTAATAAACCGCTTTCAAGTATTGTTTTTGGGTGCAATATGTTTTCTGATAAAGCTGAAAATCCTCTTTTTTCATCCTTTGCCCCATACACTACTTTTTTAAGTTGCGCCCAATAAGCGGCACCACCACACATTACACAAGGTTCAAGTGTAACATAAAGTGTGCATTCATTCAAGTATTTTCCCCCAAGATAATCGGCAGCAGCCGTAAAAGCTTGCATTTCGGCATGAGCAGTTACATCATTTAAGACCTCCGTATAATTATGAGCTCGAGCAATAATTTGATTATCGCAAACTATAACTGCACCTACAGGCACTTCATCTTTATCATATGCATTTTGAGCCTCTTTTAAGGCCTCTTTCATAAAATAATTATCATCAAAAGGATTTATTTCCATAGTGCAAATTTAACACTTTAGTTTTGTAATTTTGAAGCCTAATAAATTTAAGATGTTAAGAACACACAATTGCGGAACATTAAACATTAATAATGTTAATACTGAAGTAAACCTAAGCGGATGGGTACAAAAAACAAGAGATTTAGGAGGAATGACTTTTGTGGATTTGCGTGATAGATACGGAATTACACAACTGGCATTTAACATGGATGTAAATGCTGAACTTTGTACTGAAGCTAGAAAATTAGGGCGTGAGTTTGTAATACAAATTACTGGAAAAGTTGTTGAAAGAGAAAGCAAGAACAAGAACATCCCAACAGGAGAGATTGAAATTGAAATTAGTACTTTAACACTACTAAACTCATCAAAAACACCACCTTTTACAATTGAAAATGAAACAGATGGTGGAGATGAAATAAGAATGAAATACCGATACTTAGACATTAGAAGAAATCCTATAAAGGAAAACTTAATGCTAAGACACCAAGTATCCAAAGCGACAAGAAATTACCTAGACAGCCAAGGATTTATTGAAGTAGAAACACCTTACTTAATAAAATCAACACCTGAAGGAGCAAGAGATTTTGTAGTACCAAGTAGAATGAATGAAAAGCAGTTTTACGCCTTGCCACAATCCCCACAAACCTTTAAGCAATTGCTAATGGTAGGTGGAATTGATAAATATTATCAAATTGTGAAATGCTTTAGAGATGAAGATTTGCGTGCCGACAGACAACCAGAATTTACTCAGATTGACTGTGAAATGTCATTCATTGAACAAGAAGATATCCTAAATACTTTTGAAGGATTAACGCGCCATTTACTAAAGGAAGTAAAAGGAGTTGAACTGAATGAATTCCCAAGGATGACTTATGATGATGCCATGCGTTTGTATGGTTCGGACAAGCCAGATATTAGGTTTGATATGGCCTTTGTAGAAATGAATGCCGAGTGTCAAGGAAAAGATTTTGGGGTGTTTAATAACTCAGAAGCAGTACTTGCCATAAATGCAAAAGGTTGTGCAAACTATACACGAAAGCAGTTAGATAAATTAGTCAACTTTGTAAAAACACCACAAGTAGGTGCAACAGGATTAATCTATTGTAAATACAATGAAGATGGAACATCAAAATCGACAGTAGATAAGTTTTTTGATGAAGATGCTAGAAATGCTTGGAAGGAAAAAGCAGGTTGTGAAAATGGAGATTTACTTTTGATTATGTCAGGTGAATTAGACAAAACAAGAAAAGCATTAGGAACTTTGCGTTTGCATTTAGCTGAAGAATTAGGACTAAGAAATCCTGAGGTATTTGCACCACTTTGGGTATTAGATTTCCCATTATTAGAATGGGATGAGGATACAGAAAGATACCATGCAATGCACCACCCTTTTACCTCACCAAAGCCAGAAGATATTGCAAAACTAGATACTGACCCAGCAGCAGTGCGTGCCAATGCTTATGACCTTGTGATGAACGGAAATGAGATAGGTGGCGGAAGTATAAGAATACACGATAAAGCTTTACAACAACTCATGTTTAAGCATTTAGGATTTAGTGAAGCAGAAGCAAAAGAACAATTCGGATTTTTGATGGAGGCCTTTGAATATGGCGCACCACCACACGGAGGAGTTGCTTTTGGATTTGACAGACTTTGTGCAATTATGGGAGGACAAGAATCAATTCGTGATTTTATTGCATTCCCAAAAAATAATTCAGGGAGAGATGTGATGATTGATTCACCATCAGACATTGATGAAGAACAACTGAAAGAATTGAGTATTGCGCTAAGAAGTTAAAAGCCGTTTATTCGTTTTTTGATTATTTGTTTAGTTGTTAGGCTTTTCTGTCATAGCGAATTTTGCAGAGCAAAATGTGGCTATCTAGATAAGGAATAGATTGCTTTACATTCGTACAGCATGACATTTATTCTATGATTATCTTTTTCTCAACTGTGCCATCACTATACATATAGAGTACAGTAAGATAGTAATTTCTTCATTTTGTAAATATAAAAAAATTCCTTTGTAATTACTTAAAATACAACAACATAAGGCATGGCACTTTTTGAAAATAAGTTCGTAAGAGCACAAAATAAGTTATAGAAAGCAAAAAATAAGTTGCTAAGAGGGCAAAAAAAGTTCAAGAAGACACAAAACTTGTTGTGAAAGACTAAAAATTAGTTCGCAAGAACATAAAAAATGTTCCTAAAAGGAAAAAATAAGTTTGTAAAGGCTTGAAAAAACTAGCTAGTTGGTGTTTTTCTTTTCTGTAAATAGTAAAATAAAGCAAAAGTAAACACTGCAATATATGGCATGGACATAAGGTAAAGAATACCATCATTAAGCCCAGCACCTATATCATCACCAGCTTCTAAGTTGGCTTCAACTGCTGCCTTACACATGGCACATTGCCCAAAAGCATCAGCCAAAAACAATAGCCCAACCCCTAATAAAA
Source organism: uncultured Flavobacteriales bacterium (assembly GCA_943788405.1). GTDB lineage: Bacteria > Bacteroidota > Bacteroidia > Flavobacteriales > BACL11 > UWMA-0277. The sequence goes on from CALSQD010000001.1 coordinate 236,060, forward strand.
AGAATTTTTTATTCAACATGTCGTTCAGCTTTTGCATCCTTATGATATTCGGCTAATAAAGTTTTTACATCCTTTATCAAGTCCTTAATAACATAATCCTGTGTACCATCATAACTCCCAACAGGATTACCAACCAATGCTTTTTCCTTACGACAAGACGGACAAGCAATTTTAGCTTTAGTAGAACTATCCCCACAGAATTTACATACAAAATTACTATACCCAGACCTTACTCTCCCCTCTTTATCCACAAGGATAAAATATTGAGAATGCAAGAAACCACCTGGCGCTAAAGAATCCTTACTTGCATTTACATAATAGGATTCAGCAATGGTATAAATTTCATCTTTATCACCAGTAACTAAGTTCCAATTGCTTAAATCAAGCTTCATTTTTTTAGCATACTCATTCAAGCGAGCAGGAGTATCATTTTTAGGATTTACCGTATGAGATAAGAATTTAATGTTAGGATATATGCTTAACTTCTTTTGAACATACCTCATGTTATATGTCATAGTAGGGCATATAGTTGGGCAAGTAGTAAAAATGAAATTAGCAATATAAATATTGTCATCATAATCCGCATTAGTAACCGTAACACTATCCTGATTTACAAATGAAAATGCTGGAATTTTATGATTATCAGTACCAATAACCGCTAGTTTAACAAAACTGTTTTCTCCTTTTGAAATGTAGTTATACATTAAATAAGGTAAAACAAGCAGTACAAAAAGTATTGCAAATTTTTTGATTGTCTCCATAGTTTATGGTGTTACATCATCATGTACGCATACCCACCTTCAGTAAGTATGATAAATAACAAATAAGGAATAAGAATAATTGCAGGTAAAAGAATAGTCCATCTTAAGCTCTTAGTTTCAGCACCTAAGTGCATGAACTCCATTACAATATAAGCTGCTTTTATCAGTGTTAAAATAATAAATACATGATTAATTATTTTAGTACCTAAAAATTGTTCCATTAAAAACTCAGGTTTAACAATTCCTAAACCAACCTCAAATGCAGTAATTCCTAATAGAATCCAGAATACTCTCCAAATCCACCAATTTCCTTTTGTTTCGTTTGCCATAATATTGTTGTTGTTTATATGGTTATTTGTTTAGTTGTTTATTCGAAATATCAAATCAACACATAAACGAATAATCATTTTTTATATCTAATTTATACTAAGTAGAAGAATGTAAATACAAATACCCACACTAAATCAACAAAGTGCCAGTATAATCCTACCTTTTCTACCATTTCATAATGCCCTCTTCTTTCATAAGTTCCTTTAATTACATTAATTAAAATGACAATTAAAATAACTACCCCACTAAATACATGGAAACCATGAAAACCTGTAATGAAGAAGAAGTAATCCGCAAATAAAGGATGACCATATTCATTATTTTTCAAATTTGCTCCTAATAATACTTCAGTAGCATTTTCTCTTAAATAAGCAATTGCATCCTCATTTGTAAGATACATTCTATTTGCTTTTCTAATATTGTATTGAGGATTTGCCTCTAAGCTAGTAATTACCTGATCAACCGTAAAGTGATGATGCGTTCCATCATGCCCATCAGCCCCCATTAAGTCATAAACAGAAGCTAATTTTTCTCCCTCAGCAATATGTACTACATGCTCAGTTTGAGTACTAATTCCTCCTTTATCACCATGAATAAAATGACCCCACTCCCAAGCTTGAGAACCTAAGAAAATAGCACCCCCAAAAATGGTTAAGGAAAGCCATAAAATTACTTTGTTCTTTTGCATTTTATGTCCGTAATTCACAGCAAGTACCATAGTTACCGAACTCATAATAAGAATAAAAGTCATTAAGGCAACAAATAAAAGCGGATGCTCACCATGTAAGAAAGGGAAGTGACTAAATACATCTTCAGGATTTGGCCAAATATCAGGATATTTAAATCTACTAAAACCATAAGCAGCTAAGAATCCTGAGAAAGTTAAAGCATCAGTAATTAAGAAAAACCACATCATTAACTTACCATAACTTGCATTATAAGGTCTATCTCCACCTTGCCAAGCTACTCCATTATTTTCTCCTGTTTGTTCCATAATTTTAAAATTTATTTTACACTATATAAAAGGAATACAAATAAATACACCCAAAGTACATCTAAAAAATGCCAGTAGATGGAAACTAATTCTATTCCTAAATAATTGTCTTTTGTATATTTTGATTGTAATGATTTTACTGAAGTAATGATTAAAGCAACTAAACCACCAATAACATGCACTAGGTGAGCAAAAGTAATTACATACAAGAATGAGCTAGAAGGATTACTACCTTCACCCACAAAATACATTCCCATAGCAGTTAATTGATCCCAACCCTTAACCTGACAATACCCAAAGAATAAACCTAAAGCTAAGGCACCTAAAACATAAATGCTAGGGGAGTTTCCTTTTTTTACTTGCCACTTTGCAATAATTAATAATAAACTACTTAATATAATTGCTGCTGTACTATACCAAAACCATATTGGCATATCAATAGAATCCCAACCATGTTCAGCTGACCTAACAATTACAGCTGATGTAAGCCCAGCAAAGAACATGAATATTCCTGCCATAGCAATCCATAGCAATTGTTTTGAAGTATTGTTTTTGCTTGTACTCATCAGTCTATTTAGTGTTCTGTTTTACCTTCTTTTAACGGCTCAGTTTGCATAACAAAATCCTTGTCTGCACCTGGCTTAGAATAATCATAAGGCCATCTGTGTACAGTAGGAATTTCTCCTGGCCAGTTACCGTGAATTCTCTCTACTGGAGTAGTCCACTCTAAAGTATTAGACTCCCAAGGATTTTCACTTGCTTTTGTACCTTTAAATATACTGTAGAAGAAATTAAATACAAATACTAATTGTACCAATCCACCAACAATAGCAAAGAAAGTAATGATTGAATTAATATCCGTTAAGTTATCAAACATTGGGAATGCTGAATTAGTATAATATCTTCTTGGTAAACCAGCTAATCCTAAAAAGTGCATTGGGAAGAACACACCATAAGCAGCAATAAATGTTACCCAGAAATGTAAGTACCCTAATTTTTTGTTCATCATACGACCGTACATTTTAGGGAACCAGTGGTAAACCCCAGAGAACATTCCGTAAATTGCAGATAATCCCATTACAATATGGAAGTGACCAACAACAAAGTAAGTATCATGTACATTAATATCTAAAGCAGAATCACCAAGAATTAAACCAGTTAATCCTCCTGTTATAAAAGTAGATACAAAACCAATAGTAAATAACATTGCTGGAGTAAAACGGATACTTCCTTTCCATAAAGTAGCTAAATAATTAAATACTTTTACTGCTGAAGGAATTGCAATTAATAATGTAGTAAAGGTAAATACTGACCCCAAGAACGGATCCATACCTGTAATAAACATATGGTGTCCCCAAACAATAAATGAAAGGAATGCAATAGCTAACATTGCACCAACCATAGCTTTATAACCAAAAATTGGTTTACGCGTATTTACTGACATTACCTCAGAAACAATACCTAAAGAAGGCAATAAAATAATGTAAACCTCAGGATGCCCTAAGAACCAGAATAAGTGTTCAAATAATACTGGAGAACCACCTGTATGGTGTAATGCCTCCCCTCCAATAATAATATCAGATAAGTAGAATGAAGTACCAAAACTTCTATCAAAAATTAACAATAAAGCTGCTGCAAGTAAAACTGGGAAAGATAAAACACCCAAAATTGCAGTAATTAAAATTGCCCACATTGTAAGTGGTAAACGCGACATTGACATTCCTTTTGTTCTTAAATTAAGGATAGTAACAATATAGTTAAGCCCCCCTAATAAAGAAGAAACAATAAATAATGCAATAGATACCAACCATAAATCCTGACCTAAACCAGACCCTGGAATTGCCTGTGGCAATGCCGAAAGTGGTGGGTAAATTGTCCAACCTGCTGATGCAGGACCTGTTTCAACAAATAATGAACACAATAAAATAATTGTAGCGGCAAAAAAGAACCAGTACGAAAGCATATTCATAAATCCTGAAGCCATATCTCTTGCCCCAATCTGTAAAGGAATAAGGAAATTAGCAAATGTACCTGTTAACCCAGCAGTAAGTACCCAGAATACTAATATAGTACCGTGCATAGTTACTAATGATAAATACATATTAGGATCTAAAATTCCACCTGGTGCCCATTTACTTCCTAAAAACCATTCTAAAACTGCAAATGACTCTCCTGGATTAGACAATTGTAAACGGAACATAATTGACATTAACATACCAATTATTCCCATAAACATTCCTGTTATAAGAAACTGCTTAGCGATCATTTTATGATCTAAACTAAATACGTACTTTGAAATAAATGTTTCTTTATGATGATCTGACATCTTCTATTATTTTTTAGTTAATGTGTTTTTTACTGTTTTTTGTGAAGCCATCCAAGCATTATACTCCTCTTCTGTTTCAACTACAAACTTCATTTGCATATTATAATGTGCTGCTCCACAAATTTTATTACATAATAATACAAATTCGAAATCTTCTCCTTCTTGAGCTTTCATCTCAGCAGTAGTTTGTGTTGGTGTAAAAGCAAATTGAGTAGTCATACCTGGCACACAATTCATCTGTACACGAAAGTGAGGTAAGAATGCTGAGTGAATTACATCACGAGAATGCATTTTTAATAATACTGGCTTATTTACTGCTAAATGCACTTCTCTAACTACAACATCATCCTGAGAAAACTCATCCGTTAAATCAACCCCTAATTGATTAGGTCCTTTTACTAATTTGTAGTTAGAAAAACCTAAAGTATTATCCTCTCCTGCATAACGAGCAGTCCAGTCAAATTGCTTAGCATATAGTTCTATCACCTGTGAATCAGAAGTATCAGCATTTGTTATTGAGTCCCAAGCGCTTAATCCGTAAAGAATAACTGCTGTAAGTACAATTGTAGGTACTACTGTCCAGATAACCTCTAATTTATTATTGTGTGGGTAGAAAAATGCAACAGGATTTTTCTTGTTTTTATTGTACTTGTATCCGTACCAAAATAAAATTGGATGAGTAACAAAAAATACAAATATGATAAGCACCATTGTGAATTGCATTAAGGAATCAATAACTGCACCATGCTCGGAACTTGCTGGAGGTAACATTAAAGGTATCCAGTTTACAAATTGCCAAACTACTGACCCTAAAAATAAAACCCCTACAATCAAAAGAATTTTTCCTTGTGTAGCGTTATCCTTATCGGTTACTTCATTTACATCCTGTTTTTTTAGTTCTGATAATAATTCACTAACTCTAAGTATTTGTACTAAAGTAGCAACTAATAAGATTAAAACTAAAGCGATTAATATGTTCGTCATTTTTTTAAATTTTTCGGTCGCAAAAATAGAAAATACTAGCTATGAAAACTATGATTTTTAGCATAATTTTCATTTCCAAAGATATTTATATTAATTCTATATTATGAAGAATATAAAACAACCTAGAAAAATAATTGATTTTTACTGATTATCTTCTGAATTCCACTCAGCAAATGAAGTAGCTGTTTCGGATAAAATAACCTTACATAAACTAATGTTTTCTGGTAGTTTACTCTTAATTTGATTTGCAAAATCCATCACCAAGTTTTCGGATGTAGGCTGATAAGGCAAGTAAAATACTTTTTCAAAAGAAGGAAGGTTCAAATCAGCATGAGGAGAATTAGCATTCAACACCAAAGAATGATCGTATTTATCTACAATTTCAGGCTTTATGATTTCTTTTAACCTAACAAAATCCATTACCATTCCATCTTTAGTGTATCCTTTTTCATTCTTTACAGCTCCTTTTACTGTTACCCACAAACGGTACGAGTGCCCATGAATATTTTTACACAAACCATCATAACCATGCAAGGCATGTGCCATTTCAAACTTAAATTCTTTAGTTATTCTTATCATCTTTATTTAGGTTTAAATTCACTCTTTTATGGCTGTAATACATTTTTTTACTATCTGTTCCTTTGCGTAATTCCTTTTGTTCTTCTATTGGTAAATTCACAATTTCAATACACTCAACTGAACAGCAACTTTCATATTTTTCTTTGCAATTATCACACTGCAAAAACAATAAATTACAATTTACATTTTTGCAATTCACATGTGTATCAAAAGGTTCTCCACATTGATGACAACTAGAAATCACATCATCTGAGATACGCTCACCCCTTCTTTCATCAAATACAAAATTCTTGCCCTCAAAATTATTATTTAAGGTTTCATCTTTATCCAACTGCCTTGCATAATCAATAATACCTCCATGCAACTGATTCACATCTTGGAATCCATGATGTTTTAAATAAGCAGAAGTTTTTTCGCATCTAATTCCTCCAGTGCAATACAATAATATTTGCTTATCCTCTTTCCCTTTCAGCATGTCTTTTACCTCAGGAAGTTCTTCTTGAAATGTTTCTACATCTGGACAAATAGCGCCCTTAAATTTACCTATTTCACTTTCATAATGATTACGCATATCTACCACAGTAGCTCCTTTTTCAAGCGCTTCATTCCATGCTTTTGCATCCATATGAACACCAACATTTGTTACATCATATTCATCAATTGGCAAACCATCAGCAACAATTTGCTTACGCACTTTTATGGTCAGTTTAAAAAATGAATTCCCATCATCTTCTACTGCAATTTTAAATGGCATTTCAGCAAAAAGAGGATTTTCATGAACAGCCTTTACAAATTCATCCCAATTAGGTTCAGGAACACTTAACTGAGCATTTATCCCTTCATGCGCTAAATAAATTCTACCTAAAACTCCCAAATCTCTCCATGATTCATACAACTCATCTCTCAAATCAGCAGGTGAATCAATAATTACATACCTGTAAAAAGAAACTGTTTTTCTTTTAAAGTCCTCTTGCTCTAATAATTTTAAGCCTTGTTCCTTACTCAGCTTATTGAACATATTTTTTTTACCGGTATTCGGATCCATAATTTATGTGTCTTAAATATGTGGCAAAGATACAAAAACCTCAATTTTTATTGTAATTATAATTAATAGGCTGAAAATAATGTTTAATGCTATATTTGTGCCAAATATTTACAGATGACAGAAAGGATATTAATAATAGGTTCTTCAGGACAAATTGGCACAGAACTTGTAATGGAGTTAAGAAAGATGTACGGAAATGAGAATGTGATTGCCTCCGATATTCGTCCTTCTTGCAAGCAAGTAATGGAATCAGGTCCGTTTGAAACTTTAGATATAATGGACGAACAATTATTAAGAGATATTGTAATAAGATACAAAATTACTCAAGTCTATTTATTAGCAGCACTCCTTTCGGCAACTGCAGAACAAAATATTGAATTAGGATGGAAACTTAATATGCGTTCCCACTCTCATGTGTTGGATTTAGCAAAAGACGGACTCATTAAAAAGATTTTTTGGCCATCATCAATTGCTGTTTTTGGGCCTACAACTCCAATGGAAAATACTCCTCAATACACAGTAATGGAACCGAATACAGTTTACGGAATTACTAAACAAGCAGGAGAAAGATGGAATGAATACTACTTTAATAAATTTGGAGTAGATGTAAGAAGTATCCGTTATCCTGGCTTAATTGGGTGGAAAGCTGCCCCAGGAGGAGGAACAACTGATTATGCAGTAGATATTTTTCACCAAGCTATTCAGCATGGAAAATATGAAAGTTTCTTATCCGAAAATACAGGCCTACCAATGATGTATATGCCAGATGCAATTCGAGCAACTATTGAATTGATGGAAGCACCTGCTGAACAAGTAAAAATTCGTTCCTCTTATAATTTAGCTGGAGTAAGTTTTACACCACAACAAATAGCGGAAGAAATTAAAAAGCATATCCCTGATTTTGAAATGAGCTATAATCCTGATTTCAGACAAGCTATTGCAGATTCATGGCCATCATCTATTAATGATACTCACGCACAAGATGATTGGGGTTGGAATTTGGAATATAACCTAGAGAAAATGACTTCAGATATGATGGAGAATTTGAAAAGAAAATACAGTATGAATGTTGGTAGTTAGTAGTTTGTAGAAAATTAACTACAAACCAAAAACTACAAACCAAAAACCAATATATGAGCAGAGAAATACAAATATACAACACGCTTACAAGACAAAAAGAAGTCTTTAATCCTATAGTAGAAAATCATGTAGGAATGTATGTTTGTGGGCCTACTGTTTATGGTGATCCTCATTTAGGACATGCAAGGCCAGGAATTACTTTTGATGTTGTTTTTAGATACCTTAAACATAACGACTATAAAGTTAGATATGTCAGGAACATAACTGATGCAGGGCACCTAGAAAATGATGCGGATGAAGGGGAAGATAAAATTGCTAAAAAAGCAAGATTAGAACAATTAGAACCTATGGAAATTGTTCAGTTTTATACTTTGAGTTATCATAAAGCAATGAGTGATTTAAACTGTTTACCTCCAAGCATTGAACCAAGAGCAACAGGACATATTATTGAGCAAATTGAAATGGTAGAAAAAATTTTAGCAAATGGATTTGCCTATGAGGTAAATGGTTCTGTTTATTTGGATGTAAATAAATACAATGAAAAGTATCCTTACGGAACTTTATCAGGAAGAAATATAGAAGATACTTTAGAAGGAACTAGAAGCTTAGATGCACAATCAGAAAAAAGAAGTCCTGTTGATTTTGCAATTTGGAAAAATGCAAGCCCAGAACATATCATGAGGTGGAATTCCCCTTGGGGAGAAGGTTTCCCAGGATGGCACATGGAATGTTCGGCAATGAGTGAAAAATATTTAGGGAAAACCTTTGATATTCACGGAGGTGGAATGGACTTAGTTTTCCCACATCATGAAGCAGAAATTGCACAGAGCAATGCATGTAATGATTGTAATCCTGTAAACTACTGGATGCACAACAATATGATTACTGTGGATGGAAAAAAGATGGGGAAATCCCTTGGAAACTTCATTAATTTAGAAGAGTTTTTTAACGGAACACATGAAAAATTAGAGAGAGCTTATACTCCTATGACTATTCGTTTTTTCATTTTGCAAGCACACTATAGAAGCACAGTTGATTTTAGTAATGATGCATTGCAAGCTGCTGAAAAAGGATTCACAAAACTGATGAATGCAATGGAAACTTTGCAAAGCCTAACGCCTTGTGAAACCTCAACTTACAATGTAGAGGAACTAGAAAAAAAGTGTTATTCGGCTATGAGTGATGATTTTAATACCCCTATTTTAATTGCTCATTTGTTTGATGGAGTAAGAATTATCAACTCAGTAAAAGATGGAAAAGAGAGTTTAAAAACTAGCGATTTAGAAAAATTAAAATCACTATTCAACACTTTTGTAACCAATATTTTAGGACTTGTTTCTGCAAAAGAAAGTAGCGGAAATAACCTTACGGATGAAGTGATGGATTTAGTACTTCAACTAAGAGGAAATGCTAAAAAGAACAAAGATTTTGACACTGCCGATTTAATCCGTGATGAGTTAAATAAAGCTGGAATTCAGATAAAAGACAGTAGAGAAGGAAGTAGTTGGGAAGTTAAAAACTAGATTTGAGATGATAGATTCTAAACACTCACTATTTATTTTTTGCATTATTATACTCAGTGCTTGCACATCTGAACCTCAGCAAAAAAAGAGTACTCCTAAAAAGCCAAAAGTAAAAATAGAAGTTCCTGTTTTTAATGCTGATTCTGCATATCAGTATATACAAACACAAGTTGATTTTGGCCCAAGAGTCATCTCCTCAAAAGCATGGAAAAATTGTGCTATCTGGTTAGAAAAAAAGTTTTTGCAATACACACCAAATGTACAGGTGCAAGAAGCAGCAACTACAACTTATGATGGAAAACACCATACTTTAAAAAACATTATTGCAAGTTTCTCTCCTGAGAAAAATAATAGAGTTGCCCTATTTGCCCATTGGGATAGCAGGCATATTGCCGACCATGATACTGAAAACCAAAATAGCCCAATACTTGGCGCAAATGATGGGGGAAGTGGAGTTGGAGTTTTAATAGAATTAGCTCGTCAATTCAGCAAGAAAAATCCAAAAATAGGAATAGACATTATCCTTTTTGATGCAGAGGATTACGGGCAACCTGAAGATTCAGGATTTCCTATTATGCAAGATTCTTGGTGTTTAGGCTCACAATACTGGAGTAAAAACCCACATAAGCAAAACTACTTTGCTCGTTATGGAATTTTACTAGATATGGTAGGAGGAAAAAATGCTACTTTTAGGCATGAGGATATCTCAAGATATTTTGCTTCCAATGTATTGCAAAAAGTTTGGCGTAAGGCAAGCAGGTTAGGTTTTGGGAATTATTTTATTTTTGAAAATGCAAAACAAATATTGGACGACCATTATTATGTAAATACAATTATAGGAATCCCTACTATTGATATTATTGAATATGACCCAGCTACTGAAACCAATTTTAACCAGCACTGGCACACCCACAATGATGATATGGACAATATAGATAAAAACACCTTAAATGCGGTTGGACAAACTTTATTGGAGGTGATTTACACTGAATAACTAATATTTTCTATGATGAAAAAACTACTATTATTACTATGTATGCCTTTAACTGGATTGGCTCATGGCGTTTCAAAATCAATAATTGATGCTATGGCTGACGCATCATTAATGGACTTTATTTATTTTGGGGCAGAACATATGGTTACAGGATACGACCATATTCTATTCTTAATTGGAGTGGTCTTTTTTCTTAACAACTATTCTGATATTTTTAAGTTCATTACCGCCTTTACAATTGCACATTGTATCACACTTATTTTTGCTACTTTTTACGGCATTACAGCAAATGCTTATTTAATTGATGCTGTAATTGCGTTTAGTGTTATCTATAAAGGATTTGAAAATTTAGATGGATTTAAAAAGTGGTTTTCTATAAGTCCTCCTAATTTAATTTTAATGGTTTTTGTATTTGGATTAATTCATGGTTTTGGCTTATCAACAAAATTACAAGAAGTAGCAGTCGCATCATCTATTGATTTATCCTTAGCACAAATATTATGTTTTAATGTTGGGGTAGAATTTGGGCAGATAGCAGTTTTGATTATTCTTTTCCCATTACTTTCAATGCTTAGAGGAGAGTCCTTTGATAAAATATCCAAAATCAAATGGACTATTAGTTGTGGCAGGTATTGTTTTACTAGCCTTTCAACTTAACGGCTATTTTACTGATGAGTCGCATCATCATCAACACGAAAAGCAGATTGAAGTAGAAACTAATAAGCACGAACATTCCCATGGTGATGGGCATTCTCATAGTCATTATAGCAATTTTTTCAAGATAAAAATTACCTTAAACTCCATTTACTATGCTTAGCATAACATTTTAGTTATTGTTAGTTATTTTTACTGCATGAAAAAATTATTACTCCTTTTTATTGCACTAACAACACTTACTAATGTGAGTTATGCTTCTTTTCCTATTCCTATTCAACCTTTAATAACTATTGATACTATTATCCCAGATACCAATAAAATAGTGATTAAAGAAACTACATCTGAATATCATTCTCGGATGCAAAAAGCGGGTTTTGATATTGATTATTGTACATGTATTGACTGTAGAAATAATCAAGCTAAGTCATCTAAAGGAGTTAAAGTAAATTCTAAACCTCTCTTAGTAACTTTATTAGTATGGATATGGGTATTAGGAATAATATTAGGTATTATGTTAATCCATTGGCTGATAAGAGGGTATAATGCGTTTAATTCAGGCCCAGTAATTGGATAAATTAAAAAATAGTACTACAGATAGAATAACTTCTAAAAAGGAATAAATTATTTCTAAAAGCAATTTCTAATCAGAAAATCGATTTATTTTCTTAAGTCTATTTTAGTAGATTAGTTGAATTCTATTCCTCACAATTATACAACACAAAGCCCATAATATCAACTGCCTCTTCTATTCTTTTACTAACTGGTGTTCCTGCCCCATGTCCTGCATTAGTTTCTACTCTAATTAAAGTTGGGTTTGTTCCATTTTGTTTAGCTTGTAATTCTGCTGCAAATTTAAAACTATGTGCCGGTACTACTCTATCATCATGGTCACCTGTAATTACTAAGGTAGCAGGATATTCAACCCCTTCTTTCACATTATGTACAGGAGAATAATTCTTCAAATATTCAAACATTTCTTTGCTGTCTTCAGCAGTTCCATAATCATATGCCCAACCTGCCCCTGATGTAAAAGTATGATAGCGCAACATATCCAACACTCCTACTCCTGGTAAAGCTACTTTAAATAAATCTGGTCTTTGCGTCATGCAAGCCCCTACTAAAAGCCCTCCGTTTGACCTTCCGCTAATAGCTAAGTGATCGGAACTTGTATATTTATTTTCTATCAAAAACTCTGCTGCTGCAATAAAATCATCAAACACATTTTGCTTTTTCATTTTAATTCCTGCATCATGCCATTTTTTTCCATATTCCCCTCCTCCTCTTAGGTTGGCTACAACATAAATTCCACCTTGTTCTAACCACACGGCATTAGATACCGAAAAAGAAGGTTTTAGGCTTACATTAAACCCTCCATAACCATATAATATAGTAGGGTTCTTTCCATTCAGTTCTACACCTTTTTTATACATAATACTAATTGGCACTTTTGTTCCATCTTTAGATGTATAGAAATGTTGTTCAGAAACAAAATCACTTGTGTTAAAATCAATATCTGGCGACCAATACAATTCTGAATCCCCTGTTTCTACACTATATTTGAATGAAGACCTTGGCGTGATATAATTGCTAAAATTATAGAAAATCTCTTTTTGATCTTCCTTTCCTCCAAACCCACTAACATTTCCTTTACCTGAAAATTCTACTTCTCGTATTAATTCTCCCTCATAGCTATATTGTAACACTTTTGAATTTGCATCTTCAAAATATTTAGCAAAAAAGTATCCCCCTCCTTTGGATACGCTTAACACATTTTCTGTTTCTGAAATCAAATTTTTCCAATTTTCAGGATTTGTATTTGATAAATTAATTTGTACTAACCTTTTATTTGGAGCATCTAAATTTGTAACTAAGAAAAGTGTACTTCCTATATTATGAATGATATAACTATCACTTTTAAAATCAGAGGTAATTTGTATTAGCTCAGCATCTTTATTGTTTAAATCCATAACAAATAAATTATTTCCAGAAGTTGCTTTAGAAGCACTTATTATTAGATAATTTAAATCCTTAGTAACACCTCCTCTTACATACCGGAACTTTTCATCTTCTCCAAAAATAATTTCATCCTCATTTTGAGGAGTTCCTAGTTTATGATAATATAATTTATGATGATCAGTTTTATCAGATAATACTGATTTTTCAGGCTTATCATAAGAAGAATAATAATACCCATCATTCCCTTTCCAGCTAATTCCTGAGAATTTAATATCTAATAAAGTATCTTCCACTAAGGTTTTATTCTCAGTTTCTATAACAATTACTTTTCTCCAATCTGACCCTCCTTCTGAGATAGAATAGGCAAGCAAACTACCATCTTCCGAAAAAGATATTCCTGCCAAAGAAATAGTTCCATCTTCAGTAAATTGGTTAGGGTCAATAAAAACTTCTTCTGCTCCATAACCTTTTTTTCTGTACAATACATATTGATTTTGTAACCCATCATTTTTATAAAAATAAGTGTAATCTCCTTCCTGAAATGGAGTTCCTATTTTTTCATAATTCCATAATTTTTCTAACCTCTCTTTTAGCTCCTCTCTTTGTGGGATCTGTTCTAAATAAGAAAAAGTTACTTCATTTTGATTTTGAACCCAATCCTTTACCTCAGCCGACATATCATCTTCAAGCCATCTATATTGGTCTTCTACTTCAGTATCAAAATAGGTGTCTGTTACGACTATTTTTTCTGTTGTTGGATAATTAACTTTCTCACGAGAATTGCAAGATACTAATATTAAAAGAACAGCTGAAAAAGAAATTAATTTAGGCATAGTATTATTTATTTAAAGCCCAAAAATATCAATTTAATTCTTATACATTTCTCTTGAATAGAAAAAATACCTCATCTTATTTCTATGGGTTGCTTTTCCCTTTTTAAATTCCATTTATTATGCTTAGCATAGTATTTAAATTTTCGTTAGTTATTTTTGCTACATGAAAAAACTATTACTCCTTTTTATTGTACTAACAACACTTAGCAATGTGAGTTATGCTTCATTCCCAATTACAGAAAATAACACTGAACTAACTTTAATAAATTTTGAAGAAGATGAGGAAAAAGACAATGAGCCCTCATTAATCGTACAAATTCTTAGAGGAATACTTGTTCTTGCTTTTCTAGGTACTGCATTATTTTTCATTATCAGAACATGGTGGAGAGCATGGAAAAGAAGAGAAAAATGGTCAAGAATATTAACAAAAGTTATATTAATCTTAGGAGGGGTTATAGCATTGTTGGCTATAATAAGTAGTCTTTCAGGAGGTTTAGTCTATAATATGCAGTAAAAAATCACATTATGAAAAAACTATTACTCCTTTTTATTGCACTTACAACACTTGCAAATGTAAGTTATGCATCTTTTCCAATTACAGAAAACAATACTGAACTAACTAAATTAAACTTTGAAGAAGATGAGGAAGAAACTTAAGACCATGCATGGTGGATATTAATATATATCCTTAATGCTATTATTCTTATTAGTGGTACCTATCTATTGCTCAGAACATTTTGGAGAGGGTGGAAAAAAAGAAAATGGTGGGCAAGAAAACTAGTACCATTGCTACTATTATGTATGCTACCAACATTCCTCATTCCATATGTAGGCCCCTTAATTTCAATAGCATTATTAATCTTGTTAGGGTTGATTTTTCTTATTAAGAAATTGGTCTCTTAAACTACTCCCTAATCGTTCTTAAATAAAGGTTTTCTACTTTATCCCTTGCCCATTGGGTTCTTCTTAAAAACTTAAGGCTCGATTTTATTGAAGGATTATTCGTAAAACAATTGATATTGATTTCATAACCTAATTCCTCCCATCCATATTCATCTACCAAGTATTCAAGGATATCAACTAGCCTTATTCCGTGTAAAGGATTGTTAGGTTGAGTATTTTCAGATTTTGTTTTATCAGTCATATTAATTAGATTTTAGAACCCACCCCTCCCCCTCCAAGGAGGGGAGTTTTTTGTCTATTTTTTTATCTTCTATTATTTCGGTTATTATTACCTCCAGCAGCATTCCTTTTTTTCTTCCTGTTTGCAAAAAACTCTTGTTTTTTTCTGTTTTTTTCCTTTTCAAACTCTTTCTTCTCCTTTGCATTCATAGGTTTATCCGTTTGCGGAAAAGGATGATTTTTTACTTCCTCTATTTTTTGATTTATTAATTTCTCAATATCCTTTGCATATACATTTTCTTCTGGCTCAGAAATTGAAATAGAAACGCCCTGCTCTCCTGCTCTACCACACCTTCCTATCCTGTGTACATAAGTTTCTGGTTCATTAGGAATATCATAATTCAACACATAAGTTAACTTATCAATATCAATTCCTCTTGCAGCAATATCAGTAGCAACTAATACCCTTATCGTATTATTTTTAAAGGATTCTAATGCCTTTTGCCTTTGAGGTTGCGACTTATCTCCATGAATGGCAGCTGCCTTTATGTTTTGTTTGGATAGCCTTTTTACAATTTTATCTGCTCCTCTTTTTGTTCTAGAAAACAAAAGCAATTGATCTATTTCTTTATTTTTTAATATATAAAGTAACAAATCATTTTTATCATGTTTGTTGGTATAGTAAATTGACTGCTGAATTGTTTCGGCAGTTGTTGAAACTTGATGTACCGCTATCTTTTTAGGGTTATGTAAAATAGTATTGGAAAGCTTAAGAATATTATCTGGCATAGTAGCCGAGAAAAATAAAGATTGTCTACTTTTAGGAAGTCTCTCTAATATTTTTTTGATGTCATGAATAAAGCCCATATCCAACATTCTATCTGCTTCATCAAGTACAAAATAACCAACATCTTTTAAGGAGATATAACCTTGCCCCATAAGGTCCAATAATCGACCAGGAGTTGCAACCAACACATCCACTCCAGTTTCCAATCTTTTAACCTGCTTCATCTGCTTTACTCCACCAAAAATCACTGTATTTTTTATTCCATTATATTTAGAATAAGCAGTAAAATTCTCTGCAATCTGTATTGCCAATTCTCTAGTAGGAGTAACAACTAAGGCTCTAACTTTTGTTTTACTATTATTTTGCTTTTCATTTACCAAATGATGGATAATAGGCAAAGCAAAAGCAGCAGTTTTTCCTGTTCCTGTTTGCGCACATCCAAGCACATCATTGTTTTTTAGGATTAAAGGAATAGCTTGCGCTTGTATGGCAGTTGGCTCAGTATAATTTTGGTCAGCTACAGCTTTTAATATAGTTGAGTCTAAGTTTAAATCTTCAAATTTCATATAGGAATTCCTTTTATGGAATTGTTTTTGGCAAAGGTAGGTTAATAGAATTAGATAGCAGTTAAATAGTGTTACTACTCCCCACAACCTTGTATATAAAGAATTTCAAAGGATTGAACCGTAAGAACATTACCTTCTAAAGTTCCATTCATTGCACACTCCATTGGGAAATACTCCATCTCACAAACAGACAAATACAATTCTACTAATTCTACCATATCTTCATTTGGAAAAGTTAAATCATATTCTTCCAAAGTTTCTTCATCTTTAAAAATATGTTGCCCTTCACCATACACCCACCATCCAATATATTCTTTTTGTTGAGTCTTTTTAACTATTACTTTTATTGAATTCTTATCTTTTTGAGTGTCAACATCTGCATTTATTTTAATCTGCACGGAACAAGATGTAAAGGTAAGGATACCCAATAATAAAATTATATATCTACTAACTCCTATCATCTGTAAAAATTCATTTCATCCGTATATTTCCAAGCCTTCTCTGTCATCAAATAAGAAACATCTTTTCCTTCTTTAATTGAGTTTCTGATGAATGAAGCAGATATTTCCATTTGTGGAACTCCATCAATAAGGTGAATATTTTCATGTGAACCCTCCACTTCAAAGCCATGCCTTGGATACACATACACTGAATAATCTGCTAAAATCTGTTCAAAATTTTTCCACTTATGAAAATTCTGCAAATTATCTGCTCCCATAATTATCGCATATTCATGCTCAGGATGTTGTTCTTTCAACCTAACTAAAGTATCAATAGTGTAAGAGGGTTGCGGCATGCTAAATTCAACATCCGAAACGGCTAGTTTAGGATTATCCTCCAATTCTGCTCTTATAATTTGTAACCTATGATTTTGGTCTAATAATGTCCTTTTTTGTTTTAAAGGATTTTGAGGAGAAACTACAAATAACACCTTTTCTAAGTCAGAAAACTCTGCTAAATAGGAAGCAATAATTTTATGCCCCACATGCATGGGATTAAAACTACCAAAAAACAGACCTATCTTCATTTTACGAATTTATAAAATTTGTGATTACCTCCATTGTTTCCTTACAAGCAATTTCCAAATCATCATTTAATATTACTACATCAAATTCTTGGTTTCTTGCTATTTCCTCTTCTGCTTTATCTAATCTTTTCTGTAAACTTTCATCTGATTCTGATCCTCTTCCAATTAATCGTTCTGCCAAAACCTCTAATGATGGTACCATAATAAAAAGGGATAAGCATTCTTTAGGATATTGCTTTTTAATATTTAAACCTCCTACTACATCTACATCAAAAATTACAGTTTTCCCTTCACTCCAAATTCTTTCTACTTCCGATTTTAGGGTTCCGTAATACTGATTTTCATACACCTGTTCCCATTCTAAGAACGCATCTTCTTTTATTTTATTCTGGAAACCCTCTACTCCTAAAAAATGATAATCTTTTCCATCTACTTCATTTTCTCTTTTTTCACGACTACAAGCTGAAATGGAAAAAGAAAGACTTGGCATTTCTTTTAGTAAATTGCGGACAATGGAAGTTTTTCCTGCTCCTGATGGTGCCGATATAACAATGAGTTTTCCCACTATAATATATTTAATAGTTGCTCCTTAATTTTTTCTAACTCATCTTTCATTTGCACTACAATTTTTTGCATTCCTGCATCTGATGATTTAGACCCAATTGTATTTATTTCTCTACCTATTTCTTGTCCAATGAAACCTAACTTTTTTCCGTTTGGGGAATCAGTTTTCATAGTTTCAATAAAGTAGTTTAAATGAGCATCTAACCTTACTTGTTCTTCTGTTATATCTTGTTTTTCTAAGTAATAGATTAGTTCTTGCTCAAATCTATTTTCATCAATATTTTTAGTATCAATCTCAGCAAGTTTCTCGGCAAGGCTTTGTTTTACCTTTTCAATTCTTGCTTTTGCAAAAGGGGCTACTTCAACCAATAAAGTCGATAGTTTGTTAATCCTTTCCGTAATATCTTCTTCTAATTTTTTTCCTTCATCCAATCGGAATTGTAGGATATTAGCAATTGCAGTATCTACTCCTTTGGCTATTTCATCCCACTCATTGTCATCTGCTTTCTCCTCTCCTTTTACCAATACTTCTGGCATTTTTAAAAGGCTTGGCATAATGTCCTTACTGTTTAAGTTTAGGTCATTTGTTATTCCCTCAATCTGAGAAAAATACTCTTTTATCAACTCAGTATTTAAAGTATATTTCGCATTGGATTCTGAGGATTCCCTCCAAATAGAAAGTTCAATTTTCCCTCTTTTTAGTTTTTCAGAAAGTAATTTTCTAAGTTCTATTTCCTTATCTCTATAAATAGATGACATCTTTACATTGGCATCTATTTGTTTTGAATTAAGCGACCTTACTTCAATAGTAAAGTTAGCATTTGTTAGGTTTAGTTCAGCTTTTCCATAGCCTGTCATTGATTGAATCATCAGAAAAATATTTTTTGCAAATTTAAGAAAGTTTCTGCTTTCTGTCCTTTAAGGAACGAACACTTACCAAATACACCCCAACAAAAATGATTATTGCCGATATAATTTTCATTTCATCTAAAGTATCCGAGCCTCTAAATATGGCAAAAAGGCTAGCCAATACAGGTTGTAAATAAATATAAATACTCACTGTAGAAGGGTTAAGTAATTTTAATGCAGAGGAGTTAAGCAAATAAGCAATTACGGTAGTACACACTACTACAAATAATACTTCCCAAATAATTATGGGCGGAAAACTAAGCCATTCTACAGCCTTTAGTCCAGTATATCCAAAGGGCAATACATACAAAAGCCCAAAAGCAAATACATAAAACATAACTGTAATAGGATGATATTTCTGCATTAAAGGTTTTACCAACACTAAATACAAACCATAACTTGCTGCATTAATAAACACAAACATATTCCCCAACATATAATTAGTATTGCCACTTACATTTCCTCCGTTTAGTATTAAAGTACTAGCCCCCACCAAGCCCAATGCTATCCCTATTCCTTTTCTGATATTTATTTTTTCAAACAGTATCAGTGCCGACATTATAATTACCAAAACAGGATTAATCGTCATAATGATTGCTGCATTAATTGGGGTAGTTAAGTTTAAGCCCTCAAAAAACAATATTTGATTTACAGCAACACCAAATACACCACAAATTGCCAAACGAATGATATCTTTCTTGGCTACCTTTTCATTCACAAATAAAAAATAGAAGATGGAAAACAAAGTAACTGCCCCAGTTACTCTCAATAAAATAAAACCTGAAGGCTGAATAAAATCAGGCATTACATCTTTTGCAAAAGTGTAATTAATAGCATAAATTAAGTTTGCTACAAACAATGAAATATGGGCTAATACTATTTTATTCAAAGCATTAATTTTTAGCAAAAGTAAAATTAATTACTCCAAATTTAATACATTTGTTAAGCAAATAAAACCTAAAAATTACAATGAAATTCGGAACTAAAACTATACATGCAGGACAGGAGGCGGACCCAACTACTGGGGCAATAATGACGCCAATCTACCAAACCTCAACTTATATACAAGCCTCTCCTGGCGACCATAAAGGATATGAATATTCCCGTACTGGTAACCCTACAAGAAGTGCTTTGGAAAAAAACTTGGCGGCTCTAGAAAACGGTACGCATGGTTTGTGTTTTGGCTCTGGACTTGGGGCAATTGATGCAATAATCAAACTATTATCTCCTGGTGATGAGGTAATTTCAACTAACGATTTGTACGGAGGTACTTACCGTATCTTCACTAAGATATTTGAATTCTATGGTATTAAGTTTCATTTTATTGGCATGGATAATGCGGATAAAGTAGAATCCTATATAAATGAAAACACAAAAATGATTTGGGCAGAAACACCAACCAACCCAATGCTAAACATTATTGATATTGAAAGTTTAGGTACTATCTCAAAAAAGCACAACCTTATTTTTGTGGTGGACAATACCTTTGCTACACCATATTTACAAAGACCTTTGGATTTAGGGGCTGATATCGTTATGCATTCACTTACTAAATACATGGGTGGTCATTCTGATGTAGTGATGGGAGCTGCAATCTGTAAGGATGAAGCTCTAGCTGAGCGTTTATACTTTATTCAAAACTCATGTGGTGCCGTACCTGGTCCTATGGATTCTTTCCTAGTATTAAGAGGAATAAAAACCTTACACCTTAGGATGCAAAGACATTGTGAAAACGGAAAAGTAATTGCAAACTTCTTAAAGTCTCATCCTAAAGTTGGGGAAGTATACTGGCCAGGTTTTGAATCTCATCCTAATCATGATATTGCAAAAAAACAAATGGATGATTTTGGAGGTATGATTTCTTTCAACCTTAAAGGAAACAAACTAGCAGATGCAGTAACTGTAGTTTCTAATACTCATTATTTTACTTTAGCCGAAAGTTTAGGGGGAGTAGAATCCTTATGCGGGCACCCAGCAAGCATGACACATGCTGCAATTCCTAAAGAAGAAAGAGAAAAAACAGGAGTAGTAGATTCTTTAATCCGTTTATCTGTAGGTATTGAGGATATTAAGGATTTAGTTGCTGACCTAGAGCAAGCCTTAGCAAAACTATAAATGGCAAAAGTTGCACTTATAACAGGTACAGGTGGCGGTATTGGTAAAGCAGTTACTGAACTTCTGCTTGCAGAAGACTATATAGTATATGGCTATTCCCGAACAAATAAGATTAATCATCCTAATTTTAACTTTACCTCAATTGATTTAAGCGATCTTTCCAAAGTTAGTACTTTAGTATTACCTACTATTAATACGGATGAGGTATTGCTTATAAATAATGCCGCTACAATTGGCACTATTGTTCCTTTTGATAAAAAGCAAACTAATGATATCATTCAAGAGTACAACCTTAACTTAGTTGCCCCTACTATATTATGTAGGAAATTTATTACCACTTATCCTGATGATAAAAAGCTACTCATTAATATAGGATCGGGTGCAGCCAATAGCTCTATTCCTTCTTGGAGTACCTACTGTGCAACAAAGTCAGGGCTAGATATGCTTACCCAGGTAATTGCTGATGAAAAACATAAAAACCTAACTGTGTTTTCTGTGCACCCAGGAATAGTAGATACTAATATGCAGAAAACCATACGGGAAACAGAAGCCCATTTATTCCCATTATTGAGCAAATTTACAGCCTATCACAACAACAATGAGCTAGAAACAACAACAATTGCTGCTCAAAAGCTCTATTATATTATACAAAATTTTAGCGAATTCACCAAAAATATCCTCTCAATTCGTGATGTTAACTTAAATTAGGTGTTTTCTTCCTTTTTTATAGAAAAATACACCCTTTACAACTGTATATCAATAAGTTATAAGGATTTGTAATTTTTAACAAGTTTATGTTTAAAACCATAGACTTTTACTTATCTAAAAAACACTAAAAATTAATTTAATCTTTTGTCTTTCAGTAAGTTAAGCTTTATATTGATTATTAAAAAATCAATTTTAATAAAAACCCCATTCTAAAAGAAAAAAAGTGGAAATCATTCAAAACAAAGCAATTATGTTCTAAGTTTGGCATCAGTATTAACCAAATTATTTTTTATTATGGACAATGTATTTAAGTATTTCAATGGCTTTTTTAAAGGCTTAACAGGTTTAATCATGACAGTTTTAGGACTAGGTGTAGCAGTAGAAATCCTTTTTGGAGGAGGTGCTATGTTTGGAATGACTGTGATTGACAATGTAATGGCAGTTATTAACGGACTTGGTGGAGCTGGGTTCGGAGGATTAGTTGGATTATTAGTTTTATTCTCGCTTTTAACTAGCAAGTAAGATTAATTAGATGTACTATATAAAATAGCCCTGCTTAACCGTAGGGCTATTTTGTTTTAATAACTTATATTTGACCACATCAAACTAATCAGATGAAAAAACTATTTACTAAACTAAAGCAAAGCATAACTGATATTACAGCTACAGCACTTACCTTCCTATGTTTAGGGGTTATTGTTCAGCTACTTATTGGTGATGATATTTTGGGTTGGGATCCTGTTGGCAACATACAAGATGCCGGAAGTTCCTTTATTGGAGTTATTGCCCTAGTAGTATTGTACTTACTCTTTATTGATAAAAAAGCAGAATAGATTAATGGGCTTCAAGCCAATTTAATCCTTCACCAATATCAACTGTTAAAGGGACTTTAAGTGTAACTGCTTGCTCCATTTTTTCCTTTACAAGCGCTTTCAATTCTTCTGATTCGCTATTATGCATATCAAAAACCAATTCATCATGCACTTGCAATAACATTTTGGATTGCATGTCTCTTTTATCCATTTCTTGCTGAACATCAATCATTGCTTTTTTTACAATATCAGCAGCCGACCCTTGTATAGGAGCATTAATTGCATTTCGTTCTGCCACTGAACGCATTACTGCATTTCTAGAATTAATATCGTTCAGATACCTTCTTCTTCCCATTACAGTTTCAACATATTCCTTTTCACGCGCTTGTTCAATTGACCAGTCCATATACTCTTTAACCTTAGGGAACTGCTCAAAATAATTATCAATAATCACTTTCGCTTCAGTTCTACTCACTCCAATATTTTGTGCTAATCCAAAAGCTGAAATCCCATAAATAATTCCAAAATTCACGGCTTTTGCCTTTGAACGCATTTCTCTATCCACATCCTCAACAGGTACTTTATACACCTTTGCTGCTGTTGCTGAATGGATATCAACCCCATTATTAAAAGCGGTAAGCATTCCCTCATCTTTACTTAAACTTGCCATAATCCTTAGCTCAATCTGGGAATAATCAGCAGCCATTAAAGTATAATTTTTATCTCTTGGAATAAATGCCTCACGCACTTTCATTCCTCTTTTAGTTCGGATTGGAATATTTTGTAAGTTAGGGTTTACAGATGACAAACGACCTGTTGCAGCAACCGATTGATTAAAGGTAGTATGTATTCTTTTAGTAGTTGAATTTACTATTTCCGGCAAGGCATCAACATAAGTAGATAATAATTTTTTTACTGCTCTAAAATTTAAAATCTCATCAACTATTGGATGACTATCCTTCAACTTTAACAATGTTTCTTCTGAAGTAGAAAATTGTCCTGACTTTGTTTTTTTAGGCTTTTTACTCAATTCCATTTTTACAAATAGAATCTCTCCCATTTGCTTTGGTGACGCAATATTAAATTCTTCACCAGCAAACTCATGAATTTTTTTTGTTTGAAGCGCTAGCTCATTCGTCAATTCAATACTGTATTTATTAAGCATCTCAACATCCAAAGCAATTCCCTCATTTTCAATTTTTGCTAAAACTATACTTAACGGAATTTCAACATCTGTAAATAAATCCCATACCCCAACCTCCTTCAATTCTTTTTCAAAAATAGCTGCAAGATTAAAAATCATTGAAGCTTGCTCTGCTGAAAAATCAGTTATTAATTCCGGGTTTAAAGAAGATAATTTAACTTTTGTTTTCCCTTTCCCAATAACTGATTGCTCTTCAATCATTATTTTATTCAGGTAATTATCTGAAATAATATCCAAGGCATGGCGCATATCAGGGTGTAATAAATAATGTGCTATCTCAACATCAAACAAAGTACCTAAAACTTCAATTCCCTCCCTTGACAATACTTTAATTGCAAATTTTAAATCATAGCCAATTTTATGGATAGCTGAATTTTCAAATAGTGATTTTATTAATTCCTTAGTATCTTTATTAAATGGAATATAAAATCCATTATCATTTGTATGACTCAAAGAAAAACCAACAATGTTAGTAGTTAAAGCTTCTTTTGTATTTGTAATAATTTGAAAAGAAAATTTACCTTTTTTTTCAATTTCTGATTTTAACTGACTTAATTTATTAGGATCAGTTATCAATTCAAAATTAGTGCTTTTAACCACAATAGCCTCCTCCTTTGTTGGCTGAGAAAATAAATCAAATTGAGCAGTAGGTTCTGCTGCTGGTAATTTTTTAATCGTTTTTTTCTCTATCTGCTCTTTTGGCTTATCAGGTTTTGGGCTACTCCCAAGTATTCTAGGTAATATGGTTTTAAACTCTAATTCTTCAAATAAAGAAATTATCTTTTCTTCATTTTTTGGTTCCATGCGCATTGCATCTGCATCAAAATCAATTGGCACATCTGTAATAATTGTAACTAATTTTTTACACAATAATCCTATTTCTTCTGATGCCTCAACCTTCTCCTTCATTTTCCCTTTTAGCTCATGCGAATTAGCAAAAAGACCTTCCATTGACCCATATTGCTTTAAAAATTTCTGAGCTGTTTTTTTTCCTATTCCTGGAATTCCTGGAATATTATCAGCAGTATCTCCCATCATTCCCAAATAATCAATTACTTGATCCACTCTTTGGATATCAAATTTTTCCAATACTTCTGGTATCCCCCAAACAGCTGTTGGCTGCCATTTATTTCCTGGGCGATACATAAAAATATTTTCAGTTACCAATTGTGCAAAATCCTTATCAGAAGTCATCATATAGGTTTGGAAACCTTCTTGTTCAGCTTTTCTTGCTAATGTTCCAATCACATCATCTGCCTCATATCCATCCATATATAACTTGGGGATATTAAAAGCCTCTAGCAAGGTATCAATATAAGGCAATGCATCACGCAAACCATCAGGCATAGCCTCCCTGTGAGCTTTATATTCAGGATAATCAACATGCCTTTGTGTTGGTTTT
This sequence comes from uncultured Flavobacteriales bacterium, assembly GCA_943788405.1. Classification (GTDB taxonomy): domain Bacteria; phylum Bacteroidota; class Bacteroidia; order Flavobacteriales; family BACL11; genus UWMA-0277. The sequence continues at coordinate 261,338 of CALSQD010000001.1, forward strand.
TTTCTATCAAAAACAACTGCAATATGGCTTGGTTTTTCTTTTTTAATTACCTCATTTAATGTATTTACAAAACCAAATACTGCTGAGGTATCTAAACCTTTTGAATTTATTCTGGGATTTTTAGCGAATGCAAAATAGGCTCTATATATTAAGGCAAATGCATCTAAAAGGAAAAGTTTTTTTTCTGATTTCATCTTTCGTAAAAATACAATTTATTGCGTTATTTAATATGTAAATGATTACTTTTATTGCATCAATAAACAAGTATGAACAAAACAGAACGAAAAGAATTATTTGGGGTTTTATTTATCCCTTTCTTATTTTTACTTTTAATGTGGATTGTTAAAATTATTGAACTTAATTTCAATATTTCATTCGTTAGTTATGGCGTATATCCACAAAGTTTAAGCGGACTAAAAGGCATCTTTTTTTCTCCTTTTATACATAAAGACTTTGCCCATTTAATTAATAATAGCTATCCAATAATAATTTTAGGCGGGATGCTTTTTACTATGTATCGAAAAATTGCTCCTCAATTATTTTTGTGGTTATTTTTCATATCAGGCTTTTGGCTTTGGATTATTGGCCGACCTTCTTTTCATATTGGTGCAAGTGGAATTATTTATGCCTTAGCCTCTTTTTTATTGGTGAGCGGTTTTATTCGAAAAAACCCAAAATTATCAGCCGTTTCCATGATGGTCATATTTCTTTACGGATCAATGATTTGGGGAGTACTCCCAACAAAACAAGCAATTTCATGGGAAGGACATCTAGCAGGGCTATTAGCAGGAATTTTAGTGGCACTTTTTTACAAAAATGAAGGTCCTAAACGCAAAAAATACCAATGGGAAATTGATGAAGAAATAGAAGCTGAATTATTAAAAAATAATCAACAAGACTTTTACTACACTTTAAAAAATGAAGATAAACCTAATTAAACTTTAGGTGGCTTTATAACACCCCAATTAGAAGCAAACCATGTTCTTTCATGGAAATAATAAAATATTAACTTTGCTACCCTATCAAGGGCAACTAACCATCCAACTGAACTTTTATCAAGTGGTTCAAATCCAAAATAGGGAGGTAAATATGACAATATAAAAAATGTTGTCGTCATTGCCAATAGGTTCCAGCTGATTGCTTTTAAGAAGTGTCTTCTTTTTCTAATAATTACTTTTTTACTCATTTTTTTACTTTTCGGATGACAAATATAGGAAAATATCTGCACAAAAATACATGCTTGTATTTGAGTGAAAAAATGTATTTTCGCACCTCATGAAAAAAATTAGAAATTTTTGCATTATTGCACACATTGACCATGGTAAATCTACTTTGGCTGACAGGTTATTAGAATTTACTGGAGCTGTTACTGAACGAGAAGCTGAAGCTCAGTTGCTAGATAATATGGATCTTGAAAAAGAAAGAGGAATTACCATTAAAAGTCATGCTATACAAATGGAATATACTTACAAAGGGGAAGAGTATATTTTGAATTTAATTGACACTCCTGGGCATGTTGATTTTTCTTATGAAGTTTCTCGTTCCATTGCGGCATGTGAAGGTGCTTTACTTATTGTTGATGCTGCTCAAGGGATTCAAGCACAAACTATTTCCAATCTTTATTTGGCATTGGAACATGATTTAGAGATTATTCCAGTGTTGAATAAAATTGACTTGCCTTCAGCTGAGCCTGAAGTGGTTAAGGATCAAATTATTGATTTAATTGACTGTAAAGATGAAGATATTATTCCTGCAAGTGCAAAAACAGGAATTGGAATTGAAGATATATTAGCTGCAATTATTGAGCGAGTTCCTCATCCTGAAGGAGATGTAGAAGCTCCTTTACAGGCCATGATTTTTGACTCTGTTTACAATACTTTTAGAGGGATTGAGGCATATTTCAAAATCATAAATGGTGAAATTAAAAAAGGTCAAGAAGTGCAATTTATGGCAACTGATATGAAATATCATGCAGATGAAATTGGAGCATTAAGACTAAAACAGTTTCCTAAAAAAAGCATGAAAGCTGGAGAGGTTGGTTATATTATTTCTGGAATAAAAGACGCAAGAGAGGTAAAAGTAGGAGATACAATTACTACTGCTGAAAACCCTGCAACAGAAGCTATTCAAGGATTTGAAGAAGTAAAACCTATGGTCTTTGCAGGAATCTATCCTGTAGATACTGAGGATTTTGAGGAGTTAAGAACCTCAATGGAAAAATTGCAACTAAATGATGCTTCCCTCACCTATGCACCTGAATCTTCTGCTGCACTTGGTTTTGGTTTTAGATGTGGTTTCTTAGGAATGCTTCACATGGAAATTATACAAGAACGATTAGAGCGTGAGTTTAACATGACAGTTATTACAACTGTACCTAATGTATCATATTTTGCATACACTAGGAAAGGGGAAAAGTTAGAAATTCACAACCCTACCGATTATCCTGACCCAAGTATTTTGGAGAGTGTAGAAGAACCTTATATCCGAGCGCAAATCATTACAAAAGCTGACTTTATAGGTCCTGTAATGACACTTTGTATCTCAAAAAGAGGAGAATTAACCAACCAAGTTTATTTAACAACAGATAGGGTTGAACTTACTTTTGAAATGCCACTAGGAGAAATTGTTTTTGATTTTTACGATAAATTAAAATCGGTATCTAAAGGATATGCTTCATTCGATTATTACCCAATTGAGTACAGAACTTCCGTTTTAGCAAAGTTGGATATTCTGTTAAATGGCGATCCTGTTGATGCCTTATCTGCATTGGTACACAAAACAAACTCCTATGCTTTAGGGAAAAAATTATGCGCTAAATTGAAGGAATTAATTCCAAGACAGCAATTTGATATTGCAATACAATCAGCAATTGGATCAAAAATTATATCAAGAGAAACTGTAAAAGCACTTAGGAAAGATGTTACCGCAAAATGTTATGGAGGGGATATCTCAAGAAAAAGAAAACTTTTAGAAAAACAGAAAAAAGGTAAGAAAAGAATGAGGCAAGTAGGAAATGTTGAAATTCCTCAAAATGCTTTTATGGCTGTTTTAAAATTAGATGATTAAACGATAAATTATGGGAAGAGCATTTGAATTCAGGAAAGCTAGAAAAATGAAAAGGTGGTCGAAAATGGCCAAAACTTTTACTCGAATAGGAAAGGATATTGTAATGGCTGTGAAAGATGGCGGACCTGATCCTGATACAAACTCTAGGCTAAGACAAATAATGCAAAATGCTAAGGCAGCCAATATGCCAAAGGATAATGTTTTGCGTGCTATTAAAAAAGCAAGTGACAAGGATACAGCTAATTATGAGGAAATGTCATTGGAAGGATATGCTGTTCATGGGATTGCTGTTTTTGTAGATTGCGCAAGTAACAATAATAACCGTACAGTTGCTGATGTACGTTCTTATTTTAGTAAGTGTGATGGTGCAATGGGAACAAATGGTTCTTTAGAATTTATTTTTGATCGTAAAGGAGTTTTCACGATTGACCCTGATAATGTTAGTATTGAAATTGAGGAGTTAGAGATGGAACTTATTGATGGCGGTTTGGAAGAACTTGAAGTTGATGAGGAGGCAGTAACGATTTACTGTGAATATGCCGACTTTAACAATATGCAAACAAAATTAGAGGAGCTTGGAATTGAAATTAAGAACTCTGAATTACAAAGAATACCAAATAATTTCAAAACTATAAGTGCTGAACAAGCAGAAAAAGTATTGAAGTTATTAGATTTACTAGAAGAAAATGATGATGTCCAACAAGTATTCCATAATATGGAATTAACGGAGGAAATCTTAACTGCTATGGATAGCGAATAAAAATATAGAATGAACGTATTAATACTAGGAAGCGGAGGAAGAGAGCATGCATTTGCATGGAAAATTGCAAAAAGCAGTTCATGTAATCAATTATTTATTGCGCCAGGAAATGCAGGAACAGCACAAGTTGGAACTAATTTAAATATTGGAGTAAATGATTTTAGAAGCATTAAAGATTTTGTACTTGCTGAAAATATTGAGCTTGTAGTTGTAGGCCCAGAAGACCCGCTTGTAAATGGAATTTACAACTTCTTTAAAGAAGATGAGCAATTAAAAAACATCTCCCTTATTGGCCCTTCAAAGGAAGGCGCACAACTAGAAGGCAGTAAGGAATTTGCAAAGGAATTTATGTTTAGGCACAATATCCCTACTGCAAAATATCAAGCATTTACAAAAGAAAATTTAGCAGATGGCTATACTTTTTTAGAAAGCTTAGAAGCACCTTATGTGTTAAAAGCAGATGGGCTAGCAGCAGGAAAAGGAGTTTTAATCTTAAATGATTTGCAAGAAGCGAAAGATGAATTAAAAGCTATGGTAGCTGATGCAAAATTCGGAACAGCATCATCAACAGTAGTAATTGAAGAATTTTTAGACGGAATTGAACTTTCTGTTTTCGTTTTAACGGATGGTGATTCCTATAAAATTCTTCCTTCAGCTAAGGATTATAAAAGAATTGGAGAAGGAGATACAGGACTAAACACTGGAGGTATGGGGGCTATTTCTCCTGTGCCTTTTGGCGATAGGTTCTATATTGAAAAAGTAGAAAGAGAAATTATAAAACCAACTGTTGAGGGGCTAAAAAAAGATAATATTGAGTATAAAGGGTTCATCTTTATCGGGCTGATTAATGTTAAAGGAGAGCCAAAAGTAATTGAGTATAATGTGCGTATGGGTGATCCTGAAACGGAAGTTGTTATTCCTAGAATAAAATCAGATTTACTAAACCTATTAAAAGGTATTGGGGATGGAACTTTCAGTGAAAAAGATTTGGATATTACGGAAGAAGCAGCAACTACAGTAATGTTAGTTTCAGGAGGATACCCTGAAGCTTATGAAAAAGGAAAAGAAATTAGTGGGATTGAAGATGTAACTGAGAGCATAGTATTTCATGCAGGAACAAAACAAGATGACGGAACAATAAAAACAAATGGAGGAAGAGTTATTGCCCTAACTTCATTTGGAGAAAACATGAATGAAGCACTAGAAAAATCATTTGAAAGTGCTGAAAAAATATCCTTTGAAGGTAAGTATTACCGAAAAGATATTGGTTTTGATTTATGATGAAGTGTGTTCCTCTCCGTCTTTTCTGTGCTTAAGCATTTGAGCTGTCCATAGCATTAAGAATGCAAAGATTACTACAATATAAATATAGTTAATCGTATTTCCAACTGCTTCAACACCATTAAAAACTATACCAAAAAAATCGCCAATTGCATAAAATATATCCCTCATAATTTTTGTTTTAATTTACTGAGGCAAATTTAATTATTTTTAGAGAATACAATGTTTCTTAAACACCTTATAAATCCAAGACCTACAATAATTCTATTTTTTATTGTTTTCTGTTTTGTGTTTACCTGCATCCCATTACTCCAATTTCCTTCTAAATTAGTCTTTTCACATGATTGGATACCACCTTTTGCTATACTGCTACTTGGGTTGATTATCCCATCATTTCATGCCTTAGGAATTAATAATCTTATTTACGAAAAGAATATTATTCGTAAGGATAATCTTGTGCTTGGCTTTGTATATTTACTTATTTGTACTCCATTTACCAATACATTATCTGAATGGTTTGCCTCTTTTTTCTTACTTTTCTTTTTGAATTATATTTTTGAGACCTATCAAAAGGAATATCCTTTTTCACAAATTTTTAACGCTTCATTTATACTTTCATTACTAAGTTTTGTTTTTCCTGAAATAGCATACTTGTTAATTCTTATTATGATTAGTGGAATTAATTATAGCAATATTAATTGGCGAAATTTAACTATTGCTTGTATTGGGCTTATTACTCCTTATTTCTTTTACTTTACCTACACATTCCTTTTTGAAAAGCCTTACTTCCTCCCATCATTTGAACCATTAAAACTCATTACTTTTCCAACACTTAGTACAATAGTATTACCAAAATTAATTTGGCTTTCAATTCTGATTATTATTAGTTTATTTTCTTTTATTGAATTATTTAAATGGCTCTATAAAAAGAGTATTCGCTCAAGAAAATCATTTCTAATTATCTTCTTCTATTTAATACTTTTTTTAGCTCTTCTGATTTTTGGAAGCATACAATCCTGGTACTTTTTAATGACACCACTCTGCATTATTATTGGGAACTATTTCACTTATACTAAGGGAAGAAAAATCGCGAATTTATTATTTCTACTTTTAGTAATTTCTTCCTTCTATTATAAGTACAACATTGCGTTATAATGTGTAAATTTGCCGCATTAAAAATAATATTATGAAATTTGGTGTAGTTGTATTCCCTGGCTCAAACTGTGATATGGACATGGTGTATGTTCTTGAAACGATTATGAAACAAGAAGTGGTAAAACTTTGGCATAAAGATACTGATTTGCAAGAGTGTGATTTTATCATTTTACCTGGAGGATTCTCTTTCGGAGATTACTTAAGGTCAGGTGCAATTGCTAAATTTTCTCCTATTATGAATGAAATAATTGGCTTTGCTAATGCTGGCGGATATGTTATGGGAATTTGTAATGGATTCCAAATTTTAACGGAAAGCGGATTACTTCCAGGAGCTTTACTACACAATAATAGCCATAAATTCATTTGCAAAAATACTTATCTAAAAGCTGAAACTAAAAACACTTTAGTTACTAATCAATATAACGATTCTGCTGTAAAAATTCCTATTGCTCATGGTGAAGGAAAATATTTTGCTGATGAAGCAACTTTACAATCGTTAATTAAGAATGATCAAATTCTTTTTAAATATTGTGATGAAAACGGAAACATTAATGATGAAGGAAATCCAAATGGATCTTCATTAAACATTGCAGGAGTATGTAATGCCGATCGTAATGTTTTTGGAATGATGCCACACCCTGAAAGAGCGGCTGATAAGGAACTAAACAATCAAGACGGCCTTACTTTATTCAAAAGTATTTTAGCTGAAATCCTTGCTTAATTTCTTTTATCTAAACCTCTTTACACTGTAATTAAATATTACTCTATCTAGTAATTTTAGTTTATTAACTATTTGTTGAAAAAGATGTTGAGAACCAACTTTAATACTGTGTTGGAATTTTAATATTATTTTTAAACTTGTAGTCAGTAAAAAAATACTGAAAAATTAAACGCTTTAATCTGAAAACCAAATGACCACAATAACAAAGAAACCACAAGACATCACAGCAAAAACAAAAAAACAAAAAACATACCCATACCAGCAAGTTTTAGAAGCTGCAGTTGCCTATTTTAATGGTGATGAATTAGCAGGAACTACTTGGATGAACAAGTATGCCATGAAAGATCATGCTGGGGAATTTGTTGAGCAAACTCCTGACGATATGCACAGGAGAATGGCAAGGGAATTTGGTAGAATTGAAGCAGATTATAAATTAAAATACAACCTTAACGGAAGTGCTAAATTCTTATCTAAGTACGGACAAGAAAGAGAAGATTTAACTGAAGAAAAAGTATATGCTTACTTTAAAGAATTTGGGTATATCATCCCTCAAGGAAGTGTAATGAGTTCTTTAGGAAATCATTATAAATTAGCTTCTTTATCTAATTGTATAGTAGTGCCCGAAATGCACGATTCTTATGGTGGTGTATTTTATACTGACCAACAATTAGCACAATTATTCAAAAGAAGATGTGGAGTTGGTGTTGACATCTCAAACTTACGTCCTTCTGGAGCAAGAGTTTCTAATGCGGCAGGAAGCACTTCAGGAGCAGTTTCTTTTATGAATCGTTTTTCAAACACAACTCGTGAAGTAGCACAAAACGGAAGAAGAGGAGCTTTAATGTTGTCAATGGATATTGCTCATCCTGATGTTGAGGACTTTATTACTATAAAACAAGATTTACAAAAAGTAACAGGAGCAAATATCTCTATTCGTTTATCAGATGAATTTATGAATGCTGTAGAGGCTAATGCTGAGTACACACACAGATGGCCAATTGAATCTGACACACCAAAATTCAGCAAAACAGTTAACGCAAAAGAACTTTGGGATACAATTATCCAATGTGCACACAATACAGCTGAGCCAGGATTAATTTTCTGGGACAGACAACACTGGTACTCTACTTCATCAGTATATCCAGGATACAAAAATACTTCTACAAATCCATGTTCTGAAATTGCAATGCAAGGAGGGGATAGTTGTAGATTAATTGCTTTAAATCTTTATAATTTTGTTGACAATCCATTTACTAAAGATGCATCATTTAGAATGGAAGACTTCTATAAAGCAACTTATGAAGGACAAAGATTAATGGATGATTTAGTTGATTTAGAAACTGAAGCTATCGGAAGAATTTTAGCAAAAGTAGATGCTGATGATGAGCCAGAAAATATCAAACAAGTAGAAAGAGAAACTTGGGAGCTGTTACTTAAAACAGGAAAAGAAGGAAGAAGAACAGGATTAGGGTTTACTGCTCTTGCTGATATGGTAGCTGCACTTGGAATGTCAATTGATTCTGATGAAGCAATTGCTAAGGTTGAAGAAATCATGAAAGAGAAATGTAGAGCTGAATTTGACAGTTCTATTGACATGTCTTTATCAAGAGGAAGCTTTGTAGGCTTTGATGCTAAAATTGAAAAAACTTCAGAGTTTGTTCAAATGCTAGAAGAAGAACTTCCTGAGGTATATGAAAGAATGATGAAATTCGGAAGAAGAAACATCTCTATCAGTACAGTTGCTCCAACAGGAACATTGAGTATGCTAGCACAAACTTCTTCAGGAATTGAGCCTGTGTTTATGACACACTACAAAAGAAGAAGAAAGTTAAACGAACAAGATAGAGAGGCTAAAGTTGACTTTATTGATGATTCAGGAGATAAGTGGCAAGAGTTTACAGTTTACCACCATAACTTAAAAACTTGGATGGAAGTAACGGGTGAAACTGACATTACAAAAAGCCCATATGCAGGAAGTACTGCTCCAGAAATTAACTGGAACAAAAGAGTAGAAATGCAAGCTGTTGTTCAAAAATATGTAACACACTCTATTAGCTCAACAATCAATTTACCTAATGATGTATCGCTTGATGAGGTAGGTAATATTTACTTAGAATCATGGAAACAAGGAACAAAAGGAATTACTGTTTATAGAGATGGGTCAAGAGCAGGAGTACTAGTTTCTACTGATGATAAAGGAAAAGGAGATGTACTTGAAAACACTGAATTTAGAGAAACAAAAGCGCCATCAAGAACAAAAAAATTAGATGCAAAAGTAGTTCGTTTTCAAAATAATAAAGAAAAATGGATTGCTGTTGTAGGGCTTATGAATGGAAGACCTTATGAGATTTTCACAGGGAAAACTGAAGATGTATTTAATATGCCAGCAGCTGTAGAATATGGTTGGGTAATTAAAAACAAAAGAGAAGATGGCTCTACTCAGTATGATTTCCAGTATGAAGACAAAGAAGGATATAAAGTAACAATGGGCGGTTTATCTCGTTCATTCGATAAAGAATTCTGGAACTATGCAAAGTTAATCTCTGGAGTATTGCGTCATGGAATGCCATTACATTATGTAGTTGATTTAATTGGTAAAATGAACCTTTATGATGAAAACATCAACACTTGGAAAAGTGGAGTTGTAAGAGCACTTAAAACCTTTATTGCTGATGGAACAAAAGTAAGTGATCATACTTGTGGGGAATGTGGAGATGAAGGTTTAGTATATGAAGAAGGATGCCTTAAATGTGTGAGCTGTGGTTACAGTAAATGCGGATAAAAACAACAATTTTAATATTCAAAAACCCAGCTATTTATAGTTGGGTTTTTTATTGCGCTAATTTTTGTAAGTTTAAGTTATGGAATATGTCGTTTCATTTTTTGAAGATTTAGTAGCCCTTTTCTACCCAAATACCTGTATTATTTGCGGAGAAAACTTACTAAAAGAAGAGGAGTGTACTTGCACACTTTGTTTATATAAAATTCCCAAAACAGATTGCTTTAAACACAAGAAGAATACAGTAAGTAAATTGTTCTGGGGAAGAGTGCAATTACAAAATGCAGTTGCATTATACACTTTTGAAAAAGAAGGGAGCGTACAAAAACTGATTCATAAATTAAAATATGAAGGAGGGAAAAGAGTAGGTTTTTTCTTAGGAAAACAGTTGGGTTATGCACTAAAAGAAAGTAAGTCATTTTCTGATATTGACTATATTATTCCTATACCTCTACATCCTAAAAAAGAAAAACTAAGAGGTTATAATCAAAGCAGATACATAGCTAAAGGCTTGCATGAAATATTAGGAATTAAAGTTAATACTCGCTCACTTATTCGTACAGAAAATACCGATTCCCAAACAAGAAAAAAACGATTTAGCCGTTGGGAAAATATGATGAATAGTTTTGCTTTAAAAAAAGTGGATAAATTAAAAAACAAACACATCTTACTAGTAGATGATGTGGTAACAACTGGCGCAACTTTAGAAGCTTGTGCCCAAAAATTATTAGAAATTGAAGGGGTGAAAGTAAGCATTGCAACTATTGCTGTTGCCTAAAACAAATAGATTATCTTTGTCCTAATGAAATTTACATCTTCAATATCTATCCTGCTTTTACTGCTAAGCAGTTGCGCCAATATAGTAGCTCCTACTGGAGGAGAAAAAGATAAAGAATCTCCTAAACTAGTCAACACTACAGATAATAAAAGTATTAAAAAAGGGGGCGCTAGGATTATCACATTTGAATTTGATGAATTTATTTCATTTAACAATTGGGAGGAGAAATTTTACATCTCACCTCCTATTAAAAAAAGGATCCAAAAACATATAAAAGGGAAAACATTAACCTTAACCCTTGAAGATACACTCGCCCAAAACACTACTTATCACATTGCCTTAAATAAATGTATTAAGGATTTAAATGAGGGGAATGTATTAGATACATTAAACTATATTTTCTCAACTGCTGAAAAAATAGACACCCTTACTTTAAGTGGAAAAATACAAGATGCTTATAGTTTAGAGCAAATAGAAAATGCTTGGGTTATGCTTTTTGAAGAGGCTAGAAATGATACCATCATCTTTAAAGAAAAACCAAACTATATTGCTAAAACTAATACAGATGGAGACTTTCATTTTCCAAATTTGAATACTCAAAACTATAAAATTGTAGCCCTAACTGATTTTGATTTCATCTACAATGAAAAAGAGAAAATTGCATTCAGTAACACTACAATAAATGCTGAAACAGATAGCTTTATTTCACTTTTAGCTTTTGATCCTATTGTAAAAATAGATAGTACTATTAGTGATACTCTTATAACCAAAACTGATAGCACAGCAACTGATTCTTTACTTATTGAAGAGAAAACATTTGGGAATTTAACAATCATTACTGCAATAAATAATTCTTGCATTTTCCAACTTTTGCAAAATAACAAGGTAATTAAAGAGTATGTTTTTGTTGAGCAACCCTTTCTGTTAACTGATATTACACCAGGAAAATATCAGCTAAAATACATTACTGATTCCAATACTGATGGCGAGTGGACATCTGGAAATTGGAAGGCAAGAATTCAGCCTGAAAAAGTAATAAATTACTCCTCTGAAATTACAATTCGTGCCAATTGGGATTTAGAATTAGAATGGTTTATTGAAGAGTAAAATCATCTCTATCTTGCAGAAAGTTCATTTGTCTTCTCTTAAGCTTTAAATCGTCTATGTTAATTTCAATTTGCAATATTTCTTCATTATTTTCGGTTGCAGAAAGCAATTCCTTACCAAAGGCGTCAAACACTTTTGAATGTCCATTAAAAGGAATTTGATTTCCATCTTCACCTACCCTATTTACTCCTATGGTATAGCATTGATTTTCTATAGATCGTGCTTTTAAAAGCGTATCCCAAGCTTCAATTCGTTTTACAGGCCAGTTTGCTAAATAGATTAATATATCATAATCCACATCATTACGGCTGAAAACTGGGAAACGTAAATCGTAACAAATAAGTGGGCAAATTTTCCAGCCTTGTTCGCTTATAATTAATCTTCCCTCTCCTTTACTTATGTACATTTCTTCTTTTATAAGTGAGAATAAATGGTGCTTATCATAAGTATGAATGCTTCCATTTTTTGAAATCCAAACTAGACGATTATAAATTTTCTTATTCTCTTTAATCATAAGCGTTCCTGCAACAGAACACTTTTGCTGCAGAGATATTTCTTTCATCCAACTGACTGTTTTTCCATCCATTGATTCTGCTAAAGAGTTATCTTCAGGACAAAAAGCAGTATTAAACATTTCAGGGAAAAGAACAATATCTGTTTGTGAAATATCAGAAATCAACTTTTTAAAATGAGATAAATTAGCGTCTACATCTTTCCATAATATGGAAGATTGAATTAAAGTTATTTTGAGAGTTTCTTTCATTTTTATAAATCTTGATAATAATTATCCATAGCATCCAGTCTATCAGCCACCCATAAGGATAGATTTTCTTGTTCTTTCTGTATATCAATATTAGTTTCCCATTTCTGATTCTCAATTTGTAAAATATTTGATCTTTTGAGCTCATTAAAACTTGGTATGATAACTTCTAAAAGGTTTGATTCCTGAAAAGTCTCATTACGTAAAAAAGCCCACCTATCCTTTAACCTTTGTTTAAAGTTTTCTGGATCTAAACTTATCAATCTTTTATAAAGTTTATTATTTACAATAGGATGAGAATTTGTTGCTTTAAAGGAGCCGTCAAAATCCCAAGGAATTATTGCTAATGGATCTTGAAAAGATTGTCTCGTTAAGAAAATATTTTTTCCTAGATTATCCCTTGCACAGATAAGGTTTAAAAAAAGATAATAGTCAATAAAATTATCAATATCTATAAGTCTTCCTATTTTTGAAACAAACTCTACATTACTACTTTCTACAATCAAATCTCTTAAATCTGCTAAAGGACCCCAATTTATTCTTTGATTTGGGTTAGGGTATTTCTGTACCCATCCATCCCACCTTTCAATAGAGGGTAAATTGGAAGAAGATGTTTCAAAACAAGGAGAACCTGTCCATCCAATAGCTTTATATAATAACGCATCTTCATTAAGTAGTGATAATAATTCTGCATTTATATTTTCGCTTAAGCAATATAAACCTTGGTGTGCATTATTAATATACAACTCTACAAGTTTTGGACTAATTCCATAATGTTTATCTCCTGGAATTGCTTTCCAGATATTGAATGCAATCTTATTGCGTAACCGTGCATTATCAGTATACATCCCATCTAATATCCAATCTGTATTCTGCTCAGCATAAAATACAGAAAAAGAGGTTCTATCATCTAAAAAATTACTATTTAGAAAAGAAAATGAGTAAGACTTTTTTGGCAATTGAAGAGTTGCCCAACCTCCTCTTTGTTCAATTCCAATATAAGAACTAATTGTGTTTTTATTTGGTTGATTAATAATAAAACGAGCAAGAGATTTTGGTTCATCATATATTTTACTTGGTGTAACTAACTGAACAATTGGAAGGTTTGTAAATATTAGGTTTAATACTTTAACTGTGTTATTTGTAATGAGTTTTACTTCATAATTCTTATTAATCTTAATTTTTCCTAAATCATTAACCTGATTATTCTCCAACAACTGATTATTAAAAGATACTTCTGAATAATCCTGAAATTCTATAAATGCTTTAAAGCTAGTAATTGAATCTTGCTCAATAGAATATCTTAAAGTATTTTGATTAAAATCAAAAGCACAATACTTACTATTAATACTTAAGATTAATGGGAGCTCCAAGGAGTTATTAGAATTAGCATTAAATATAACCTCTTCCTTATAACAAGACTCAAGAATACATAACAAAGAGAGAATACTTATTAAAAATAAAACTTTTTTCATCTTTTAAATGAATATATTGTTTTAAAATAGAAAAACGAATAAGGAAAATCTGAATATAACTCTTGTTCAAACCCTATTGAATAGTCAAGATTTCCAATTTTTAATTTTGTTTCCTTCCCAATATTAAAACAAATTTTATTAAAATATGGCTCTCTAAAGTTCTCTATCAATCTAAATAATTCTGCTGAGGTATAAAACTTGCTCTTCTTACTCTGATTAAACATAATTTTAACCTTATTTCTAATACCAAAGGAATATATATTTTGACTTGCAAGGCCTTTAATTCTATAATAAATATTTCTATAATGATTAATGTATTCTTTTTGATACCTTAGTCTATAATGAAATCTTATTTTTTGATTTAATTTCTTCTTATACCCTATATCAAGATTATATCTAAAATTATTTTCCGTTTCTTTTACTCGTTTATTATTATAAGTATATCTAACATTAGCTCCAAGATTAAACTTTTTATTTATTGGGCACTTTAATCCTACATCAAATAGATAATCATCTAATACAGAAGAGTTTTTATACGTTCTAATCTGTTGTTCTAAAGATAAATCATAGTTTTTGAATATCTTTTTTTCATATTCAGCCCCAATCCAAATTCCAAAATCTCTTGTAACCTTTATTTGTTGAGCATATAGATTACCAGCTAAAACTACAAAAACAAATATCAAAGGTTTTATTATTTTCATGCTCAAAAATAAGCATAAAAAAAGCAAGTCTGCCAGACTTGCTTTTAATTTTAAAACTATCTACTTATAAAGTAATAGCATATTTTAAAGATATAGACCTTCCTTGTTCAGGTATTCTCTGTTCTTTTAGTAAAGATAAATGTGGAGCATACTCTTTATCTAAGAGATTATGAATATGTAAAGAAAGCTGATGCTTTCCTTTTGTAATCCCACTACTAAAATTAACTAATGTATAAGCATTTGTAATGTCTTCTTCAGAAGATATTCTATCTTGCTTAAAGTAATAGTTTGCATTTAAGCTCAATACGAATTTATCTGCAAAACTTATATTTTTAAAAGTATATTCTAACTCATTATTCCATTTATGGGAAGGTACCATTGCAAGCGGTTGCTCTAATTCTAAGTTATCTCCAAACACTAAAGATATAGTACTTTTCAGATGTAAATCATGTAAAATATGAGGATGAAAATCAATCCCAGCCTCTCCACCATATAACAATGCATCATCCTGGTAATGCCTATAAACAGTTAAGCCTTCACCAGAAGTATCAGCAGTAGGAGTCAAATAAATATAATTGTTTATATAATTATGGAAAAGTGAAACATCAAATACATAATGTACTCCATGAACATGGAAGCTAAAATCAACTTCTAAATTCTTTTCGCTTATTAAATTACTATCCCCTTTTTCATATCTGTGAGCTCCATGATGCTCTCCATCTGCTGAAAGTTCATATAAATTTGGTGCTCTAAATCCTTTTGCAATATTTGCTCTCAAAACATATCTTTCTGAGAAATTGTATGTACTTCCCAGTGAATATGTGTAATCCAAAAAATCAAGATTACTTCCGGTAAAATAAATATTTCTGTAATCTATTCTTCCACCAGTTTGCAATTGAAACCCTCCTAATCTTTTATTAAATAATGAGTATAAAGAAACATCCTTAGTCTCTGCATTGGGGATCAACATTTCATGCGCATGCTCGTCATTGTTATTCATCTGATACATTCCTTGAGTTCCAAAAATCATTTCAAAATTATTTGATGATTTTAACAATTTTAAATCATATCGTGTTGTTCGCAATCTCATGTCTAATGCCGCTTCTTCATCTCCATGCTCATCTTGTTCATTTATTTCATCTTTTTCATGTTCCTCTTCAAATTCTTTTCTATGATTTAGTTGATAGGAAACAAATGGTTTTAAGGTCCAATTCTTTATCCAAAAGACACCTTCTGTAGTTACAAAATGATCACCTACTTGTTGCCATGGGTTTTCTATTGCTCTTTCTGATTCATCAGCAATACCTTCTATAATACCAGTATTAGTGTAAGAGGAGGAGTAAACTTCTTTTAGCATTCCCCATTTTTTTGTAATTCCCCAATTTCCAAAAGCATAATGCTGAGAATATCTAGAATTATGAGCATAATCTCCATTTGGAAGTTTATAATCTGCATGATTTTGATAACCTAATCCATAAGTATGAAACCAAGTATCTCTTCTTTTCTGGCTAATAAATGAAGATAAATTTCCGTTAGAAGCAGAAAAATAAGAAGTAGAAGACTTACTTTTTCTTCCATTTTTTATGAGTGGTTTTAAAGGAATAAAATTCAATACTCCACCCATTGCATCCGATCCAAATAAAAGGGAAGCTGGTCCTTTTACTATTTCCACATTTTCAATTCCCTCTTCAGGTATAAATACACCATGTTCTTCTCCCCAAGCTTGATTAGATGTACGCGCGCCCTGATACAATACTACTACTCTATTTCCACTTAATCCTCTAATAACAGGTTTCGTTATAGCGTTTCCTAACTTAACCATTTCTACTGCAGGTTCATCTGCAAGCGCTAATGTAAGTGATGGAGCAGAATGAAACGAAAGTTGCTCTGCAGAAATGCTTTCAATTTTTACTGCAGAACGATCGGCAGTATTTACAAATCCACCCGAAACCACAACATCCTCCAACTCAATAATACTATTACGCAATATAATTGCTGAAAGATCTTCAGACGCATTTGTAATAAAAGTTTCATGCCCAATTATCGAAAATTGAATTTTTGCATTTAAATTAGATATGTCCCCAATAATAAATTGTCCATTTTTATCAGTTATTGTCCCCTTATGCAATTCAGGTAAATATACATTTACCCCTTCAATTGCTTCTTTATTTCCTTCTTATTTTTCTGAAGTGATTGATGCGGATAAATATTCTCTATTCATTTTTGCAATGTACTCAATAGAAATACTTTTAGGGCACTCCACCTCACAAGCTCCTGTATTGGTACAATTACCAAAACCTTCTTTATCCATTTGTTCTACCATGTTTAACACTCTTTCAGTACGCTCTACTTGCCCTTGAGGTAAGTATGCATATTGAGACACTTTAGCAGCAACAAATAGCATTGCAGATGAATTTTTACAAGTAGCTACACAAGCACCACAACCAATACAAGCTGCAACATCAAATGCTTTATCCGCATTCATTTTTGGTATTGGCAAAGCATTTGCATCCTGAGTATTTCCTGATGTATTTACAGAAACAAAACCTCCAGATTGTTGTATTCTATCAAATGCAGAACGATCAACTATTAAATCCTTAATTACTGGCATAGCAGCCGAACGCCAAGGTTCAATATAGATAGTTTCACCATCTTTAAACATACGCATGTGTAATTGGCAAGTAGTTACTTTTCTGTCAGGACCATGCGCCTCTCCATTAATGTAAAGCGAACATGTACCACATATTCCTTCTCGACAATCATGATCAAAAGCAACAGGTTCTACTCCTTCATTTATCAATTGCTCATTCATTACATCCAGCATTTCTAAAAAAGAAGCATGTTCTGAAATTCCCTTAACTTTATAAGTTGCTAAAGCTCCTTTATCTTCTCTATTTTTCTGTCTCCAGACTTTTAGTGTTAAATCCATAATTCTTATTTATAACTTCTTTGTTTCAATTCAATATCATTAAATTCTAAATCTTCTCTATGCATTACAGCATCTGAAGGTTCTCCTTTATATTCCCAAGCTGCTACATAAGCAAAATCTTTGTCGTTTCTTTTTGCCTCTCCTTTTTGTAAACCATCTTCCTCTACTGATTCTTCTCTAAAGTGACCTCCACAACTTTCATTTCTATGTAAAGCATCTTTAGCAAATAGCTCTCCTAGTTCTAAAAAGTCAGCTACCCTACCTGCTTTCTCTAACTCAGGATTTAAGGAGTTTTTATCTCCAGGAATTCTTACATCATTCCAAAAATCTGTACGGATTTGCTTAATTTCAGCCATTGCCTTTTTCAAACCTTCTTCATTACGAGCCATCCCTACATATTCCCACATAGCTTTACCTAATAACTTATGGAAATGGTCAACCGACTTAGTTCCTTGGATATTCATTAATTTCTCAATTCTATCTGAAACCTCTTTCTCTGCCTCAACAAACTCTGAGGTTTCAGTAGATATTTTCCCTGTTCTAATTTCATTAGAAAGGTAATTTCCGATAGTGTAAGGCAATACAAAATATCCATCAGCCAAACCTTGCATTAATGCAGACGCTCCTAATCTGTTTGCTCCATGATCAGAGAAATTTGCCTCACCAATACAGTAACATCCTTCTACTGAAGTCATCAAGTTATAATCCACCCAAACACCTCCCATTGTATAATGTACAGCTGGGTAAATCATCATTGGAGTTTTATAAGGATTCTCCGCTACAATCTTTTCATACATTTGGAAAAGGTTTCCGTATTTTGATTCTATAACTGCCTCTCCTAATTTAAGAATTTCTTCTGCTGAAGGGTTTTCCATTCTTGCAATTGCTGCTTCTTGTTTTCCATATCTTTGGATAGCTGAAGCAAAATCTAAATAAACTGCCTCACCAGTTTGATTAACACCATAACCAGCATCACACCTTTCTTTTGCTGCTCTTGAAGCTACATCTCTTGGTACTAAATTACCAAATGCAGGATACCTTCTTTCTAAATAATAATCTCTTTTATCTTCAGATAAATCAGTTGGTTTTAATTTTCCTTCACGGATTGCTAATACATCCTCCATGTTTCTAGGAACCCAAATTCTACCATCATTTCTTAATGATTCTGACATTAAGGTTAATTTAGACTGATGCTCACCACTTCTTGGAATACAAGTTGGGTGAATTTGTGTATAACAAGGATTTGCAAAATGCGCTCCTTTTTTATGAATTTTCCAAGCTGCAGTTGCGTTTGATCCCATTGCATTGGTAGATAAGAAAAATACATTTCCATATCCTCCACTTGCAATAACTACTGCATGTGCCGAGTGCCTTTCTAATTCTCCTGTTTCTAGGTTTCTAGCAATAATTCCTCTTGCCTTACCGTCTACTTTTACTAACTCCACCATCTCATGACGGTTATATGGAGTGATTTTTCCTTTAGCTATTTGCCTGTTCATTGCAGAATAAGCTCCTAATAAAAGTTGTTGTCCTGTTTGTCCTTTAGCGTAAAAAGTACGAGAAACTAATACCCCACCAAATGAACGATTATCCAAAAGTCCCCCATAATCTCTTCCGAAAGGAACTCCTTGAGCCACACATTGATCAATAATATTACCTGAAACCTCAGCTAATCTATGCACATTTGCCTCTCTTGCTCTATAATCTCCTCCTTTTACTGTATCATAGAATAATCGGTAAACAGAATCTCCATCATTTTGATAGTTTTTAGCTGCATTAATCCCCCCTTGTGCTGCAATTGAATGCGCTCTTCTTGGAGAATCTTGATAGCAAAATGTTTTTACATTGTATCCCATTTCAGCAAGTGATGCTGCTGCAGAACCTCCTGCCAAACCAGTACCAACAACAATAATGTCGATATTTCTTTTATTGGCCGGATTTACAAGATCAATATTATTTTTATGATTAGTCCATTTATCTTTTAAAGGACCTTCTGGTATTTTAGAATCTAAAACTGACATATTTTATATTTTTATAACTGAGTGAAGTAATGAAATAATGCAATAAACACAAATCCTGCTGGGATTACAATTGCATATAAATTTCCTAATTTCTTAATTGTTGGTGTGTATTTATTATGGTTAAATCCTGCTGATTGAAATGCTGATTGAAAACCGTGTAATAAATGTAAAGATAAGAATACGAAAGAAACACAGTAGATGAGTACCCTTGCTAAATCTTGAAACTTATGTTGTAAGTGAGGGAAATATTTTGTTGGCTCATCCCATTTTCCATCAATGAATTTATCTTTAATTTCTGGTAACCAAAAGTCGTAAAAATGTAATCCTAAAAATAACATAATCATTACTCCTGTAATTATCATGTTTCTACTCATCCAATTTGAGTTTTCTGATGGTTTATCCATAGCATATTTAATAGGACGAGCAGCTTTATTTTTAAAATCTAAATAGATTCCCATTCCTAAATGAAACAATACTCCAAACAATAAAACTGGCTGCAAAACAAACTGAACCATTCCATTTGTTCCCATAAAATGAGAAACCTCATTAAATAAATCAGCACTGATAACTGATAACATATTTATGACAAAGTGTTGTGCCAAGAAAAATAACAAGAAAAAACCTGATAAGGCCATTAATACTTTTCTTCCTACTGATGAATTTGATAATCCTTTACTCATTTTATTTATTATAATAATTAAGTCGCAAATGTAACATTCAAAATGGAATTAAACAATACCTTTTTTAATTCAGAATCATTATAGATAAGTCTTGTTTTTACTACCTTTGGCTTTCTTATAAAAACACAAAATGAAATACTTACCGATTGACAGCCAACTATTTATCAAAAATAGAGCACTATTTTCAGCAAAATTAGCAAGCAATACAATAGCAATTTTCAATGCAAATGATGTAATGCCAACCAATGCTGATGGCACTATGCCTTTCAGTCAAAACAATGATTTATTCTGGCTAAGTGGTGTTGACCAAGAGGAAAGTGTATTAGTAATTTCTCCAAATCATCCTGATGAATCGCAAAAAGAAGTTTTATTTTTAAAGGAAACAAATGAGCATATTGCTATTTGGGAAGGCGCAAAACTTACAAAAGAGGGTGCGCTCAAAACTGCAGGAATCAAAACTGTATATTGGTTAGACGAATTGGATAGTAAATTGAAAGAATTGATTGGAAAAGCTGACGCTATCTATCTAAATAAAAATATACATAGCCGTGCAGCATCTGAGGTACAAACTAGAGATGATAGATTTAGAAATAAAATTATTGATGAATTTTCAGGGAAGGAAATAAAAGAAGTTGCCCCTATTATGCATGAGTTAAGATCAATTAAATCTGATTTTGAAATTAAGCTTATGCAAAATGCCTGCAACATTACTGAAAAAGGGGTAAGAAGAATTTTACCATTCATCAAGCCGGGAGTAATGGAATATGAAATTGAAGCAGAATTAATGCATGAATTTTTGCGTAATCGCTCTAATGGGTTTGCTTATCAACCAATTATTGGTTCTGGAGTTGATTCCTGTGTATTGCATTATATTGAAAACAACAAAGCCTGTGAAGATGGCGATATTCTTTTAATGGACTTTGGAGCTGAATATGCTAATTATGCTTCTGACTTAACAAGAACGGTTCCTGTAAACGGACGATTTTCTGACAGGCAAAAAGCCGTTTATAATTCAGTATTACATGTAATGAAAGAGGCAGTTAATATGTTACGCCCTGGAACAATTATTGCCGAATACCATAAAGAAGTTGGGAAAATGATGGAATCAGAATTGATTACTTTAGGACTACTGGACAAGCATGATGTGCAAAAACAAGATCCTGCAAATCCATTATTTAGGCAATATTTCATGCATGGAACTTCCCATTACTTAGGACTAGATGTTCATGATGTTGGTGATTTTGCGGCTCCAATGCAAGAAGGAATGGTATTTACTTGTGAGCCTGGTATCTATATTTTAGAAGAGGAATTAGGAATCCGATTAGAAAATGATGTACTAGTTACAGCTGACAAGCCATTTGATTTAATGGGAAATATTCCTATTGAAGCAGAAGAGATAGAAGAATTGATGAACAGCTAAATCTTAGCCATCCAAGGATGATATTAATGTTGAATTTGCAATTTATTTTGCAATGATGTACCATCTTCAAACTTAGCATTAATCAAATACATTCCACTTTCAATATTTGCAGTATTCAGCACATTGTTATCAAGTAAATAAGTATTTAACTCCTTTCCTAACATATCAAAAAGTTGTACTTGTACTATAGCTTTATTGCTTTCAAAACTAATTTGATTGTTAGCTGGTTGAGGATAAAATTGCAATTTATTAGTGATTTCTTGCTCAACTGATGACAGTGAACCAATTACAAATAAATCTTGATAAATATGTTGAGTAGTTTGAGTAACAGGAGAACCTACCTTTGGCCAAATAACAACTATATTATCTCCAACTAAATAATGTTGCTGTGTAACTACTTCATACAGAAATCCTGGCACAAACTCTATACTATCTCCTTGTGGTATAACATTAGGACCTTGCGCGCCAATTGCCCTAACATTTGTTAGCCCTTGAGTTTGATCAAAACGACCAGCTTCAATTAAAATGTTATCCGTTATAACTGTACTTCCAGTATTTACTACCCAGCAGGAAAACCAAATTGTATCACCCATTGTAACTGTGTCAGGAATATTAATTCCATTTTCACCAAAAGAAAGCGAAACATTTTGACCACTAACACTAACTGATACCAACAAGAACAAACTAAATATAAACCCTTTTAATTTCATAGTACAAGTATACGGAAGAATTATAGCGGTTTTTCATATCAACATTACTATTTTATATATATCTTAGCCGTTCAAAATTCATATATGAACATTTTATTTGAAATAATCAACTCTTTAAACAAAGAGGAGAGCAGGTTCTACAAGCTTTTTGCAGGCCGTACAAATAGTGGCGATATGCGCAAAGAT
This sequence comes from uncultured Flavobacteriales bacterium, assembly GCA_943788405.1. Classification (GTDB taxonomy): domain Bacteria; phylum Bacteroidota; class Bacteroidia; order Flavobacteriales; family BACL11; genus UWMA-0277. The sequence goes on from CALSQD010000001.1 coordinate 283,867, forward strand.
ACCCTCTTATTTGATTTCATTAAACAAAATGGGGAGGAATATGAGGAACACACTATTGCTGAGGAACTGTACAAAGACAATAGAAATAGTTTTTATCAATTAAAAAATAGGCTTTATAAGGACTTAAATAAAAGCATGATGCTGCAGCACATGGGAAAGGAAAAAGATATTTTCATTCTCCACTTTGTGTTATTGGCAAGAGTTTACAAACGAAAAGGGAATGTAAAACTCTCTTTTCATTACTTAAAGAAAGCTGAGAAAGAAGCAGACAATATTGAGGCTTACGAGTTACTTTCTATAATTTATTCTGAAATCCTAAAACTCTCCTACGATATGATTTCTATAAATGTAGAAAAATATATTGAGAAAAAAAGAGAGAATAATGAACGCCTAAATTGGGTGCAAGAAATTGATTTATTATTGGCTGCAGTAATGTATCGTGTAAAAACTGCTCAAAATTTTTCAAAAAATGATGAGTCGGTAAATGAAGTCTTACAAAAAACATTAAATAGTTTTTCAAAGAATGATAAGATTCCAAAAAGTCCAAAATTTAGAATAAAAGTATACCAAGTAGTAAGTAGAATTTTATTGCAACAACATGATTTTAAAGCTTTAGAAGAATACCTTACTCATACTTATGGAGAGTTTAATACCGATAAAATATTTAACAAATCTAATCATGAGCAAAAGCTAACTATGTTAGCTTATTTAACTAACTGCCTTTTTAAAACCCATAAATACAAACAATCATTAGAATATGCTGAAAAATTAAAAACCAGCATGAATGAATATGAAGGGTTTTTAAAAGATAAATATTTATTTTACTACTATAATGCCTTAGTAATTAACTATTCCTTATCCAATAAGGACAAGGCACTAGATGTACTGAAAGAGGCAAAAAGGAATAATGTTATCCAACAACTTCCTACTTTCTCTGTTTTTATTTATTTGAATACTGCCCTTATTTATTATGATCAAGGTAAGCTTTCCTTAGCGGTAAAAAACTTATCTCGTCTTATCTTGCAAGATGATTTTGTAAATATTGGGAAATCATTGCAACTAAAAATTCATATTGCCGAACTTATTGTTCGTTTTGATTTGAACCAAAATGATGTTATTGATAGCAAGGTTAAACACGTTAAAAAAACATTTAAAGAACTGTTAAAAGAACAAAGCTTTAAAAGAGATAATCAATTAGTTGAGATTATTGATGCCCTTATTTACTGCAACAACCTCAATCAAGATAAAAAGCTTTTAAAGAAAATAACGGAACTAAGCACATTTATTGATGACGAGAAAGCTGATGACATTGATGTTATTAATTACAATGATTGGCTGAAGAGTTTACTTTAAAAATACAATTTATTTTTCTTAGTAACACAAAAAAGGGAGCTACCACAGCTCCCTTTTTCAAACCAATTAACCACAGGTATTACCTGCTAATCACCACTCTTTGGTGCTGCTGCTCTCCATTGAGAACCACCTCAACAGAATAAATACCATTCGCAATTTTGGAAATATCCAAGCTATGATTGATAGCTCCACTAAATATTGTTAAATCTTCATAGGATAAGGTTTGCCCCATCATATTCACCAATCGTATAGATAAATCACCACTAGTTATTGATATTAAATTAATCGTAATTTTATCATTTGCAGGATTAGGATACAATTTAAGACCATCAAAAGCACTTATTTCTTCAACAGCTGTTTGGCCTTGCATCATTGAAAAGTCAACACTATCACAAGTGGTGGAAGTGCATTGACCTCCTACAGTAATAATAGTTAAACACACATTATATACTCCATTAGTATCAAATTCATAAACCGGCATTTGTGAAGTAGAAGAAGTATTTTGTAAATACTGTCCTGCACCATTATCTCCCATATCCCATTGCCATGATTGTATCATATTTACAGGAGTTGATAAATCACAAAAAGTAAAAATATCGCCTGACATCCAAATTCCAGGACCACCATTTACCAACAAAGAATCTCTTTGCCAGCAGAAATTTGCTTGACAAGGTATAGTTCCTGAAGTAACTGTTACTGAATCACAATAAGTATCCGTACAAAGTACAGTACCTGCAGAATCTGTTTCCGAAACTGTTACGCACACATAATAAGTTCCAGCAGTTGAGTAAGTATGATTTATGGTAGACCCAATATTATAATCTATATTTCCATCTCCATAATCAATATCAACTTCTCCAATTCCAACCCAAGTTGTACCAGTTTGAGGGTAAGATGTATTTGTAAACATAGCTTCATTATTTCCTAAATCTTGTGCATAAAAATCTGCATAACAAGAAGAAGGTTGATTCATCAAGTAAATACTATCACAATAAGTATCTGTGCAAATTAGAGCTTGTGTTGTAGGGTCATATTCTGATATAGTTAAACATACTTGATAGAAAGCAGATCCTGTTGATAAATAAGTATGTGTTGGATTCTGCTGAATTGAAGTATTTCCATCACCAAAATCCCACAACCAATTAGTAGGGTTTCCTGAAGACATGTCGTAAAAAGTATAAGAATTTGGTACTTGAATAAGGGCTGGCATACTATAAAAATATGCCTGACAACTACCAGAACTTGCAATTTGAATGTTGATATAATCACAATAAGTATTATAGCAATTATTTGTTGAGTCCATAATTGTTAAACACACATAATACCAACCTGATTGCGCATACAAATGAACAGGATTTTCGTCTGTTGAAAATGAGTTATCTCCAAAATCCCAAAAATAAGAGGTTGTATTACTTGTTCCTGAAGAAAGATTAAAAAAGAATGTACTATCAGAAACAGCAACTTGAGTGCTATAAAAATCAGCATAACAATTTGGCGGAGGATTGATACCAATGGTATCTGCCCACACGCTATCACAATAAGTATCCTGACAAATAAGAGTTCCGTTTGCATCTATCTCCTCAATTGTTAAACAAGCCAAATAAGTTCCTGGAATAGCATAAGTATGCACAGGATATTGTCCTGTTCCTGTTGTTCCATCACCAAAATCCCAAATCCAATTATTTGCATTTCCTGATGACATATCAGTAAACTGCATAACCACTGGTACTGCATTAGGGTTAAAGCCAATATTCATAGCATTAAAATAAGCTTGGCAAGATGTACTTGTACTTCCACAAGGACCATAAGTATAAGAGGTAACTCCTGCATAATTTTCAGCAACACAAGGATTAGGATAAGTAATACTATCACAGCCACAAACTGGGTTATATATTTGCTGACACATTACTGTTGTATCAATTAGATTAGGATCAATACAATTAGTCGGATTAACTAAACTTGTATCACAAATAGTGGTATCGCAACCATTCATATCTGTAATAGTTACACACCAATTTGCATAAAATGACGACCAGTTTCCAGTCATTCCATTACTCCATACATAGGTTACTCCAGTTGGAGGCATAGTCATTACTGCTGCTGTCAATCCATTAGGGCTAGAAGAAACATAAGCCCCTGACAAAGTACAAGGAGTAGTTGTGCTAGAAGCACAAATCGTGAAATTAGAATTAATTATTTGAGTATTCAAACTAAACGAATATGTATTTAAAATCATGTTCTGATTACAATCCTCAGTAGCAACAAATAAAATTCCTTGATTAGAAAGTGTTGTTAATGTGCCAAAATAATCACCATTTACATCTGTAATAGCTATGGCCATATTCATACTTATTGTATCATCTGACAAATAAACATCTTGGTTTGCAATAGGATTTCCGTTTAAATCAGAAACATTTCCTTGCACATAAATTACTGTTTGTGCACTCATGCTTCTTGCAAAAATCATGTGTACTGCAACCAATAAAAAGATTACATTTTTCATTTTCATTTTATTAACGCCAATATTAGTTCGACTTGGACTTTTGTCTTATTTAATAATTACTTTCTTTATTTGTGTACTTTCTCCAATTTTAATCTCTACAAAATAGATGCCACTCTCTAATTCATTTTTATGAATTGCAATAAAATTATCTTGAATATTTTCGGCATATCGTACCACATTCCCTAAAATGTCAATCATCTTAAATATAGTGATAGGTTGCTGAGTTTTTATAGTTGCTTTATCAGTAATCGGGTTAGGGAAAATATTAAACCCTTCACTTTGTTTTTGTGCTACTGAACTCAAAGTACTTACATTTATATTTCCTATAAACTCATCAGATGTAAAAGGGTAAGGCGAATAAAAATTAGGCCAAATAACTACTATATTATCTCCTTGACTATACCTAGCAGAACTTACATTATCCCAAACAACAATAAATATGGAATCATTAGGAGATAAAGTAGAGTCAACATCTGCAAACAGTCCTAAACTACTTGTAGAATAAGTAGAGTTTGCTGCTGAATCTTCAACAGCAATAATCATCTCAATTGAAGAGTTTAAGGGAATATTACCCCTATTTACCATCCAGAAAGAGAAGGAGATAAAATCCCCTTCATTTACATTAGAAGGATAAACCACCCCAGTTGACCCAAATGATAAATGCACATTGGAAACTTGCCCCTTAATAGTAAAGGCGGCTAAAACAAATAATATAAGTAAGTATTTTTTCATGCTATTTATTGCTAAATCTTGCACAAAGATGAGGCGGAAAAACGAGATAAAAAAATCAAAAAAATCAATTTCTTATGTTCCCATAAATAAAAAATAAACAACAATACTAGTTATATACAGAATAAAAAGTAATATAATTCTTATGAGTTCAGCTATTTTTTCATTGCATCCCAACCCTGTGCAGTTAGTGGGTGTGAGCTACCATCATTCGCAATAAAATTATTCCCTTCACTAGCATCAGTAACATAACCTACAATAGTAAAATCAGCATCTTTTTTTAATTTATCATAATGGGCTTGACTTACGGTAAATAGTAATTCATAATCCTCCCCACCACTTAAGGCGCAAAAAATAGGATTCATATTAAACTCATTTGCCAAATTCATAGCCGTATAATCAACAGGTATTTTATCCTCATGAATTGTAATTCCCACATTTGAAGATTTTGCTAAATGCAATACTTCAGAAGAAAGTCCATCAGAAATATCTATCATTGAAGTAGGAACAATATCTAATTCTTTCAAAATATCAATATACTTAGTTCCTGCTTCTGGCTTTAACTGTCTTCTTAACACATAATCATTCCCTGTTAAGTCTGGTTGCATTGTAGGGTTCTCTTTGAACATTTCTTTTTCTCTATTCAAAAGTTGTAATCCTAAATAAGCAGCCCCCAAATCCCCAGTACAAACAACTAAATCATTAACCTTTGCTCCAGTTCTATATACAATATTTTCTTTTTCTACTTCTCCTAAAACTGTAAGGCTTATCATTAAACCAGAAGTTGAGGAAGTAGTATCTCCACCTACCAAATCCACTCCATAATGTTCGCAAGCTAATTTTATTCCTTCATACAATTCATCTAAGGCTTCAACAGTAAAACGATTACTCATAGCCAAACCAACTGTAATTTGTTTTGCATCACCATTCATTGCACAAATATCAGACACATTAACTGCAACTGATTTATACCCTAAATGCTTTAAAGGCATATAGGCCAAGTCAAAATGCACCCCTTCTACTAATAAGTCAGTACTTACTAATTGATATTTATCTCCCATATCAATTACAGCTGCATCATCACCAATTCCTTTAATAGAACTCGCATTTTTAATTTCAATATTCTTAGTAAGATGATCAATCAAACCAAACTCTCCTAATTTTGAAATTGGAGTAGTATTTATCCCTTTATCTTCAAGTAAACTCATGGCGGCAAATATACACAATTATCTGCTTTAAAATTCGTATATTTGCCGTCCTAATTAGAACGATTCTAAATAAATGATAAATATAAGCGATTCAGCAAGAGATAGATTACTACACTTACTAGATAAGGATGAGAAAGGAAAGTCCTTTGTTAGGGTTGGTGTTGAAAGCGGAGGTTGTTCCGGTTTAAGCTATAAATTAGACTTTGATTCTGAGAAAAATGAAGAGGATGAGCTAATTGAAGACAATGACATTAAACTTTTAGTGAGCAAAAAAAGTTTTTTATACTTAGTTGGAACTACTTTAGAGTTTTCTGACGGACTAAATGGGAAAGGGTTTGTATTCAACAACCCAAACGCAAGCAGAACATGTGGTTGTGGTGAAAGTTTTTCTCTATAATAATTTACAAAAATGAGTGAGCAAAAAAGACAGTCGGAAGACGAGTTATTAGAAAAGGTAACTTCAACCGAATATAAGTACGGATTTACAACCGATATTGAATCGGATACAATTCCAAAAGGATTATCAGAAGATGTGGTGCGTATTATTTCTGCAAAGAAAAATGAACCACAATGGATGTTAGATTACCGATTAAAAGCATATAAAGCTTGGTTGGAAATGGAAGAGCCAGATTGGGCAAATGTATCCTATGAAAAACCAAACTATCAGGATGTAATTTATTATTCAGCACCTAAACAAAAACCTGTTTTGGATAGTTTAGATGATTTAGATCCTGAAATGAAAAAGACTTTTGATAAGTTAGGTATTTCTCTGGATGAACAAAAGAAATTGGCAAATGTTGCAGTAGATATTGTAATGGATTCTGTTTCAGTAGCAACTTCCTTTAAAGAAACTTTAGCTGAAAAAGGAATTATTTTCTGTTCTATTTCTGATGCCATTCAAGACCATCCTGAACTAGTAAAAAAATACTTAGGAACTGTTGTTCCTGCTAGAGATAATTTCTTTTCTGCACTTAATTCTGCAGTATTTTCTGATGGTTCATTTTGCTATATTCCGAAAGGAGTAAAATGCCCAATGGAACTTTCTACTTACTTCAGAATAAATGAAGCAGGGACAGGGCAATTTGAAAGAACATTATTAATTGCAGATGAAGGTTCTCAAGTAAGTTATCTGGAAGGATGTACTGCTCCAATGCGTGATGAAAATCAATTGCATGCTGCAGTAGTAGAACTAATTGCTATGGATGATGCAGATATTAAATATTCTACCGTACAAAACTGGTACCCAGGAAATGCAGAGGGTGTTGGTGGGGTTTTCAACTTTGTAACTAAAAGAGGAATTTGCTATAAAAATGCTAAAATCTCTTGGACACAAGTAGAAACAGGTTCAGCAGTAACTTGGAAATATCCTTCTTGTATTTTAAAGGGAGATAATGCAATTGGAGAGTTTTTCTCGGTAGCAGTTACCAATAACCGACAACAAGCCGATACAGGTACAAAAATGATTCACTTAGGTAAAAACACTAAGAGTACGATTATTGCAAAAGGAATATCAGCAGGAAAAAGTGATGGAAATTACAGAGGGCTAGTTAAAATCTCAAAAGGAGCTACTAACTCGCGTAACTTCTCACAATGTGATTCCTTATTAATGGGTGATAAATGTGGATCGCACACTTTCCCATATATTGAAGTAAAAAACAATTCTTCAAAAGTAGAACATGAGGCAACTACCTCAAAAATTGGAGAAGACCAAATATTTTATTGTAACCAAAGAGGTATTGGAACAGAAGCAGCAATTGCATTAATCGTAAACGGTTATTGCAAGGATGTATTGAACCAACTGCCAATGGAGTTTGCAGTAGAAGCACAAAAACTATTAGAAATCAGCCTTGAAGGCTCAGTAGGATAAAAAACGAAAACAAAATATGTTAAAGATAAACGACTTAAAAGCAGGAATTGAGGAAAATCAAATCCTAAAAGGAATAAACTTAGAAGTAAAAGCAGGTGAGGTACACGCTATTATGGGACCTAACGGTTCTGGGAAAAGTACGCTATCAGCTGTAATTGCTGGGAATGAAGATTATGAAGTGGAAGGTGGGAGTATCACTTTTAATGGAGAGGATTTATTAGAATTAGATCCAGAGGAAAGAGCACATAATGGTGTATTTCTTTCTTTCCAATATCCTGTTGAAATCCCTGGAATTTCAGTTTCTAACTTTATAAAAACTTCCATTTCTGAAAAAAGGAAAGCACAAGGTTTAGAACCTTTACCTACAAAGGATTTATTAAAAATGATGCGTGAGAAAATGGAGCTTTTAAGCATAAAGCAAGGTTACTTATCGCGTAACATGAATGAAGGATTTTCAGGAGGAGAAAAGAAAAGAAATGAGATTTTCCAAATGGCAATGCTAGAACCTAGATTAGCTATTTTGGATGAAACTGATTCAGGTTTAGATATTGATGCACTTAGAATTGTTGCCAATGGAGTAAACAAACTAAAAAGTGCAGATAATGCTACTGTCGTTATTACGCATTACCAAAGGTTATTGGACTATATTGTTCCTGACTTTGTGCATGTATTATACAATGGTAGAATCATCAAGTCTGGTGGAGCAGAACTAGCACATGAGTTAGAAGAAAAAGGATATGATTGGGTAACTAAAGAAGCGGATAAACAGTGGGCTTAATTGAAAATTTAAAATCGTATTCAGAAAAGGTACAGACTTCTGAAAAAAAGAAAGAACTTTTAACTTCTTTCCTAGTAAAAGGATTTCCTACAACCAAAGATGAAGAGTGGAAATATACTTCCTTAAAAAAGGTAGTTGCTAAAGAATATACTATTGAAAATACAGGAGAGCTTATTGATTCTTCTACAATAGAAAAGTATTCTTTAGGGTTTGAAAATAAAATAGTCTTTTCTGATGGGAAACTAATCAGCAGCCCAAATATTGAAGGAATAAGCATTAGTGGTTTCTCTGATTTTGAAGACAGCACAACTGGTAGTGTTTTACAACTGAATAAAGCCCTTGCTAACAATGGTTTTACTATTTCAGTTGATAAAAATACTGTACTAGAAAATCCTATTGAAATTTTGTTTTTCTCAACTGCAGCAAATAATTTTTCTCAATATAGAAACCAAATTTCTGTTGGAGATAATGCTGAGGTAAAGTTTGTAGAGAGAATACAAAATACAAATGATTCTACTTCAATGGTAAATCATTTTACTCAAATAAATTGTGCTAAAAACACAAAAGTAGAGTACAATAAAATACAAAATAATACAGCCGATTCTAGGTTGATTGATACCGTAAGTGTATATCAAGAACAAGATTCTACTTGTGATATTAATACACTTGTTTTTGGAGGTTCTTTTATCAGAAACAATCTGAATTTTGAGCAAAACGGTTCTAATTGCGAAAGTAATATGAATGGTGTTTCAATCTTGGATGACAATCAACTGGCGGACAACCACACTTTTGTGGATCATAAAAGTGCACATTGTAGGTCAAATGAAATGTACAAAGGCGTTTACTTAGGAAAGTCCAAAGGAGTATTTAATGGTAAAATTATGGTTCGCCCTGACGCACAAAAAATTGATGCTTTCCAATCAAACAACAACCTTTTACTAAGTGATGATTCTAGTATTGACAGTAAGCCTCAATTAGAGATTTATGCTGATGATGTAAAGTGTAGTCATGGCTGTACTATTGGGCAGTTGGATGATGATGAATTGTTTTATATGAGAAGTAGAGGTATCGGTATTGAGGAAGCTAAAGCAGTATTAACCTATGCATTCGCTTCTGAAGCAATTGAAAACATATCAGTAGAACCAGTAAAATTATTAGCTCAAAACCTATTGGCTCAAAAACTAAATGTTGATTTAGATTTTTCATTATAATGTTAAACATTTCTGAAATACGCAAGCAATTCCCTATCCTTAGCCGAAAGGTAAATAAAACGGATTTAGTGTATTTTGATAATGGTGCAACAACACAAAAACCACAAACGGTAATTGATGCTGTAAATAATTATTATAAAGATGAAAACTCAAATGTACACAGGGGAGTTCATTTTTTGAGTGGATTAGCAACTGATAAATTTGAAGAAACAAGAGATGCAATTCAACAATTTATTGGGGCAAAACATAAGCATGAAATCATCTTTACGAAAGGAACAACTGACGCTATTAATTTAGTAGCAAATGGATTTCGTTCCCTTTTAAATAAAGGAGATGAGGTAATTATATCGGAATTAGAACACCACTCCAATATTGTGCCTTGGCAAATGTGTTGTGACTTTACTGGAGCAACTTTAAAAGTTATTCCACTTTTGGATGATGGAAGTTTAGATATGATAACTTTCAAAAAGCTACTTTCAGAAAATACAAAATTAGTTTCAGTAGCCCATGTTTCTAATGCTTTGGGAACTATAAATCCTATTGAAGAAATTATTAGTAATGCACATAAAGTTGGCGCAAAGGTGATGATTGATGGAGCGCAAGCAGCATCTCATATTCCATTAGATATGCAAAAACTTGGTGCTGATTTATATTGCTTTTCAGCACATAAAATGTACGGACCAACAGGAGTTGGTGTGTTGTACGGAACAGATAAAATGTTAAACGCATTGCCACCATATCAAGGGGGTGGAGAAATGATAAAGGAAGTAAGTTTTGAAAAAACTACTTACGCTTGCTTACCACATAAATTTGAGGCAGGAACACCAAATATTGCGGGAGTAATTGCATTTAAAAATGCAATTGAATTTATCACAGGGTTAGGAGTAGAAAACATTGCTAAATATGAAGATGAATTATTGCAATACGCTACAGCTGAAATCCTAAAAATTGAAGGTGTAAAAATTTACGGTACTGCAAAGCACAAGTCAGGAATTATTTCTTTTAATATTGAAGGATTACATCCTTATGACATTGGTATGATAGTAGATAAAATGGGAGTAGCTATCCGAACAGGACACCATTGTACCCAACCTATAATGAACAAATTTAATGTTCCAGGTACAGCAAGAATTTCTGTTGCAGTATACAATACAAAGGAAGAAATAGATGTTTGTATAAATGCCATTAATAAGGCAAAAATGATGTTATCATAATGGAAACAATACAAGATATACAAGGAGAGATTATTGAAGATTTCGGCATGTTTGACGATTGGATGCAGAAGTACGAATACCTAATTGATTTAGGAAAAGAACTCGCTCCAATTGATAAAAAACACAAAACAGAGGACAACTTAATAAAAGGATGTCAAAGTAGAGTTTGGTTGCATGCAGAACATATTGATGGAAAAATAATTTATACTGCTGATAGTGATGCGATAATGACAAAAGGAATTATTGCTATTCTTATTAGTGTACTTTCTGGGCAAACGCCCGCTTCTATAACTGATGCAAAACTTGATTTTATAAATGAAATAGGATTAAAAGAACAACTTTCTCCTACTCGTGCAAACGGATTAGTATCCATGATAAAACAAATGAAAATTTACGCTTTAGCTTATAACAATTAACAACAATGAAAACAGAACAAGAATTACAAAAAATAGGAGAAGAAGTTGTTGAAGTAATCTGTGAAATTTATGACCCAGAAATACCTGTAAACATTTATGCTTTAGGGCTAATTTATGATGTGCAAGTAAGTGAGGATTGTGATGTAAACATCACTATGACTTTAACATCTCCAAATTGCCCAGTTGCAGAAACATTGCCTGTTGAAATTGAGGAAAAAGTAAAAGTAATTCCTGCAGTAAATAAAGTAAAAGTTGAAATCACTTTTGAGCCTACTTGGACAAAAGAAATGATGAGTGAAGAAGCAAAACTAGAAATAGGAATGTTATAATAATGGCAGATGAAATTGTAAATAGAGTTGCAAATAGCAGTTTAATTACTGTTGATTTGACTGATTATGCACCAAACTCAGCTATTGCAATTTTAGATGTAAAAGATTTCCTGTTTCAAGGATTTATCCTAAAAGAAAAAGAGTTCAGAGCAAGTTTAAAAGAATTTGATTTCACAAATTACAGCAAGAAAATAGTTGCCATTAACTGTAGTTCTGATGCAATTGTACCTATGTGGGCATTTATGCTCATCAGTTCTTACTTAAATAATATTGCTTTGGAAATTCATTTTGGATCTAAAGAAAATGTATTTCAAAAAATGTTTTTAAACAATATAGAATCATTGGATGCTAGTGAGTTTAAGGACAAAAAAGTTATTGTAAAAGGTTGTGGAAACATTCCACTTTCCGAAAGTTTATATATCGCTATTAGTAAAAAATTACTTCCGGTAGTTAACTCCTTAATGTTCGGAGAAGCTTGCTCGGCAGTACCTGTTTTTAAAAAGAAAAAATGAATCCAAAAGTTTTAGAAGTAAACAAAAATATACAATCCTATAAAGAGGAAATTGTAAATCATCCTTTGTACAAAAAGTTAAATAGTGTTGAGGATATTGCAGTATTAATGGAACACCATGTATATGCTGTTTGGGACTTTATGTCCTTATTAAAAGCCCTACAATCTTTACTTACTTGTACCTCTTCACCATGGAAACCTGTGGGAGACACAAAAATTAGAAGATTAATAAATTCTATTGTTTTGGAAGAGGAAAGTGATGTTGATGAAGCAGGAAATCCTGCCTCACATTATGAAATGTATTTGGATGCCATGAAACAATGCAAGGCAAATACCACTCCTATTGAAAATTTTGTAGAAGGAGTTACTGCTGAAAATATTCCTGCTGTAAGTGAGGGAATTGACACCTTTTTAAACACTACTTTTGATGTAATTAAAAGTGGGAAAGCTCATAAAATTGCTTCTGCATTTACTTTTGGGCGTGAAGATTTAATCCCTGATATGTTTACTGCAATTGTGGATCAGTACAACACAAACAACAAATTAGACAAGTTTGTTTTTTACTTAAAAAGACACATTGAACTAGATGGTGGCGAACACGGACCATTAGCTTTAGAACTGATTAGCAACCTATGTGGGGATGACGAACAGAAATGGCAAGAAGTAGAAGAAACTGCTATTGCCTGTTTAGTTGCTCGTAAAAAATTGTGGGATGTAGTTTTAAAGGAACTTAGTTAACTACTTCCCTTCCTCAAAAGTTTTAGAAGAATGTTCTACTGATTGATTGATTTGGTTCAATTCTGTAGCAGTAAAATCACGGTACTCCCCAATTGGTATATCTAGTTTGATATTCATGATTCTTACTCTTTTCAGCTTCTTTACATCATATTCTAAATATTCACACATCCTTCTAATTTGGCGATTAAGCCCTTGTGTTAAAATAATTTTGAATTTCTTTTTATCCGTTTGTTTCACAAAACACTTACGAGTAACGGTATCCAAAATTGGCACTCCATTCCCCATTGCCTCAATAAATTCTTTGGTAATTGGCTTGCTAACGGTTACTTCATATTCCTTTTCATGATTATTACGAGCACGCAAAATCTTGTTTACAATATCGCCATCATTCGTTAAAAAAATGAGTCCTTCTGAGGGCTTATCCAACCTTCCGATAGGGAAAATACGAGTAGGATAATTAATATAATCAATGATATTATTTTTTTCTCGCATTTGGTCGGTTGTACAAACTATGCCTACAGGTTTATTAAACGCAATGTATACCATCTTCTTCTTTTTGGCTCTGTGCACCACCTTTCCGTTCACGCTTACCTCATCAGCATCCGATATTTTAGTTCCCATTAACGGAACCTCCCCATTTATTTTTACCCTACCTTGTTCAATTAATTTGTCGGCTGCCCTTCTGGAACAGTAACCAATTTCTGATAAAAACTTGTTTATCCTTGTTAGATTTGTATCGCTCATAATTGCTGCAAAAATACGCTAAAATTTTACATACTGAAATTTTGTAGAACCCTCTGTTTCATTACATTTGCAACAAACAAAAAATAAAGAAATGACAAAGAAAATATTATCAATCGTAATGGCAGGATTTTTCTCGTTCTCAGCAATTGCTGATGAGGGGATGTGGTTGCCACAATTATTGAAAGCAATGAACGAAAGTAACATGCAAGCTGCAGGACTTCAAATGACTGCTGACGATTTATACTCTGTAAACAACTCATCACTTAAGGATGCTATCGTTTCATTAGGTGGTTTCTGTACAGGTGAAATGATTTCATCAGAAGGGTTAATGTTAACCAATCACCACTGTGCATTTGGTTCTATTCAGGAACACTCAAGCGTTAGTAATGACTATATAAAAGATGGTTTTTGGGCTATGAGCCGTGATGAAGAATTGGCTAATGCTGGTTTAACTGCTTCTTTTTTAGTTAGTATTGAGGATGTAACTGCAAGAGTAGCTGCTGAACTTAATAATGATATGAGTGAGAAAGAAAGATCAGCTAAAATCAGAGAAATTTCAAAAACTATTGTTGATGAAAAAATAGAAGGAACACACTACTCAGCAAGAGTAAAAGCTTTCTTTGGAGGAAATGACTTCTACATTATGACTTACGAAACATTTAAAGATGTTCGTTTAGTAGGTGCTCCACCATCATCCATTGGTAAATTTGGTGGTGATACTGACAACTGGATGTGGCCAAGACATACGGGTGATTTTGCACTTTACAGAATTTACTGTGCTCCTGATGGAACGCCAGCTGAATACTCTGTAGAAAATATAGCTTACAACCCTAAACATCACTTACCTATCCAATTGGATGGTGTTGATAATGGTGATTATACTATGATTTTCGGTTTCCCTGGTAGTACTGACAGATACCTTACTTCTTATGGTGTACAACAAGCTTTAGACATCACAAACCCAACTACTGTTGATATTCGTGATGAGAAATTAGCAATTATGAAAGCAGGAATGGACGCTTCTAAAAAAGTGAAAATTCAGTATGCTGCAAAATATGCGCAAACTTCTAACTACTGGAAATACTTTATTGGTCAATCAAAAGGATTAAAATCAATGAGAGTTTACGATAAAAAAGTTGCTTTAGAAGATGAGTTCAGAGCTTGGGTATCAGAAGATGAAGCTAGAGTTGCTAAGTATGGTGAAGCCTTAAACTTAATTGAAAGTGCTTACAATACAAGTAAAAAAATTGCTTTAAACAGAACTTACCTTAATGAAGCTGTATTCATGGGATCAGAAATTATGTACTGGTCATTCAAAATGAACAGAGCAATTGCATCTTTACCTGCTGAAGGAAAAGAAAGAAATGTAGCAATTAGAGCTATCAAGAAAGAAGCAAAAGAATTCTATAAGGATTATAATGCTTCTGTTGATGAGGAATTATTTGGTTCAATGTTAGAGATGTACTACTACAATGTACCTAAAACTCAACACGCTCCATTATTTAAGAAAATTGAAAACCAATTGTTTGGTTTCAAAAAATTAGACTTTGGTTGGTACGCTAAAAATGCATTTAAAAGATCAGTATTTTCTTCAAGAGCAAAATTCTTTGCATTCTTAGAAAATCCTTCAACTTCAAAAATTGAAAAAGATCCTGCATTCAAAACTATCATGGCAATCTACAACCAGTACATTGAGCAAATTTCTCCTAAGAGAGCTGAAGTAAGAGAAAAATTAACAAAAGGAAACAGATTATTTATTGCAGGATTAAGAGAAATGAATCCTGATAAAAAATACTATCCAAATGCTAACTCTACTATGAGAGCTACTTATGGTAGTGTAGGGGATTATGAGCCAGGAAATGCTATGCATTATGAATACTATACTACTATTGATGGTATCATGCAAAAAGAAGATGCTACCAATGAAGAATTCCAAGTTCCTGCAAGATTAAAGGAACTTTATGAAATTGGTGATTACGGACAATATGCCGATAAAGATGGTAACTTAAGAATTAACTTTATTTCGAACAATGATATTACAGGTGGTAATTCTGGTTCTCCAGTAATTAATGCTTGGGGAGAAATTGTTGGTACTGCTTTTGATGGTAACTGGGAGGCAATGAGTGGAGATATCGCTTTTGAAAAAGAAATCCAAAGAACTATCTCTGTTGATATCAGATACACAATGTTTATTATTGACAAGTTTGCTGGAGCAACTCACTTAATTGATGAGATGACTATGGCACCTAAGCATGCTGAAAAAATGACTGAAGAAGAATTAGCTGCTGCAGCTATGGAAACTGCTTTGGAAGACCCTAACACTATTGTTAAGGAATTAGACATGAAAGAATACTTAGGAGCTCAATTACCAGTATTCGATTTGCATTCTTTCGGTTCAGCTTTTGATATGGCTGTTGAACAATATGGTTCAAGTAAAGAACAAAGATTCTGGTGGCACGGTAATGTGTACACTACTGAGAAAAGATAAGCCTTCTCACATATATAAAGAAGCCCTACCAATTTGGTGGGGCTTTTTTTTTATATTTACCAAAAATTAAAGATATGTTAAGAGCAATAACTACAACTATAATAGGGGTAATATTAGGAATGATGGGCATGATGGCTATGCATTACCTAAGTATGGTATTCTACCCTTTACCTGAAGGAGTAACAATGGAAGATGCTGAAGCGCTTAACAAATACATGGCAATTGCACCTTTAGGCGCTATGCTATTAGTAATTATCTCTCATGCTATGGGGTCATTTATTGGGGCAGTAGTAGCTACCTTACTCTCTCAAATTTCAAAATGGAAAAACTCAACTGCCTTTAAGTATCAGTGGCTAGTAATTGGCTTAATTTTCACTTATGCAGGATGGATGAATTTACAAGAATTAACACATCCTGATTGGTTTAAAATAGATTTACTCTTCTATTTACCTGCTGCTTATTTAGGGTATAAGTTGGTTGCTAAAAGGAATTAATTATCAAATATCAATATATATTTATCGTTTATCAATAAATTTATATATGTTTGCAGAAACATTTTACAATGGATATGCATTCAAAGTCTACAACTATTTCTTTGCTCTATTTAATAACAAAATTATCATTTTGGTTTTCTGTTATTTTCTCTTTAGTGTTGTCTTCAGTACTGTTTTATGGTGTTCTTGGTAATGACATTCCTTTAACCGTTAGTGTGGAGGCAAATGATGCTATTTATGAAAAGGATTATTCTTTTAATACTAAAGATGTTGTGCTAAAAAAGAACAAACTGTCTAAGGAATTCCCAATTCAATCCCTTAAAAGAAAACTGATTTTAAAACATCAAGCTTTTCATGAGTCGCCAGTACTTGAAAAAGCAGTTATTCTAGTTTCAACATTATTATTGTTAATTATCTTCATGTTTACAACCTATTATTCCAAGGAGTTTATGAGGGCAATAAACAAAGGGTTGTATTTTGTAAGAGAAACAATTACAAAGCTGAGGGTAATATCTTTTTTGCTTTTATCAATTTGGTTTTTAAACCTTATTTCTTCTACAATATTGAATTTTATGTGGGTAAAGCCGGCAGCAAATCCTGTTGCAAAAATTCATATTTCAACTAATTACCCTTCTATTAACTTATTATTATTCTCTTTATTACTGTGGGTACTTTCTTATGTATTTCTGCAAGGCGTAAAGCTGAAAGAAGAAAATGAATTAACGGTATAATTATGATTATAATTAATTTAGATGTGATGCTTGCCAAACGCAAGATGAGCTTAACAGAGTTATCAGAAAAAGTAGGTATAACAATGGCAAACCTATCCATATTAAAAAAAGGAAAAGCAAGAGCAATTCGTTTTTCAACCCTTGAAGCAATCTGCAGGGTTTTGGATTGCCAGCCTGGAGATATATTAGAATATAAATCAGAATAAATAATAACTAAATAAAATGAAAAATAAATTGACTATCCTTTTATTAGGAATAACCATTACAGCAAATGCCCAATGGCAACAAAGTATTGGTTCGGAAAACCTAGATGTACAGGCGGTACATGTAGTTGATAATCTTGACTTCTTTGGTGGACAAACAGGTACTTATCGTTCCACTGATGAGTCAGCAACATACACATTTTCAAACTCAGGAAATGATTCAATAGGACCAACAAGAGGAATAACTTCTGATGATACCTATATCTACACCTGTACATCACAAGGTGTTTTTAGGAGTGCTGACAATGGAGTTAACTGGACTCAGAAAAATAATGGACTAACGCAATTATTATGTCATGGAATAATTTCATCTGATGGAACAATATTTCTTTCTACATTGTCAGGAGTTTTTAAAACTACAGACCAAGGAGATAATTGGACTGCAGCAGGTATGTCAGGAATTGATTCCAGAAGTATTTGTTGCATGCAGGATTCTATTTTATTTGTAGGAACACAGGGTAGCGGAATTTACAAGAGCATTGATGATGGACAAAACTGGACTGCAGTAAGTGCAGGGGTTACTTCTACAAACTTTAGAGCTATGCAAGCAGAAGGAAATACTGTTTTTGCTGGGGGGCAGACAGGAACTGGGGTTTATAGGTCATTGGACTATGGTACTACTTGGTCTTTATTGACTAATGGAATTGCTTCAGGTTCATACAGAGGTTTTGCGAGTAACAGTAATATGATTGTTGCGGGCTCATTTACTGATGGGGTATTTTACTCATTAGATAATGGGGATAATTGGACACAAATAAATCAAGGTTTATTGGATTTGAATATTTTTGATTTGGAACTAAATAATAATTACATTATAGCAGGCACACATATTAAAGGAGTATTCCGCTTTCCTTTATCTGAATTGTCTGCTACAAGTATTAATGATGAATTCCAAACTAATCAAACAAGAAACCTACTTAAAATAGCAGATGTTTTGGGGAGAGAAACAATGCCTAAAAATAATCAGGTTTTTGTTTTACATTTATGATGATGGTTCGGTAGTTAAAAAACATATTTTAAACAGATAATACAATGAAGAAAATATCATTTATAATACTGACGATAACAACCTCCACACTATTTGCTCAAGTAAATACTGTATATAATCCAATTACGGAAAGAACTTGGATGGATAGGAATCTTGGTGCAACACAAGTGGCTACAGCATTTGATGATGCAAATGCTTATGGTGATTTATATCAGTGGGGTAGAAACACTGATGGACATCAAATCAGAACTTCTTCCACAACATCAGTACTTTCTGCTATTAATTCTCCTAATCATTCTGATTTTATATTAGGTAGTTATGACTGGTTAACTGTATCGGATGATAATTTGTGGCAAGGTGTAAACGGAATAAACAATCCTTGCCCTTTAGGGTTTAGGCTACCTACTGAAGCAGAATGTGAATCAGAAAGATTAAGCTGGACTAGTAATGATGCGGCAGGTGCTTTTGCTTCTCCATTAAAACTAACGATAGGTGGCGCAAGGAGCAGGATGTCAGGTGCAATTGGGAATGTGGGTACTTTTGTAGGGTACAGAACCAGTTCGCTAAACGGTACGCAATCAAGGTTGTTTGGGATTAGCTTAACCACTTCACTAATGGCCGATCGCGATAGAGCAGATGGTAATTGTGTAAGGTGTATTCAAGATGAATCTTCCACTTCAATTGATGAAATTCAAAATCCAAGAACACTAATTAAAACAGTTGACATTTTAGGAAAGGAAACAAAAGCCAATTCCAACACTACCCTATTTTATATTTATGATGATGGTACGGTTGAGAAACGAATTGTTATTGATTAATAATAACTCCTATAGTTTCTTGCTTTAGCTTTTTTCTTTACCGCTAGTATTTCGTTATTTTCTAACTTTTCAAAAAACTCTGAAAGCTTAAGGTCAAAAGCACCAGCAATTTTTGCTAAAGTCCTTAATGTAGGGTTTCCTTTCCCATTTTCTATTGGGCTTAGTTGCTCTTGCATTATACCACTCTTTTGCGTTACATCTAGCATGGTCATTCTGTGTTCCCACCTTAAAGAATATATTAACTTCCCTAGGTCTCCGTTATAATCTATTGGTTTCATAGCTCATTTTTAATTAGTTACAAATATAATCCTTTTTTATAATAAGCATATGTCTTATTGAAGTAAGTATATCATTTAATAACATAAGTATTTGTCTTATATAATTAAGTATGCATTTTATATACCTAAGTATATTATTTAATAAACTAAGTGTATGTATTAAGCAGGTAAGTATTTATCTTAATAAACTAAGTATGACTATTAACAAGATAAGTATATCTGACAACAAACTAAGGTGTTATCTTATTAAAAAATTGGGGTGCAGTTAATATGCCCTTTCGTTATTCCCTTCCATGTAATTCATGAAAGCTTTGTTTACCACCTTTACTCCTCCTGGAGTTGGGTAGTTTCCTGTAAAGTACCAATCTCCTTGGTAATCAGGGCAAGATGCATGTAAATCCGAAATGGATTGGTAGATAATTTCCACCTCAGCATTTGTACCTTTAGGAGTTAGTAGTTCACTAATCTTAACTGAAATTTCATCTGCAGTAAATGGCTTATAAATCTCTTGCACATAATTTACCATTTCTTCTTTTGGTAAATGAGCTTGAGCTTTACATCTATCATAAGCATCAGTAAGTATGTGTTCTTGTTTAGTATCTTTCAATAATTCTACTGCAGCATTAAAGGCAATAAAATCTCCCATTTTAGCCATATCAATACCATAACAATCAGGATATCTAATTTGTGGTGCTGATGAAACAACAACTATTTTTTTAGGATTTAATCGGTCTAATATTCTAATAATGGATTGTTTTAAAGTAGTACCTCTTACAATACTATCGTCAATCATTACTAGGTTGTCAGTAGGTTTTACAGTACCATAAGTAACATCATAAACATGGGCTACCAAGTCATCTCTACTATCATCTGAAGTGATAAAGGTTCTTAATTTTGCATCCTTAATTGCAATCTTCTCAGCTCTTGGAGATATCTCCATTATTTTTGCAATTTCATCATGACAAGGATTATCACCTAAAGCCTGAATCTTTTGTGTTTTTACTTCATTTAAGTAAGCATCACAACCTTTTAGCAAACCAAAATAAGACACCTCAGCAGTATTTGGTATATATGAAAACACAGTATTTTTCACATCATTATCAATAGTCTCTAATACCTTAGGGAAAATTCTTTTTCCAAGTTCTAATCGCTCATTATATATACCAGCATCATTCCCTCTACTAAAGTATATTCTTTCAAATGAACATGATTTTCTTTCTAAAGGCTCTCTCACTTGTCTTTCCTCAACAGTACCATCTTTTTTAATGATAAGTGCGTGCCCTCTTTTTATTTCATGAATATCTTCACCATTTACATTTAGTGCTGTTTGTATTACTGGCTTTTCTGACGCCACAACAACAACCTCATCATCTTTATAGAAGTATGCAGGTCTTATTCCGTTAGGATCTCTAAGTGCAAATGCATCACCATGCCCCATTAACCCACACATTACATAACCACCATCCCAATATTTTGCTGATTGAGTTAAAATATCCTGTAGGTCTAATTCTTCTTCAATTTTAGCCGTTATTTCTTTCTTGCTAAACTTATCCTTGTACTTGTAGTAAATTTCATCATTTGCTTCATCTAAAAAATGACCAATCTTTTCAAGTATCGTTACTGTATCAGCTTTCTGTTTTGGGTGTTGCCCTAAATCCACTAACTGATTAAATAATTCATCAACATTCGTCATATTGAAATTACCAGCCAATACTACATTTCTAGTTTTCCAGTTACTTTGGCGTAAAAAAGGATGACATTGTTCAATTGTATTTCCTCCAAATGTTCCGTAACGCAAATGTCCTAAAAACAATTCTCCTGTAAATGGCATATTTTGCTTCATCCACTCAGGGTCCTTTAATTTTTCAGGATCATTATTTTCTAATTCAATAAACCTTTTGTTTACTTGCTTAAATACATCCTGTATAGGATTTGTAGCTACCGATCTTTTTCTACTGATGTATCTTTTACCTGGAGCAACATCTAATTTTACATTTGCCAAACCAACACCATCTTGTCCTCTATTATGCTGTTTTTCCATCAGCAAATACATTTTGTTTAAACCATAAAAAGAGGTTCCGTATTTCTTTTGATAAAAATCTAAAGGTTTAAGTAGTCGGAGCATTGCTACTCCACATTCGTGCTTTATTGAATCACTCATTGGGTTGGTTTTAAGAATTGCAAAATTACATTTATTATTCGATAATCTTCATTAACCCTGCAATACCTGGGTTTGTATAAGTTGTACCGTCTACCACTAATGTTGGTATTATTCTTTTACCATTATTTATCTTCTCAACTAACGCAATTGCTTCCTCATCATCAGTAATTACAATATACTCAAATTCAACTCCTTTTGAGTTTAGAAAATTCTTTGCGTTTACGCAATCAGGGCACCAATCAGCACCATATACTTTAATATTCATTGGTATAAAATTTATAGGTTATTTCGTTTTGTATAATTGTACATTCTTTGCAGTGGGAAATATAGGTGAATTGATATTTCTTATTCATATCAAAATCACCTTCTGTTGTAAAAAGTCTTGAACACTCCACTTCACCTTCAGGAGAGAATCTTTGAATTCTATACGCATTATTTTCCATTATAAGTGAAAACCATGACCCTGCCCCAACCCCTGTAAGCCATTGTGCGTTTTCAGGTACATTTTTTGGTATTTGTGGTTTTTCTATACTCATAGTCTTTCAATACTTGTAAAATATGATTTTATAAAGCTTTTATTTATCTGCTTACAATTCCCACCTCCAACAACATAATAAGTAGAATTTGCAATACTTACATTTCGCTTAGGAGATGGCGATAAGCAAAATGGATATTTTAACCTTAATTCAGTACATAAACTTGGATTAGATGCACGCATAATACTCGATACAAATCGAGAGCAATTTGTACCCCCCCACACTAAAGGACCATAAGCTACTGCCCCTTTATCTTGAATTGACTTAGCATATTTATATCCTTTTTCAAAACAAATATTATTCAGTACTGAAGCAAATAACTTCCCTTCTCCGTGTGTGGATTGTAAAGCAGATATTTCCAACAGGATTTCTTCAATATTGCTAATACTTCCCTTATCAATATTAGCAGTAGTTTTTAATCTTACATCTGGGTCAGTTTCCATATCTCTAACTCTACCAAAACCAAATGGAGTATGATACCTACCAAAATCCATATAATGTAATTGCTGAGTTGCTGAGTTTACCAACACCAATGCTGAATGCCCCACTCTATACTTTCCATTTGTAGATAAGACTCTATCGTACCAGGCACCAGCTGCAGTTACCATTCCTTCTGGCCAGGCTAATACAATTATAAAGTCATTTTGCATGATGTAAAGATATAAATTATATCCTTTTTATCAAATCAGAATTCTCAAGAGCAAACTCCTCTAATATCTTAAAGAAATTTTGAATCTCTTCAGTTGAGTTTTCTCCATTAATAGTTACTAACCTTACAAAAGCATTCCCTTTTGAATGACCAAAACCTACCATCAACTTATTGTTTTCATATAGTTTAGTACACAAGTCCTCTGGATCAAAATCTTTATAGTTAAAGCAAATAGAAAGAGAATCTTCAAAACTATATAAAGTATAATCTTTATTATCCTTCACATAATTTCTTGCTGTATCTGCCAAATGAAACTCATGATCTACAATGTCAGCAATTCCATTAGTACCTATTGCTTTCCAAAGTGTCCATAATTTTAGTGCGTTATTTCTTCTTCCACACTCAAATGAGGTTTGCCCTAAATTATAATTTTCATCATCCGTTTGATACAAATAAGTTGCATCATTATTAAATGAATTATATAAATCTCTATTATCTTTTACTACTAAAATTGAAGTACTTAAAGGAGCCCCTAAAGTTTTATGAGCATTAAAACAAAATGAATCGGTATTTTCAATCCCATTTACTAGGTGATAGTATTTTTTACTAAAGATAACTGAACCTCCAAAAGCACCATCTAAATGCAACCATATTTTATGTTCTTTACAGATAGGAGCTAATTTAGCTACATTATCAAAAGCACATAAAACAGTAGTTCCTGCAGTTGCATTAATATAAAATGGTGTAAATCCATTTGCAATATCTTGCTCTACTTGGTTTTTAAAATCATCTGCACATATTCTACCCTTTTCATCAGTTTTTATATAGCGAATATTATCTCTTCCTACTCCAGCAAAGGCAGCATTTTTAGCTATTGAATAATGAGAATTTTTTGATGTGTATGCAATGAATTTCTCTTGCATACCTTTATTTCTAATCTCACTATCTTTTTTATCTCTAGCCATTACTAGGGACATGAAATTACTCATTGAGCCACCTGTAGGAAAAGTTCCTCCATAAGCTTTAGGATAACCTATAATATTGCTAACCTCTTTTATTATCTCCTTTTCAACTGCTACCTGTGGGCCTGCTATCTTGTAAGTAGCCATACTGTTATTAAGCATAACAGCAAGTAAATCACCTAAAATTGCTTTACTATGCCTACCTCCAAAAAGTTGATTAAAAAATAATTTTGAAGATGATTTAGGGGTGTTTAAAACTAAGTTTTTTAATTCTTTTTTAAAATCCTCAGCAATAGCAGGAGTTGATTTTAAAGTCAAATCAAATTTATTATTTAATTCAGAAGTAGGAATTACATTCGCTACTGGATTCTTAAATTCATCAGCTAATAATTCATTAACTAACTCATTAAACAGAACTAAATCTTCCTTTATATTATTTTGCATCAATTTGTATTAAAAATAGTTAGCAAAAGTAGAAAAAATGTGCTGTAAGAGCTTTTAGGCAGACTATAAGTTTGAATACATAAGATAATAGGATTCCTACTTCCTAAAAAATCATAAATTTTCCGTATTTTTGTGGAATGAAAAGATTACAAACTACCCTTTCTATGCTGTTTTTTATACTATTTTCAGCTAATAGTCAGGTTTTAATAAATGAATATTCAGCAGCTAATTACAATACTTTTACCGATAATTATGGAGAGTTTGAAGATTGGGTGGAACTTTATAACCCTACTGCTGCTGCAATTGATATAAATGGATGGGCACTTACTGATAAACCAAATAATCCAACTAAATGGATATTCCCTTCATCCTTCATAATTCCTGCAAATGGGGTCGCTATTATTTATTGTTCTGGTCGAGATGAATTAGTTGGAGGAAATGCTCATTCTAATTTTAAAATAACACAAACAAAAGGCAATGAAGTTCTGATGCTTTCTGATGCAGCTGGTATTTTTCAGGACTCTATTCGTGTTTTTCCAAATCAAAATTCTCATTCAAGAGGAAGAGAAACAGACGGCTCAGCAATTTGGAGTGTATTTACTTCAGGAACACCTAATGCGAGTAATATTGGGGCAATGCAAGAGTACGCAACTACCCCTGTATTTTCACAAGTTGGAGGATACAACTCTGCTACTGTTAACTTAACCTTAACTTCTCCTGATCCTAATATCACAATATATTACACTACAAATGGTGATGAACCTGACAATACATCTACACTCTATACGGGTGCAATAACTATTTCTACAACATCTGTAATTAAAGCAATAGCTTATAGCTCAACACCTAACATCCCTACTAGTTTTATTGATTATCACACTTTCTTTATCAATGATACTCACACAATTCCTATTCTTTCAATCTCTGGAGATGAGGTTAGTAACTTATTAGGGAATTCAGCTACTTGGGGACAAGGAAACTTAGAACCTCATGGTACTATAGAATGGTTTGATGAAAATGGAATATTACTCGATAAAGGAACTGGCGAATACAATAAGCATGGAAACGACTCTTGGGCTTACGGTCAAAGAGGTTTTGATTACATTATGAGAGACCAGTTTGGATATAATTATGCTTTAAAAGACAAACTCTTTATGACTAAAGATAGAGATAAGTTTCAAAGAATTATACTAAAAGCTGCTGCCAATGATAATTTTTCATTTGAAGATGGGGCTCATATTCGTGATGCTTATGTTCATCACTTATCTCAACTAGGGGATTTAAGAATGGATGAAAGATCCTATACTTCTTGTATTGTATATCGAGATGGAGAATACTGGGGTGTATATGATCTTAGAGAAAAAGCAGATGATCATGATTTTACTGATTATTATTACGATCAGGATAAGAATAATTTACAATACTTAAAAACCTGGGGAGGAACTTGGTCAGAATACGGAGGGCCACAAGCACAAACAGATTGGAATAATTTCAAAAACTATGTAGCGGCTAATTCAATGACTAATCAAGCTAATTATAACTTAGTTAAAAGTCAATATAATACAGGAAGCTTAATTGATTACTTTTTATTGAACATGTATGTTGTTGCTTCTGATTGGTTAAACTGGAATACAGCTTGGTGGAGAGGGATGGATCCTAATGGAGATAAAAAGAAATGGCGTTATGTTCTTTGGGATATGGATGCCACTTTCGATCATTACATTAATTATACAGGAGTACCTAGTACTTCTCCTACTGCAGAGCCATGTGACCCTAGCTCATTAAATGACCCTGGAGGACAAGGACATGTGCCAATATGGAATAAACTACTAACAAATAATGATTTTCATGATGATTATATCAATAGATGGCAGGATTTAGCAAACGGGCCTTTATCTTGTACTTATATGGTAGATTTATTGGATAGTATGATTGCTGTTATTGACCCTGAAATGCCAAGGCAAATTTCAACTTGGGGAGGAGGAACATATGCTGATTGGCAAGGTAATGTTCAAGATTTAAGAAACTTTATTTTAGCTAGATGTGATAGTATAAACTCTGGTTTTGTAGATTGTGATTCATCTATAACTGGAATATATAATGTTACAGTTGAAATCATTGGGATAGGAGAGGTTGAAATGAGTAATGGGAATATCATTAATAATGGAAACACACCTTGGACTGACCAAAGGTTTGGAGGTGTAGCACTTCCTTTTGAAGTGAAGAGTGGTTCTTTTGATCATTGGGAAGTAATCTCTACAAATACTTATATTTTTGATCCAAATGTAGACACTCTAGTTTTAGATTTGCAAGGAGATGTAACAGTTCAAGCCTATTTTATTCCAACAAAAAGTATAACTTATCAAGTTATCCCTGCAGGAACTTCAACAACCATTACGGCTGATGGAGCCATAATAAACACTTTCCCTTCACCAAAAAATTATATGATTGGGAATACAGTAAATATATCTCCAAATATTGATCCTTTATATGGATTCAGCACTTGGGGCTCTGATAGCGTTACATTAATGCCTTTACCTACCAATATGCTAGATTCATTTTATGCATCTAATGATGATACTGTAACTTTATATCTTTATAAAAAGCCGACTATTGTATATGATGTAAATCCTACAGGAACTACAACATCTATTAATATTAATGGGAATATTATTTCAAACTTTCCTTACTCTGAAACTGTATTTATTGATGATTTAAATACAATTAACCCTAATATTGACCCTCAATTTGTATTTAACTCTTGGGAAACAGATAGTAATACATTACTAAACGGAAGTTTAGCTAATAATTCTTTTTATGGAGAATATAATGACTCTGTTATTTTAAATATTTCTAAGATGAGTGCATTTATTCAAGGGAATGATACTATCTGTAGTAATGCTAAAACAGATGCTGAGGTAAAAATTTACTTTAATAATGCTACAGCTCCTTTTACATTTACCTATACAATTAATGGGATAATTCAACCATCTATTACTACTACCATAAACCCTTATATTATTAAAACTAAACAAGAGGGAAGCTATGCTTTAACTTATTTTTCTGATGTTAATAAAATTGGAAACACTCAAGGACAAGCTATTGTTACTATTCTCCCTTCTCCTATAGCAAATTTTGAAGCTCAACCTGATAGCATGACTATCCTTTACACAACAACACAACTAATTGATAAATCTGAAGGTAATATTGTTAGCTGGCAATGGGATTTTGGAGACAATTCTGCACCGAATTTTACATATAACCCTTATCATACTTACAATGATTCAATAGCAATTTATCAAATAAGCTTAATTGCACAAGATGATAAAGGATGTGTAGATACTACTTTTAAGCATATTCAAATTACTGATGATTATTGGATTTATATTCCAAACTCATTTACTCCAGATTTAGACGGAATAAATGATAATTTTTGCATTGCATACCATGGTGTAAGAGAAGAAACTTTTGTTTTTAATATTTATAGCCGCTTTAGTGAATTGGTATATTCTACTAATAACATTCATGATTTAGATTGTGATAATGGTTGGGATGGAAAACACCAAATATCAGAAGAAGAACTCCCATTAGGAACATATATTTATGAAATATATTATCAAGATTTTGAAGGTTGGAAGCATCAAGAAACCTCTGAAATTATTCTTATTAGATAAATAAATCTTTCTTCTTCTTTTTACTCTTTTTTTAAGCCAAATTAGCATTGCTTATCTAAAATGCAAAAACTATATTTGCACGCATTATATTTAGCATAAAACATGAGCAAGTTCAAGGAATACAAACAATTAAGTTTATCTAAAACGCATAAAGAAGTTTTAGAAAATTGGAGAAAATCTGATATTTTTAATCAAAGTATTGAAAGTAGAAAAGGAAACCCAACATTTACTTTTTATGAAGGACCTCCTTCAGCAAATGGGATGCCTGGAATTCACCATGTAATAGCGCGTACTATTAAGGATTTATTTTGTCGCTATAAAACGCTACAAGGTTTTCAAGTAAACCGAAAAGCAGGCTGGGATACTCACGGGCTTCCTGTTGAACTTGGAGTAGAAAAAGAACTAGGAATTACAAAAGAAGATATTGGGTCAACAATATCAATTGAAGATTATAATAAAGCTTGCCGTACCAATGTAATGAAATACAAAGGTAGCTGGGAAGATATTACTGAGGAAATGGGTTACTGGGTGGATATGCAAAATCCTTATGTAACTTATGACAATAAATATATTGAAAGTGTTTGGTGGTTACTTGGAAAGATGCATAAAAAAGGTTTGCTTTATAAGGGGCATACTATACAACCTTTTTCACCAAAAGCAGGAACAGGACTAAGCACGCATGAGCTTAATCAACCTGGTTGTTATCGTGATGTGAAGGATACTTCAGCAATAGCACAATTCAAATTAGTAAAGAATAACGAAACTGAATTCTTATTTAGCAAAACTAATAATGATATTTATTGTTTAGCTTGGACAACAACTCCATGGACTTTACCCTCCAATACTGCACTAGCTGTTGGAAAAAAAATTGATTACCTTTTGGTTGAAACATTAAACCAATATACAGGGAAACCTATAACCGTAATTGTAGCAAAAGATTTATCAGAAAAATACTTTACCAATGAAAATGCTGAACTAAAGCTTGAGGATTATGTAGTTGGTAAAAAGAATTTACCATTTAATATTATCACTGAAATAAAAGGAGATAAATTATCAGGATTAAGGTACGAACAACTCTTACCTTATGCGCAACCTGAAGATGGTGATGCTTTTAAAATTATTTTAGGAGATTTTGTAACTACTGAAGATGGAACTGGAATTGTACATTTAGCACCAAGTTTTGGAGCAGATGACAATAGGGTTTGTAAGCAGAATGGAATTGGTAGTTTAACATTGGTAAACAAACAAGGTAAATTTGTTGATGAAGTTACTGATTTTGCTGGAATGTATGTAAAAGATGAATTTTATACTGATGAGGATGAAAAGCCAAAACTGCCAGCTGATGTTCAGATAGTAATTAAATTAAAAGAAGATAACCTTTGTTTTAAAGCTGAAAAATACGAGCACTCTTACCCTCATTGCTGGAGAACTGATAAGCCAATCCTATACTACCCAATGGACAGTTGGTTTGTAAAAACTACCGACTATAAGGATAGAATGTTAGAGCTTAACAAAACAATTAATTGGAAGCCAAAATCAACTGGTGAAGGAAGGTTTGGAAAATGGTTAGAAAATTTAGTCGACTGGAATTTATCTCGCTCAAGGTTTTGGGGGATTCCTATTCCTATTTGGAGAACAGAAGATGGTGAATCAGAAATTTGCATTGGTTCGGTAGAAGAGCTAAAATCAGAAATTGAAAAATCAATTGCTGCAGGAGTTATGACAACTAATCCTTTAGCTGATTTTGTTATTGGGGATATGTCAGAAGAAAACTATAATTCTTTTGATTTACATAGACCTTATGTTGATGATATTATTCTAGTTTCTGAAGATGGTAAGCCAATGAAAAGAGAGCTTGACTTGATAGATGTTTGGTTTGATTCTGGCTCAATGCCATATGCTCAACTGCATTATCCATTTGAAAATAAAGAAATTTTTGAACAAAATTATCCTGCTGATTTTATTGCAGAAGGAGTAGATCAAACTAGAGGATGGTTTTTTACTTTACATGCTATTTCAACTATGTTGTTTGACTCAGTTGCTTATAAAAATGTAATATCAAACGGATTAGTTCTGGACAAGAATGGAAATAAAATGTCTAAACGACTAGGGAATGCTACCGATCCTTTTAAAACCATTGATAAATATGGTGCTGATGCAACAAGGTGGTATATGATTTCTAATGCACAGCCTTGGGATAATTTAAAGTTTGACGAAAACGGAATTCAAGAAGTGCAAAGAAAATTCTTTGGCACACTTTACAACACTTATTCCTTCTTTGCATTATATGCAAATATTGATGGATTTAATTACTCTGAAAAGGATGTTGCTATTGAAAATAGAGCAGAAATTGACAGGTGGATTCTTTCAGAATTAAATACACTTATTAAGCAAGTTGAAGAGGCTTATGAAGAATATGAACCAACTCGTGTTGCTCGTTTTATTCAAGATTTTGTGATGGATAAACTGAGTAACTGGCATGTTCGTTTAAGCAGGAGGCGTTTCTGGAAAGGAGAATATAATACCGATAAGGTTTCTGCTTACCAAACACTTTACGAGTGTTTAGAAAAGATTACACTTTTATCTGCACCTATTGCTCCATTCTTTATGGATAGATTATTTCAGGATTTAAATACCATTAGTAATAAACAATCTGTAACATCTGTACATTTAGCTGATTTTCCAAAATCTGATAGCACTAGAATAGATGCTGATTTGGAACGAAAAATGCAATTAGCACAAAACATTACTTCTCTTGCTTTATCATTAAGAAAAAAAGAAATGATTAGAGTAAGACAGCCATTACAGAAAATAATGATTCCTGTTTTAAACGCTAAAATGCAAGAAGATATTGAAGCAATTTCTTCAATCATATTAAGTGAAATTAATGTTAAGGAAATAACTTATTTAACTGAGGATTCTGATGTGTTAACTAAACAAATAAAACCTAACTTTAAAACTCTTGGGCCAAAGTTTGGGAGGCATATGAAATTAATTTCTGGGGCTATAGCTCAATTTACTGCTGATAATATTAAGCAAATTGAAAAGGATGGCTCTTATCAAATTAATGATGAAATTACTATTGACTTAACAAATGTTGAAATTAGTTCGGCTGATATTCCTGGTTGTATTGTTGCTAATAATGATGGGGTAACAGTTGCTTTAGATATCACTCTTTCTGACAAATTGAAGGAGGAAGGTTTAGCGCGTGAATTTATTAATCGCATACAAAACCTAAGAAAAGACAATGATTTTGAGGTAACTGACAAGGTTAATATCTTAGTTGAAAACAATGAACAACTTAACTCTGCTATTCAAAATAATTTCACATATATTTGTGATGAAACTTTAGCAGATAAATTAGAGTTAGTAGATGAAATAGAAAATGAAACTACTGATATTGAATTAGTAGATGGAATTTCTGCAAAAGTAAGTGTTAAAAAACAATAAAATTATGGCAGAAAAAACAGCATATTCAGCAAATGAATTAGAAGAGTTTAGAAAAATTATTCTAACTAAAATTGAAAGCGCACAAGATGATTTAAATGTACTTAGAGCAGCAACTTCAAATGATTCTGACAATGGAACTGAGGATACTTCTCCTACTTTTAAGCAGTTTGAAGAAGGATCATCAACACTTTCAAAAGAAGAAAATATTAAGCTAGCTGAAAGACAAGCTAAATTCATTAGAAACCTTAGCAATGCTTTAATTCGTATTGAAAATAAAACTTATGGAATTTGCAGAAGTACAGGTAAACTAATTGCTAAAGAAAGGTTAAAACTTGTACCTCATGCAACTTTAAGTATTGAAGCTAAAAACGCTCAATAAGCTACTTTGAAAAAAATATTTCTTACTGCTTTTATTCTTGTTTTAATTGATCAAATTACAAAAGTTTGGATTAAAACTCATTTTGTATTAGGACAAGAATTCCAAATTTTTGACTGGTTTATTATTCACTTTACTGAAAATAACGGCATGGCTTTTGGGATGGAGTTTGGCGGACATACAGGAAAAACTCTACTTACTTTATTTAGAATAATTGTTGTGGGAATTGGAATTAAGTATGTAGCAGACTTAGCTAAGAGCAAACTTCCTAACGGAACTCTGATTGCTATCGGGCTAATTATTGGGGGAGCAATTGGAAACATAATTGACAGTTCTTTTTATGGAATTCTTTTTAATGAAAGTTACAATAATGTAGCTCAATTCTTACCTGATACAGGTGGATACTCTTCTATACTACATGGTAAAGTTGTTGACATGTTCTATTTCCCTTTAATAAATAGTCATTATCCTGAATGGATGCCAATTTGGGGTGGCGACCATTTTATATTCTTTCGTCCTGTTTTTAATATTGCTGATGCAGGAATATCAGTAGGAATATTTACAATTTTACTTTTTTACAGAAACGAGTTTAACTAAGACTCTTTATCCCTCTGCATATCGCCATAAATTGTTCCTGATATGCTTTTTCTCCCTGAATGTTTCTTGATAAACTTTTCATTTATCCTTCTAAGTACACCCATAATTTTAAACTTAATAAAACTAGTGATTGGCACATTAACCTTTCCCCAGTCCTTTGGGAAAGAATAATTATATTTAGCTAAAAAGGGACCAAAAACATAAATCGCTTGCTTCCTAATATCCTCAGTATAATATAATGACATATCTTGTTTTTTCCCTTTAGTTTTATTTGCAATAGGAAGGGGTGTTGGATTGTCTATCCCTGCTTTTTTTAACGCCAACAAATAATCTTCAGAAATGTTTTCATATCGAATTACAAAGTCACATTTATCAAGAGTAATGCTGGAAAGATTATCATAAGGCTTTGTATGAAACTTTATAAAATATTCCTGAAAACTCGCATTATTTGTTTTTATGTAGTTAAATCTTAATCTATGATTTTTCGTAATATGCCCTCCATTTTCTTTAAACAAATCAGGATTTGTAAAGTTACCTTTAGCATTCGTCTTCATCTTTTCATATACTGTTACAGCAATTTCCATAGGGTTTCTAAGCACAGCAAATACAAAGTATTTTTGCTCTTCTTTTGTTGCTACTTTTTCAAATTCATGATACAAAGAGTGTTTTCTTAAAAAAGGTTTGCCTTCATAATTTGCATGGAGCTCCTTTGTAATTGCTGAAGAAGCTGAAAACGGCAATCCAATAAAAAGGAACTTATATTTATGAGAAATTATCATATTTAAATCAAATTATTTTTTAACAAATATTCCGCAATTTGTACTGTGTTTGTAGCAGCCCCTTTTCTTAAATTGTCAGCAACTACCCACATGTTTAATGTTTTTTCTTGTGTAAAATCTCTTCTAATTCTACCCACAAAAACATCATCCTTTCCTTGAGCATTTATTGGCATTGGATATTCATTATTTGCAGGGTCATCAAGCACTAAAACACCTTCCATACTTGCCAAAGCAGATTTTAATTCCTTAATTTCAAAGTCATTTTCAAAGGTAACATTTACACTTTCAGAATGCCCACCATCAACAGGAACACGAACAGCAGTTGCCGAAATAGCAATTGAATTATCTAAAATTTTTTTAGTTTCATTTGTAATCTTCATCTCCTCTTTAGTGTAATCATTCTCTAAAAACACATCACAATGAGGCAAAGTGTTTTTATAAATAGGATGAGGATAAACCTTCTCACCCACTAGTGAAAGCTCTTCATTTTCCAACTGCTCTACTGCCTTAATTCCTGTACCGCTAATGGATTGATAAGTAGAAACTACTGCTCTTTTTACGCCATACTTTTTATGAAGTGGAGCAAGAGCCATCACCAATTGTATGGTGGAACAATTGGGGTTTGCGATAATCATATCTTCCTTTGTAAGGGCATTGCCATTTATTTCTGGAACAATTAATTTATGATTTTCATGCATTCTCCAATAAGACGAATTATCAATCACCTTACATCCTTTTGCTGCTAATTTTGGTGCCCAAATTTTAGCAATTTCACCTCCAGCTGAAAATAAGGCAACATCAACCTTTTTTTCCAATAAGTCATCTAAAGAAATAACTTCAAACTCTTTTCCCAAACAGGAAATAATTGTTCCGCAAGATTTTTTAGATGCAACAGGTAAAAGTTCAGTAAAAGGGAAATTTCTTTCTTCTAATACTTTCAGCATCTCTCTGCCCACCATGCCTGTAACGCCAACAATTGCTAATCTCATTTTCTTTTTTTTACTCTCCAAAAGTACTACATTTACCCTCTATGAAGAAGTACTTTTTTATTTTTATCTTATTTTGGCTGCCTTCAGCTAGTTTTGCACAATTTTCTGATGATTTTTCAGATGGAAATTTTACAAATAATCCAACTTGGATAGGAGATATTGGTAATTTTGAGGTGGATAGTAATTTTAGCTTACACCTAAATGATAGTACAACTAATACTTCTTATATTGCTACTCAAAGTAATGCAATACTCAATGGAAGTTGGGAGTTTAATGTCAGATTAAATTTTGACCCATCAAGCTCAAATTATGCAAAAGTTTATTTAATCTCTGATGAGCAAGATTTAACAACAAATCTAAATGGTGTTTATGTGAAAATTGGAGGGGAAAGTGGAACTGTTGATAATATTAGTCTTTATACCCAAATTGGAAATACCAACGCAAAAATAATTGATGGCGGAATTGGAATTGCAGCATCAAATCCTAATTTAAGAATAAAAGTTAACCGAGATAATTTAGGGAATTGGGAGCTATTCACAGATACATCTGGAGTATATTTTTTAGAAGGAATAGCTTTTGATAATAGCATTACATCCTCAAATTATTTTGGTGTTATTTGTAAATATACAAGTACCCGGGCCGATAAATTTTGGTTTGATAATTTTAATGTTAGCGGAATTGCTGACACAAGTACTCCTCAACAAATCAATCAAAATCAAGTGCTAATTAATGAAATATTTGTTGACCCTAGCCCATCCATTGGCCTACCAGAAGTAGAGTATATTGAACTTTACAATACTACAAACAAACAAATTGATTTAAGCGAATGGACAATCACTATAGGTAGTTCAGAAAAAGTTTTTCCTACTGCAATAATTGAAGCTGATAGTTTTGTGATTTTGATAAAAGAGACTGCTTTAGATTCCTTCTCAAGCCCAATTTCTAAAATTGGTTTTTCTTCCTCTTCTTTAAGTAATAGTGGTTCAGATATAATCTTAAAAGACAACAATGGAAAAACTATAAATGCAATTTCCTATACAAACAAGTGGTATAAGGACGATAATAAAAATGAGGGTGGGTGGAGTATTGAACAGGTAAATCCTAACTTATTTTGTGAAGGAAAAAACAATTGGAGAGCATCAATTGCTAATATTGGTGGTACGCCAGGCGCACAAAATTCAGTTATTGGCGAGACAATTTATATTGAAGATTTTAGAATCACAAAAGCATATATTATTGATAGTAATAAAGTTAAAATTCATTGGAACAAAAGCTTAGATTCTCTATTACTTTCTGATAGCTCAATGTTTGAAGTCAATGGAATTGCCGCAATAAAAAGCACGCCTTTAGCTCCATTTTTTAATGCTGTGAACTTGACTTTTAATTTTAACTTTTTAGAAAATATTACTTATACTGCATCAGCAAATGGGTTAATTGATTGCTCAGGAAATTTACTTAGTAATAGTATTGGTTTTGGAATTTCTGATTCCACTTTGGAAAAGAAAATTATAATTAATGAAGTGCTTTTTAACCCTAAAGAAAATGGGATTGATTATGTTGAAATCTACAATAATTCCAACTCATTTTTGGATTTATCAAAATTAAGAATAGCCAACTTTTTTGAGTTTGGAGGAATTTTAAGTCCAGAAAACATCCATATAATAACTGAAGAAATTCAACTTTTTGCTCCTCATACATATTTAGTTTTAACAAGTGATACTGCAAAAGTAAAAGCACAATACCGAACAGAAAATCCTTATCAATTTATTGAAATGGAGAGCTTCCCAACACTATCCAATGAAGATGGAACAATTTGCATTGTACATCAATCCTTAAACCAAATTATTGATGCTTTTGCTTACCATGGAGACATGCACTTTTCACTTCTATCAACTACAGATGGAGTAAGTTTAGAACGACTAAATAAAAATGAAAAAACACAAAATAGTAGCAATTGGCACTCAGCAGCCAGCACGGTTGGCTTTGGAACACCAACCTACAAAAACTCCCAACAATATATCAACCAGAGTATTGGGCAAATAAATGTTGAGCCAAAATCATTTACACCAAATAATGATGGAAATAAAGATATTTGCAATATCAATTGGAACTTTAGCAAACCAAATTTAATGGCAACAATTGCAGTTTTTGATAGTGAAGGAAGGCAAGTAAATAAGCTATTAAATAATAAAATGATTGGCAATACAGGAAATGTGATTTGGGACGGGACATCAGAAAATGGCTTGAAACTAAACACAGGAATCTATATTATTTTGGTAGAAGTATTTTCAGAAAATGGAGAAGTTGAAAAATTTAAAAATGCAATAGTACTTAGCAGATAATGCCGGCAACTGAACACATAAAAAACTTACTAAAACTTATCCCTGAAAAGGCTGGAGTATATCGATACTATGATAAAAATGAAACATTATTATATGTTGGAAAGGCTAAGAATTTAAAGAAAAGAGTAAGTTCCTATTTCAATAAAAAACAAGAACACGGAAAAACAAAAGTACTTGTCAGTAAGATTCACGACATACAATATGTAGTTGTTCCTACTGAGATTGATGCTCTTTTATTAGAGAACAATCTGATAAAAAAACATCAACCAAAATATAATGTTGCCTTAAAGGATGGGAAAACTTACCCTTGGATTTGTATTAAAAACGAACCTTTCCCAAGGATTTTTCAAACTAGAAATGTGATAAAAGATGGCTCAGAATATTTTGGACCTTATACTTCAGTACGCCTTGTAAAAACGCTTTTGGATTTCTTTCAACAACTCTATCCTTTGCGAAATTGTACCCTTAGCTTAACGGATAAAAACATCAAAGCAAAAAAATTTAAGGTGTGTTTGGAATATCATATTGGGAACTGTTTAGGACCTTGTGAGGACAAGCAAAAACCTGCTGATTACGAATTGAACATTGAACATATAAAACAAATTATTAAAGGAGATATAAAGTCTGTAACACAGCATTTAAAAACGGCTATGCTTCAATTTTCAAATGAAATGGAGTTTGAAAAAGCACAATCCATAAAAGAGAAAATTGACCTTTTAAATAATTATCAAGCAAAGTCAACTATTGTAAATCCTAAAATTAATGATGTTGATGTGTTTACCATTCTTTCGGATGAAGAAAATGCTTTTGTGAATTATCTTAAGATAAATTCTGGTGCTATAATTCAGGCACATACTTTGGAACTGAATAAAAAACTGAATGAAACTGAACAAGAGTTATTGCAATTAGCAATTATTGAACTTAGGCAAAGATTTAAGAGTACTTCCAAAACAATTTATTGTTCGCATTCTTTAGAAAATGTTTGGGAGGATTTGAGCATTACCATTCCTAAAATTGGAGATAAGAAAAAACTAATTGACCTCAGTTTAAGGAATGCAAAATATATGCAGTTGGATAAGAAAAAACGCAAAATCAATAATATTGAAAAGCAAGATAACAAGCGTATTTTGGAACAAATGCAAAAGGATTTAAATCTGATTGATCGCCCAAGACATATTGAGTGTTTTGATAATTCCAATATACAAGGAACAAATCCTGTAGCAGCATGTGTAGTATTCAAAAATGCAAGACCAAGCAAAAAAGAATATCGCCATTTTAATATCAAAACAGTTGTTGGTCCTGATGATTTTGCAAGTATGGAAGAGGTAGTTTACAGGAGGTACAAACGCCTTTTGGAAGAAGAAGAACCATTACCAGAACTGATTGTTATAGATGGCGGGAAAGGACAATTAAGTTCGGCAGTAAAGAGTTTGGATAAATTAAAATTGAGAGGGAAAATAGCCATTATTGGTATTGCAAAACGCTTGGAAGAAATTTATTTCCCTGGAGATAGTGTCCCCTTATATTTGGATAAACGATCAGAAAGTTTAAAAATAATACAACAACTAAGAGATGAAGCGCATCGTTTTGGAATAACACATCATCGTAAACAAAGAAACAAAAGCAGCCTAGGCACTTCTTTAGATAGTATTGATGGTATAGGACCAAAAACTGTTGAGCTCCTTATTAAACACTTTGGCTCAGTAAAAAAAGTAATGGAGGCTAAAAAAGAAGAATTAATTAAGTTGATTGGGAAAAGTAAGGCAGAGAAGGTTTTGAAATCTTAAAGGCTATCAAAAGGACTTTTCACTTTTAATAAAGTTGGTGTCGCTATATGTGTATAAATCATAGTAGTATTTAAACTATGATGTCCTAATAATTTCTGAATAATTCTAACATCAACCCCATCTTCTAACAAATGAGTAGCATAACTATGGCGTAAGGTATGAGGAGTAGCATTTTTCTTAATCCCTACTTTTTTAACTACCCTATTAAATATCTGCCGAATACTGGTTGCTGTATATTTCCCTCCTTTTTGTCCTTCAAATAAATATTTGTTAGGCGTAAAAGGCTGCACCTACGATTGCTACGCTTTTTCAAAGCTACCACAATCTATTTTACGCCTAATGGCTCAACATTCAAAAAAAAGAAAAACAAGCCGCAGCTTCACTTTTTAAAGTGATACGCCTAACAACCGTCTAAAGCTTAATATCCTACAGCATCTTTTTTTGAAACTAATTTTCATTCCTTTTTGTTTAAAATATAAAAACTATATTTACCAAAAACAAAAGCACGAAAACTAAGTTTACACGGTGAGCCATTAACCGCAAGGTTGAGACCAAAGCACCCTTAATCTGTAACGAGAATAAAATACTCTTAAACAATTTGAAAGATAAAAACCTCATACTCATAATTTCAGTAGTCATATTCCTTTTACTCATCCCTTTAATAGCAATGCAATTCACCAATGAAGTAAATTGGGATATTTTGGATTTTATTGTTGCCGCCTTTCTACTATTTAGCACAGGTTTGGCTTGCAATTTTGCACTTCAAAAAGTGAAAAATACCCAATTTAGGGCTTCAATATGTCTGGCAATTCTAGCATTTCTTTTCCTTTTTTGGACTGAACTCGCTTTGGGAATATTTTAATAAATAAAATTGTTTTCCACCCCTCACCTTTTCAGATAGCAGTTGTGAGAAATTTAGTCTACTTTTGCACAACTTATTTTACACCCAAACCATCATCAAAAAACAAACATGGAACAATCAAAATTTTTAGAAAAAAATATTTTTACAGATTTAAATAACCTAAATAATGGATTTGCTGAAGAAGGGATTCAATATTTTTCTGAAAACGATTTTGGTATTGTTTTAGACCGAGCTGAACATTTTGGATTGAGCATTTATACCATCAAGCCTTGGGCAAAAGATGAAACTCATGAAGCATCATCACACGAAAATCATAAAAAGAAAGCAACTGACCCAAAATGGTACAAAAAAGAGTTTTTGACACTTAAAACACGCCAAGCAGGCCTTTTATATGCTGCAACATATAAAGTTTCT
The DNA here is from genome assembly GCA_943788405.1 of uncultured Flavobacteriales bacterium. GTDB lineage: Bacteria > Bacteroidota > Bacteroidia > Flavobacteriales > BACL11 > UWMA-0277. The sequence continues at coordinate 323,550 of CALSQD010000001.1, forward strand.
AAAAAACTTTTAGCAAGGTAGATTACTCCTCAGCCCCTCCTTTTTCTGCTTTCATTTGAGGGAAAAACAATACATCTTGAATAGAATTAGAGTTGGTCATAATCATGCTCAACCTATCAATTCCAATACCTAAACCTGCAGTTGGAGGCATTCCGTATTCAATTGCTCTTAGGAAATCTTCATCCAATAACATTGCCTCATCATCACCTCTTTTTCCTAATTCCAATTGCTCTTCAAATCGCGCTCTTTGGTCAATAGGATCGTTCAATTCTGAAAAGGCATTACAGATTTCTTTTCCGTTACAAATTGCTTCAAAACGCTCAACTAATCCTTCATGCTCTCTGTGTTTTTTTGCCAATGGTGACATCTCAACAGGATAGTCCGTAATGAAAGTAGGTTGTATCAATTGTCCTTCACATTTTTCTCCAAAAATCTCATCAATTAATTTTCCTCTTCCCATGCTTTTATCCACCTCAACTCCTAATTTTTTAGCAGTTTCAGCCATAGTAGCCTCATCCATTTTTGAGATATCAATTCCTGTAAAATGCTCAATTGCCTCATACATGGTATAACGCTTCCAAGGCCTTTGGAAATTGATTAAATTATCACCTACCTGAACTTCAGTTTTTCTGTGTAAATCCATGGCAATTTTCTCAACCATTTCTTCCACTAAATCCATCATCCAAGCATAATCCTTATAGGCAACATACAATTCCATTTGTGTAAATTCAGGATTATGAAAACGACTCATCCCTTCATTTCTAAAATCTTTTGAAAACTCATATACTCCATCAAAACCACCAACAACTAATCTCTTTAAGTATAGCTCATTTGCAATCCTAAGGTACAATTCCATGTCCAAAGTATTGTGGTGAGTTTTAAACGGACGAGCAGCAGCACCACCATAAAGTGGTTGTAAAATTGGAGTTTCAACCTCCAGATATTCTTTCTTATTCAAAAACTCACGCATAGAGTTTGTTAATTTTGTACGCTTAATAAAAGCATCCTTTACTTCAAGATTTACTACTAAATCCACATACCTTTGTCTGTATCTTTTTTCAGGATCAGTAAAAGCATCATGTATAGTTCCGTCAGCATCCACCTTTGGCAAAGGCAATGGGCGTAAGGATTTTGTAAGTACTTTTAACTCTTTTACTTTTACTGATGTTTCTCCAACTTTAGTAGTAAAAACAGTTCCTTTAACACCAATAATATCACCAATATCCAACAGTTTTTTAAAAACTGTATTGTACATAGTTTTATCTTCCCCTTCACAAATCTCGTCTCTATTTACATAAATCTGAATTTTTCCATCTGCATCTTGCAACTCTGCAAAAGAAGCTTTACCCATAATTCTTCTGCTCATCAATCTTCCTGCAAGCACTACATTTAACTCCTCTCCCTCCTTGTACTTTTCCTTAATCTGTTTGGATGTTATGTTTACATCAAATAGGTCAGCTGGATAAGGATCCACTCCTAAATCTCTTAATTTTTGTAAGGATTCTCTTCTCACTAATTCTTGCTCGGAAAGTACTCTTGTCATCTGTTAAATTTTTTGCAAAGATAGGAATTCTTTTATCCTATTATTTCGTAATTTCGGCTTCTTTTAACAAAAGCTATTTAAGATGAAAATGAACGATTATATCAATGATTTTACCAATCATTTATCAGAAGCAATTGAGATTGCAAACAATACAAGTTTAACGCCTTACAGCAAAGAAATCAGAAATGTTTTGATTTGTGGTTTAGGCGGTTCAGGAATTGGAGGGACAATTGTAAGTGATATTATTTCGCCAAAAGTGAGCATTCCAATTGCTGCAACAAAAGATTACAGCATTCCTAATTTTGTAAATGAGCACACACTTGTTATTGCAAATTCCTATTCTGGAAATACGGAAGAAACGCTTTATGCTTTGGAAAAATGCCAAGCAAGAGGAGCGGAAATTGCAGTAATTACTTCAGGCGGAAAATTAAAAACTATTGCTGAAGAAAATAAATACAACAAAATAATTATTCCAGGAAACCAACCACCAAGAGCTATGTTTGGCTATGCGTTTACTGAGTTATTTTTCATGTTGAACCATTACGGAATTATTGATGCTTCTTTTAAATCAGACTTTGAAAAAGCAATTGCATTGCTAGATACAGAAAAAGCTGACATTCAAAAACAGGCAATGGGTTTGGCTAAAAAAATGTACAAGCAAACGCCAGTAATTTATGTGGCAAATGGCTTTGAAGGAGTAGCTGTTCGTTTTCGTCAACAAATAAATGAAAATAGTAAAATGTTATGTTGGCACCATGTTGTTCCTGAAATGAATCACAATGAATTATTAGGCTGGCGTACCAATGTTGATGGTTTGGCAGTTGTTTATTTCCGAAATAAATGTGATTATGACCGAAACCAAATAAGAATGGATATTAACAAAAAAGTAATTGCAAAATTCACTTCAAATATTACTGAAATTTGGAGCAAAGGAGATTCTTTAATTGAAAATTCGCTTTACCATATTAACCTTGGGGATTGGGTAAGTTGGTATTTATCCGAAATGAATAATGTAGATGCGATTGAGATAGATGTAATCAACTTTTTGAAAGGAGAATTAGGTAAAATATAATGAACAAAAAAGTATCATTTAAAGATTTAGGGCTGATTGATTACAAAGAGTGTTGGGACTATCAAGAAGAACTTTTTGCAGAAATACTTGCTGTAAAATCAAGCAACCGAAAGGAAAACAAAACAGTTGCTACCAAAAATCATCTTATTTTTTGTGAGCATCCTCATGTTTATACGCTTGGGAAAAGTGGTGATGAAAAAAACCTTTTAGTAAATGAAGATTACCTTAAAAGTAGAGGAGCAACTTTTCATAAAATAAATAGAGGAGGAGATATTACCTATCATGGGCCTGGGCAAATTGTAGGCTATCCTATTTTTGATTTAGATAATTTTTTTACAGATATCCATAAGTACTTGCGCTTTTTGGAAGAAGCTGTAATCCTTACTTTGAAAGAATATAACTTAGAAGCTGAACGATCTCCTGGAGAAACAGGAGTTTGGTTTGATGTTGGTACTCCAAAAGCAAGAAAAATATGTGCACTTGGCGTTAAAAGTAGCCGTTGGGTTACTATGCATGGTTTTGCGTTTAATGTAAATGCTGATTTATCCTATTTTGGCAATATTATCCCCTGTGGAATAGTTGATAAAAAAGTTACTTCTTTACAGCAGGAATTAGGTAGAGAATTAGATTTTGAAGAAGTAAAAAATAAAGTAAAATCCCATTTAGTAGATTTATTTGAAATGGAAATTATATAAATGAAAAAACTCCTAAAATACCTAATCATTATTTTTGTAGCCCTTAACTTGCTTATTGTTATAAGTGGGAAAAGCTGGATGTACAAAGCAATTTCAATTACTTATTTAAAAGGATATTCTTCATCTTATATTGATGACTATATTCATTTTACTGCCAATACAATTAAAGATGGAAATCATCAAAAGTGGGCAATAGCAAATGATTACAACAAAGCTAAACTACCTGACTTTATTAAACCCATAAATGACAAACTAGAAACAGTGGCTTTTATGGTAATTATAAATGATAGCATTCAATACGAGCAATATTGGTATGGCTATTCTGCTGATTCTATGTCTAACTCTTTTTCTATGTCAAAAAGTTGGGTTGCAACATTAATAGGTGTAGCCATTAAAGAAGGAAAAATCAAAAGTATTGAGCAGCAAGTATGTGATTTTTTACCTGATTTTTGTGAGGGAAGAAATTCAGAGTTAACCATAAAAGACTTACTTACTATGAGTTCCGGTCTTAATTGGACTGAAGATTATTACAATCCAATAGGGCAAACTGCAGAGGCTTATTATGGGAGTAATTTAAGGGAGTTGGTGAGCAGCCTAAAAGTTATAGAAACCCCAGGAAAAGTATTCAAATACCATAGTTCATGTACTCAATTATTAACTTTTGTTGTAGAAGAAGCCACAGGGAAAACAATAAGCGAATATGCCTCAGAAAAATTGTGGCAACCTATGGGAGCAAAACACCCTGCACTTTGGAATACAAATACAGAGGGTGGAGATGAAAAAGGTTTTTGTTGTATCAATTCTAATGCGAGAGATTTTGCTCGTTTAGGAAAACTTTACATGAATCACGGAAACTGGAATGGAAAGCAGTTAATTGACAGTTCCTATGTGGAATCGGCTACTTCAATTGCTGATTTGCTAGATGAAAAAGGAAATGAAAACACAAATTATGGCTATCAGTTTTGGATGACTAACTATAAAGAAATGCACATCTATTACGCAAGAGGGCTATGGGGGCAGTATGTGATTTGTATCCCTGAAAAAGATATGATTGTGGTAAGGCTGGGAAGAAAATTTGGAGCTATTTTAGAAGATGGACACCATGATGATTTTTACCAATTTATTGATGCAGCACTTGAAATGTACCCTTAAATGTTAGAGCAAATAAAAACAAAAAACATCTTGTTTCTGGATATTGAAACTGTTCCGGTAAAAGAAAGTTTTGAAGATTTAGGTACTACTTTCCAAACGCTATGGGCTGAAAAAACAATTTGGCAAAGAAAGGAGGAATACACTCCTAGTGAATTTTACAAACTAAAGGCTGGAGTTATGGCTGAATTTGCTAAAATTATTTGCATTTCTGTTGGCTATTTATTTACTGAAAAAGGAGAAAATCATTTTAGATTAAAATCCTTTTATGGAAATGATGAAAAACAGATTTTAACTGATTTTAACGAACTGCTAAATACACAATTCAACAAAAAACAACATCAACTTTGCGCTCATAACGGAAAGGAATTTGACTTTCCTTTTATTGCAAGACGAACGCTTATAAACGGGCTAAAACTCCCTAAGTTATTGGATATTGCAGGAAAGAAACCTTGGGAAATTAATCATTTAGACACCATGGAGCTATGGCGTTTTGGAGATTATAAAAATTATACTTCAATAAAATTATTGGCTGCACTTTTCAATATCCCTACTCCAAAGGATGATATAGATGGCAGCCAAGTAGCAGGTATTTATTGGAAAGAAAAGGACTTGGAACGCATAAAAATTTATTGCCAAAAAGATACTTTAACAGTAGCTCAACTCTTATTAAAATACAAAGGGGAAACACTTATATCAGAAAACAACATTGAGTTTGTTTAAATAGAATTTAAAGTCTATTTTTAACGACCTAAAAAATAAAGCAGAAGATGGAAAATACATTATTGGAATTTAAAAATTTAGTTACTGAATTTCACACAGAAGGAAAAACAGTTACTGCTGTAAATGGAGTAAGCTTTACCTTAAACAAAGGAGAGACAATTGGAATTGTTGGGGAATCAGGCTCAGGTAAATCAGTTACTTCACTTTCTGCAATGCGATTAATCCCTTCTCCGCCAGGTAAAATTAGTGGAGGAGAAATTATCTTTCATCAAAAAGATAGAGCAACTACTGACCTTTTAGCAATTTCTGAAGAAGAAATGCGTAAATTCAGAGGGAATGATATCGCCATGATTTTCCAAGAACCAATGACCTCTTTAAATCCTGTATTTACTTGTGGGGATCAAGTGATGGAAGCAATAATGTTGCATCAAAATTTAGATAAAGTAGCTGCAAAAGCACTAACAATAAAATTATTTGAGGAAGTACAACTTCCTACTCCAGAAAGAATTTTTAGCACTTATCCTCATCAAATTTCAGGAGGACAAAAACAAAGAGTTATGATTGCTATGGCAATGAGTTGCCAGCCTTCTGTTTTAATTGCTGATGAGCCAACAACAGCCCTTGATGTTACGGTACAAAAAACTATTCTACACCTAATGCAAAACTTACAAAAGGAACATGATATGGGAATTATATTCATCACCCATGATCTTGGTGTAATTGCTGAATTAGCCGATAAAGTTGTAGTAATGTATAAAGGGAATATTGTAGAACAAGGTAATGTTTGGGATATCTTTACCAATCCTCAACACCCATACACAAAAGGACTTTTAGCTTGTCGTCCTCCATTAGATAAACGCTATACTTCTTTGCCAACTGTTTCTGATTTTATGAAAATTGATGAAAGTGGAGAAATTATTGATAATGGTATTTCAGTAGCAGAATTTACCAAAGATTTAGCAATTCCTGAAAGCGAAAGAGCAGCAAGACAAAAAACACTTTTTGCTAAAGAACCTATCTTACAAATCAAGAATTTAAAAACTTACTTCCCTATTAAAAATGGTTTTTTTGGAGGAGTAACTGATCATGTAAAAGCAGTTGATAATATAACTTTTGATGTTTACCCTGGAGAAACTTTAGGGCTTGTTGGGGAAAGTGGATGTGGAAAAACAACTTGTGGAAGAACAATAATCAGACTAGAAGAGCCTACTGAAGGGCAAATGATTTATAAAGGGCAGGATATTGCAAAAATGAATGCTGATGAACTAAGAGTATTCCGTAAAGATGTGCAAATTATCTTCCAAGACCCTTACTCGTCACTCAACCCAAGAATGACCATTGGAAATGCTATTATGGAGCCAATGCAAGTACATGGAATTTTAGAAAATGATGAGCAAAGAAAGAAAAGAGTGGAAGAATTATTAACTCGTGTAAGTTTGGATCCTGCTCATTTCTATAGATACCCACATGAATTTTCTGGAGGACAAAGACAAAGAATTGGAATTGCTAGAGCATTGGCTGTAAACCCTAAATTTATCATTTGTGATGAGTCTGTTTCTGCATTAGATGTATCGGTACAAGCACAAGTATTGAACTTACTAAACGAACTAAAAGAAGAGTTTGGATTGACTTATATTTTCATCTCACATGATTTATCAGTTGTAAAATACATGAGCGATAGAATGGTTGTTATGCAAGCCGGAAAAATTGAGGAAATGGGAGATGCTGACCAAATTTACAACAAACCTGGAACACCTTATACTCAAAAATTAATTGATGCTATTCCTGAAGGAAAATTAGAAGATATTAAACAACACTTGGAAAGTAAAGGGGTTAAGGTTTCTTAATCCTTTTTACAAAATAATTCTTAGAGTTGCATTTCAGGAATTTCACCTTCAATAATTAAATCTGCAGCAGTTGCATTTTTAATTTCTTCAACACTTACACCAGGAGCTCTTTCTAGGAGTTTAAATCCTTTATTAGTTACTTCCAAAACTGCTAAATTAGTTACTACTTTCTTTACGCAATTTACTCCTGTAATTGGCAGTGTAGATTGTTTTAAAATTTTGCTATCACCTGCACGATTGGTATGCATCATAGCTACAATAATATTGTCAGCAGAGGCTACTAAATCCATAGCACCACCCATACCTTTTACCATTTTACCTGGTATTTTCCAGTTGGCAATATCTCCATTTTCGGAAACCTCCATAGCTCCTAATACAGTAAGCTGAACATGCTGCCCTCTAATCATAGCAAAGGAAGTGGCTGAATCAAAAAGTACTGCCCCATCCAAAGTAGTAATGGTTTGTTTTCCTGCATTTATCAAATCTGGATCTTCCTCTCCCTCAAAAGGGAAAGGGCCCATTCCAAGTACTCCATTCTCTGATTGAAATTCAATATCAATTCCTTGTGGAATATAATTAGCAACCAAAGTTGGGATTCCTATACCTAGATTCACATAAGTATTATGTTCTAGTTCTTGTGCGATTCTTTGTGCTATTTGATTTTTATTTAACATAGTATGATGTGCTAATTTGATGATGTGACAATCTGATAATTATTGAATTTTTATAATTTTTTAGTTGATGAAATAATTTTTGATAACACTTTTGAGATGCTTATTACCTTCTCTTCTAAATCTACCCTACTAGGATAATTTTCTGATTTCTTACACAACTCTAACCAATAAGATGTTTCATCAGCTTCTTTTGCTGCTATCTTTAATTTATGAATAAAATCTGCTTTACTTTCAGCATTCTGAGCCTCTCTCACATTTGCGCCTATTGATGTTCCTGACCTAAAAATTTGATTTGCAATTTCAAATTGTTTATTTGCTTTCAATTGTTCTGCTAGTTTTATTATTTCTAAAGCAAACTCAACTGTAAGCTCAACAATTATATTTCTTTTATCAGTTCTCATTATCAAATTAGCACATCAACTCATTAAACGCGAGAGCGTGTTGTTTTTTGCTCAATGCGTTTTTCATATTTCTCTCCTTGCAGTATTCTTTGTACAAAAATTCCAGGGGTATGAATTTGATTGGGATCAAGCTCTCCTGCTGGCACTAACTCCTCTACCTCAGCAACCGTAATTTTTCCTGCCATTGCCATAAGCGGATTAAAGTTTCGTGCTGTTCCCTTAAAAATTAAGTTTCCAGCCGTGTCTCCTTTCCAAGCTTTTACAAATGCAAAATCAGCTGTAAGTGCTGTTTCCAAAATATGTGGCTTACCATTATATTCACGAACCTCTTTTCCTTCAGCTACTTCCGTACCATATCCTGCAGGAGTAAAAAAAGCAGGGATTCCTGCACCACCCGCTCTACATCTTTCAGCTAAAGAACCTTGCGGTATCAAATCTACCTCCAATTCACCACTCAACATTTGTCTTTCAAACTCAGCATTTTCACCAACATATGAAGAAATCATTTTTTTAATTTGCTTTCTTTGCAATAAAAGTCCTAAACCAAAATCATCTACTCCTGCATTATTGGAGATACAAGTCAAACCAAAAATATCTTTTTTTGAAAGTGCCGCTATTGCATTTTCAGGAATTCCTGAAAGTCCAAAACCACCAACCATAAAGGTCATATCACTTATTACTCCATCAAGAGCTTCATCAATTGTTTTTACTACTTTATTTATCATAACTTAAAATTCTTCATCAAATTCATCAGTACCAATACCATTTGTTGCCTCACCACAATCTAGCTTTACATCTATTGCTTTTGGAATATCAAAATCAATTGGGTAAATTCCTGTCTCCAAAGTATCCGCATATACCCTTTGCATATATTCTGCAAAAACAGGTAATGCCATATTGGCTCCTTGCCCGTAATGTATCGTTCTAAAATGTGCTGCTCTATCCTCACAACCACTCCAAACACCTGTTACTAAATTAGGTGTTATCCCCATAAAATATCCATCTGATTGGTTTTGGGTAGTTCCTGTTTTTCCTCCCATTTCATTTTCAAAACCATACCTAAAACGCAAACGAACACCTGTTCCTTTTTTCAAACCATCAACTGGACTAGAGACCCCATCAACAACTCCTTGTAACAACCTCACCATCAAATCAGCTGTTTCTTTACTCATAGCTTCCTGAGTTTTAGGTTCAAAATCTTCTAATACTACTCCATTTTTATCCTCAATTCTAGTAACAAAAATAGGCTCTGTCCATACTCCTTTATTTACAAAAGTAGAATAGGCTCCTACCATTTCATAAACAGATAAATCAAAAGTTCCTAAACAAAGTGAGGGTACAGCTAAAATTTTAGATTGAATTCCAATCTTCTTAGCTAAATCAACTACAGCATGTGGGCCGAATTGTTTCATGATATAAGCAGTAACCGTATTTATGGAATTTGCCAAACCAAACTTTAAGGTTAATGACATTTCATCAAACTCATCACCTGAATTTTTTGGCACCCAATCTTTTTCAAGCCCCCATCTTTTTTTATCAAAAACAACAGGGACATTTGAAATTTCATAACAAGGGGTATAGCCCTCTTGAATTGCTAAAGAGTATAAAAATGGTTTGAATGTAGATCCTACTTGTCGTTTTCCTATTTTAACATGGTCGTACTTAAAATGTTTATAATTTATCCCTCCAACATAAGCTTTTACATGCCCTGTTTTCGGGTCCATACTCATCATGCCGCTATGGATAAAAAACTTATTATACTTTATAGAATCTCTAGGGGAAAGAACAGTATCTATCTCTCCATCCCAAGAGAATAAAGTCATAGGCACTTTCTTTTTAAAGATTGTTCTTATTTCTTTTTGAGATTTTCCGGCTTTCTTTAATTTTCTGTAACGCTCAGAACGCTTCATTCCTTGATCAATAATTGCATCTATTTGCTCCCACTGAAAATCATCAGGATAAGGTGCTTTAGTGTAGCCTTTCCAGTGGGTGTTAAAATCTTTTTGCAATGAAGAAATATGAGTACGCATTCCCTCTTCAGCAAACTGTTGCAAACGAGAATTAATAGTTGTATAAACCTTTAAACCATCTGTATAAACATTATAATTTGTGCCATCAGGTTTGGTATTATTAGCACACCATTTTTTTAATTCCCCTCTTAAATACTCTCTAAAATATGGTGCCAAACCTTCATTATGACTTGCTTTTTTGAAATTAAGCACAATAGGCATTTGCACTAAAGTATCATGTAATGAATCTGAAATCACTTCATATTTTCTCATTTGATGAAGTACAACATTTCTTCTTCCTTCTGTTAGTTCTAATCTTCTGTTTGGGTTATAAAGGGCTGGATTTTTTAGCATACCAACCAACATTGCAGACTCTTCAACATCTAGTTCAATTGGTGCTTTGTTAAAATAAACTTGTGCTGCCGACTTAATTCCAACTGCATTATTTACCCAATCAAAACGGTTGAGATACATAGTTAATATCTCGTCCTTAGTATATCGCTTTTCCAGTTGAGCTGCAATAATCCATTCTTTAAATTTTTGCATAACCCTTTCTATTCCTGAACTTGGTTGTTCAGTAAATAGCATCTTTGCTAGCTGTTGAGTAATAGTACTTGCTCCTCCTGAACTTTTCTTTCCTGTTACTGCTCCAAAAATTGCTCTTAACAATGCTCTACCATCAATTCCAGAATGATCTCTAAAACGCACATCCTCAGTTGAAATTAATGCGCTAATTAAATTTTCTGGCAACTCATTGTATCTAGCTCTACTTCTGTTTTCAAAAAAGTATTTTCCTAAAACAACTCCATCTTCTGATATAATTTCAGTTGCTAAATTATTTTTTGGATTTTCTAATTGATCAAAAGTTGGTAAGTCGCCAAAAACACCAATTGCTGTTAGCTGAACTAGTAGAAACAATCCTAAAAAAGGGCTTATAACAATAAGCCACAATGATATTATTTTAAATTTATTCATCTTGCTTTTGAATACTTATACCAATAGCTGAAATATGACTTAACGCTTGTATTTTTTCAAGCTTACCGTAACGCATTGCTTGTTCAATTTCAATAGTAAAATTTCCTTTTTTATCAAAAATCTTATCTTTTTTATATTTCACTTCTAGCTCTCTAATATCACCAACTCCTGTACCTAGCCACATTCCTTCTTTATTAGCCAACATTACCTCAAGTGTATCTACTTTATCTGATTTAACGAATAAAAATAGATTCTGAAAATCATAATCAACTGTATGTCTAACTTTAATTATTAGCTGATTTTTACTTGTAGTATCAGCAACTGAATAATTAAAAACTACACTACTATCTGCATTCCATTGTTTATCTTCAAATGATCTATAATCTTCAAAAACAGTATTGCTATTACATGAAACTAGTGCTATTGCAAAAAGAAATATCCAACTATTTTTTTTCACTATTTTGCTTTTTATTTCTTGCTTTTTCTCTATTTTTTTTGAACTTATTTCTTCTATCTTGTCTTTTTGGTTTAGATTTTTTCTTATCAAAACGACCAATATTGTCCTGACCCATTGCATCCTCAAACGACACTTCTTTTTGCTCAATTTCAATTACAAAACTCTCAAAGCTTGCAGGTAATTCTCCTTTTTTATTTAATGCAATAATTTTATTTACATTTTCAATTGTCAATTCTAAAAAATCTCCTGGATTATCAGGATTAAAATAAAATAACACCCCTTTAAAAACATCTAGTTTTACAAATTTTGCGTTCCCTTTTTTAGATTTTAGCTGAACTTTTGTGCTCGGAAAACCTTTTAGCGCCTCAGTATATCCATCCAATTCAAAGTTTAAACAACACTTTAATCTTCCGCATTGCCCTGAAATTTTTTGAGGATTAATTGAAAGTTGTTGATACCTAGCTGCATTGGTAGACACTGAAGGAAAATCAGTCATCCAAGTAGAACAACAAAGCTCTCTACCGCACGAGCCAATTCCTCCAATTTTTGCAGCCTCTTGTCTTACTCCAATCTGACGCATTTCAACTCTTACCCCAAAATTTCTAGAGTATTCTCTTATCAACTCTCTAAAATCAACTCTTTTTTCAGCTGTATAATAGAAAGTTGCTTTAGAATTATCTCCTTGAAACTCAACATCAGTAAGTTTCATTTCTAATTTATGCTCTTCAATAATTCGTTTTGCCTTCACCAAAATTTCGTCCTCATTAGCTACTGCATCCTTCCATTTCTGCAAGTCATTTTCAGAAGCTATTCGATATAACTTTTTTATTGGATCCTTCTCAACATTTCTATTTTTACGCTTTATCTGCAAGGCAACTAACTCGCCCTTCATGGTAACTTTACCTATATCATGCCCTGATTTGTCTCCTTGAACAGCTACCCAATCCCCACTACTAAGATCAAGGTTATCTGAATTTATATAAAAATCTTTTCTGTCGCGCTTAAATTGCACTTCAACAAGGCTACTATTATCACTTTTTGGGGCATCAATCTGGTATAACCAATCAAAGACAGTGCTATTAGCTGACCCTCTTTTTTCGGAAACCTCACATGTACTACAATTACTACAACCCATTTGTTTTATTTTATTGCAAACTTACGCTTAAGTTTTAAGAATTTCACCATTTGGAGTGATAGCTCAAAAAATAAGATTTTAGCGTTTGCATTTCGGTTAATTGCTTTTATTGATTCTTCTAATTTCTCAACTATCAAAACACTATTTTCCTCATGTATGAAAGGTGAAAATTTAGTTAAAAAAGCAAGTTCATTTTCATTTGTTTTAAGGAGTGAGTTACTAGCAAAGTTATAAATAAGGCACTCCCTAACCATTTTTATTGCATAGGACAAAAATAATTTCTGCTGTTTTCTTCCTTTTACTGAAAGTTCATCTACCCACTTTGAAATTCCTTGAACATCCATTTTATAGGACAATCGCATCCAGGATGAGAAATCATTGAACAAATCCAGATTGCTTTCTTTATCGGCAAGAATTTGACTAATTTTTCCCAAATCAGCATCTGTTAAGTTCCTTAGTTGTTTGGCTTTTTCTAATGAGAGTACATTTTCACCAAAATGACTAAGGATATCTTCAGCTGTAAAGTCAGGAATTTTTATCGTTTGTAACCTAGAAATAATAGTTGGCAATAACTGGTTAGCATTCTCACTCACTAAAAGAAAAATAGTGCCTTTAGGAGGTTCTTCAAACAACTTCAATAATTTATTGGATACCTCTAAATTCATTCTTTCTGGCATCCAAATTAGCACAACTCTATAATCAGCCTCATAATTTTTAAGACTCAATTTTTTATGAATATTATTTGCCTCATCCTTATAAATTGAACCTTGTTGCCCTGTCTTATTCTCTGTCCCAAAAGAATCAATCCAATCATTTAAAGATCCATAATAATTATTTGTTATGAAATCACGCCACTGCCCAACAAAATGATCACTTACAGGAGCCTTAACACTATTCACTTTTAAAACTGGAAATATAATATGTAAATCAGGATGAGATAAATTGTTGTACTTTAAACAAGAAGAACAAGTGTTACAAGAATCATGTTCAAGCTTGCTTTCGCAATTTAAAAATTGAGCATAAGCTAGCGCTAATGCCAATTTTGCACTACCACTTTTCCCTGAAAATAATTGAGCATGACTAACACGATTATTCCTAACCCCCTCAATCAGTTGCTTTTTCGTATTTAAATTTCCTACTATCTCCTTAAATAACATTCAAAAATTCTTTATGTCAAATGTAAATAAATTGTGGCAAATTTTAGCATTTATTTTACTTTTGCAGCATGAAAAATATAAGCAACATCTCTTTATCCGGAAAAAAAGTTTTAATTCGTGTAGATTTCAATGTTCCTCTAGATGAGAATTTTAACATTACTGATGATAGCAGAATACAAGCTGCCTTACCTACAATCAAAAAAGTAATTGCGGATGGAGGAAAAGCTATCATCATGTCGCATCTTGGAAGACCAAAAAATGGTTTTGAAGAGCGTTTTTCATTAAAGCACACAGTAAAACACCTTTCTGATTTATTGGAAAAAACGGTACAATTTAGTAGCGATTGTATTGGAGAAAATACTACTACTGATATTGAAAAAATGGAAGATGGAGATGTTCTTGTTTTAGAAAACCTACGCTTTTATTCTGAAGAAAAAGCAGGAGATAATGATTTTACAAAACAAATAGCAAGCTTGGGAGATGTATATGTGAATGATGCATTTGGTACTGCTCATAGAGCGCACGCTTCAACAGCAATTATTGCTGATTACTTTCCAGATAATAAATATTTCGGACACTTATTAAGCAATGAGATTTCTTCTTTAGAAAAAGCCTTAGACAAGCCAGAAAGACCTTTTACCGCAATTATTGGAGGAGCAAAAATTACTGGAAAAATTGATGTAATTACTTCTCTTTTTGATAAAGTAGACAACTTAATTATTGGTGGAGGAATGGCTTATACCTTTGCAAAATCAATGGGTGGAAATATTGGAAATTCATTAGTAGAAGATGAAAAAGTAGAGCTAGCAAAATCCTTAATTGCTGATGCAAAAACAAAAGGAGTTCAACTATTATTACCTTCCGATTCAGTAAATGCTGATGACTTTAACAATAACGCAACTATTCAAAATTCAGCAATAACAAATGTGCCTAACGGATATATGGGCTTAGATATAGGTTCGGAAAGTATTACTCGTTTTTCAAATGCAATCCTTGAATCTAAAACAATAGTTTGGAATGGTCCTATGGGAGTTTTTGAAATGGAAAACTTTTCAAATGGAACAAAAAAGATAGGGGAAGCTATTTGTGAAGCAACAAAAAATGGAGCATTTTCTTTAGTTGGTGGTGGTGATTCTGTAGCGGCTGTTAAACAATTTGGTTTTGCTGATAAAGTATCTTATATCTCAACAGGGGGTGGTGCAATGCTAGAATACTTAGAAGGAAAACAACTACCAGGAGTAGTAGCTATTCAGAAATAGTCTCGTTATTTATTTTTTCTTTGGCTTTTTCCGCCTCTTTATTTACCTTATCTAAAATAGATTGATGCTTTTTTAATTGTGGTGTAATTATTGCAGCAACATCAACTAAAGGTTTAAATAATACTGAATCATTTTCAGTCTTTTTATCAACTAAATTATAATCCGTAATAACAAATAGGAGAAAACTAAAAATTACTAGCACTTTTAACAGCCCAAAAATACCACCTAAAAACCTACTTACAATACCAAGTGCTAAAGCTTTTGTTAATTTATCAATTATAAAACCTAGTGTTCTGATAAATAAAACGCTTACCAAAAACAAAACTCCAAAAGCAATAACAGAAACAAACTCTTCATACCCTGCTAGCGTTTCTACAACTTTCGGCTCCAAATATTCTGAAAAATTGATAGCCACATACACTCCTACTACTAAAGCTAACAATGAGGTAACTTCTTTTATCAAGCCATTGGAGAATCCTTTAATCATTCCATATAATAATGGAATTACTATTATAATATCTAAATAATTCATAAAAGTAAAGGTATTAAAAATTACTTTTGCAGTATGGAAGATGTGAATAAAAAATGGGAGGAACTAGTACTTAAACTTGAAAAAAAGTTTGATGATGAAATGAGCTTAAAGGGAATCCTTTATTTGATAGGAGTACAAGAGCTGAATATGGGAGTAAAACGATTTGGGCGTGAAGAGAAACTAGACATACTACATGTAGCAGTTTGTAAAATTCTAACCCCTTTTGGCTACTATAAATTTGACAGGATTGATGAAGAAGGATGGCCGCATTGGATTGAGCTAAAAGCACTCAAAAACCTAGATGAGAAAAAACAAGGACTATTAATGAAAGAGGCTATTATTAAATACTTAGGATAGTATTAAATTATTGAGATTTCAACCACTTTTGTAGTTGTTTTCCCTTTTAACATTCGGATAATATTTTCCCCTTCAAAATCATCATTATCAATTGTTATAGTTGCTTTAACATTTAATATTGACTCTAACTCATAAGTAAATTGAGCCCTTCCATTTGCATCAGTATAATTTGTTTTTGTAAGTGATGGATCAGGAAGTTGTCCACTAGAAGACAATATTGGTTCAGGAGATAATTTAACTAACACTCCTGGCACTACATTTCCGCTAACATCCTTTACAATAATTACAGCTATTGTTTCTTTTTCTTTTTTACAAGAAGTAAATGTAGTTGTTATCACTAGAGCGAAAACTCCTAATAATACAGTTTTAAAAATCCTATTTAGCATAATTATTGTTTCTTTGTAATTGAATTAGCAAATATATACAAATTATTACAATGTTAGAAAAGGTAAAGGAATTACTACAAGAAGTTGCAAACTTTGTTCCAAAATCAGAGAAAGAAACAGAAGAATTTCGTCTTAATTTTTTGGGTAAAAAAGGGGAAATGAATGCTTTATTTGCTGCATTCAAAACAGTTCCTAATGAAAGTAAAAAAGAATTCGGACAAGCTATAAATACCTTAAAACAAAATGCTCAAGCAAAAGTTGATGAGTATAAAGGGAGTTTTGAAACGGAAGAAAAAGGAGAAGAAATTGATTTAAGCAGACCTGTTTCACTTGATAATTTAGGAAGTAGGCATCCTATTTCATTGGTGAGAAACCAAATTGTTGATATTTTTAATCGTATTGGATTTACAGTAAGTGAAGGGCCAGAAATTGAAGATGATTGGCATAATTTTTCAGCTTTAAATTTACCAGAAGAACACCCTGCAAGAGACATGCAGGACACCTTTTTTATACAAACAAATCCGGATGTACTTTTAAGAACACACACCTCATCCGTACAAGTAAGATATATGGAAGGCAACCAGCCTCCAATCAGAACACTTTCCCCAGGGAGAGTATACAGAAATGAAGCTATTTCTGCTCGCGCACATTGTATTTTTCACCAAGTAGAGGGGTTGTATATTGATGAAAATGTAAGTTTTGCTGACCTAAAACAGGCGCTATTGTATTTTGCAAAAGAGATGTTTGGGGAGAAAACAAAAATACGATTAAGACCTTCTTATTTTCCGTTTACCGAGCCAAGTGCTGAAGTAGATGTAAGTTGTAATATTTGCAATAGCAAAGGATGTAATGTGTGTAAATACACTGGTTATCTGGAAATTTTAGGTTGCGGAATGGTGGACCTAAATGTATTGGAAAACTGTGGTATTGACTCTAAAAAATATACCGGATATGCCTTTGGAATGGGAATTGAAAGAATTGCTATGCTAAAATATGGAGTAAAAGATTTGCGCCTATTTTTTGAAAATGATGTTCGTTTCTTAAAACAGTTTGATAAAAGTATTTAAATTTTAAATGGAAATTCTATTAATCTGTCTAGCTGCATTTTTTGCTTCTCTTTTAACTTTCTTTTCTGGTTTTGGTTTAGGAACCATTTTAATGCCTGTTTTTGCACTTTTCTTTCCTTTGGAAATGGCGATTGCCTTAACAGGTGTAGTTCATTTGCTGAACAATTTTTTTAAAATGTATTTGGTAGGAACTGAAGCTAATTGGAGTGTTGTTATCAAGTTTGGAGTTCCTGCAATAATTAGTGCATTTTTTGGGGCTTGGCTTTTAATGTCGTTTTCTGAAAGTGCAGAATGGTTTACTTATAGTATCGGAACAAAAGAATTTATAGTTACTCCTATAAAAATGGCGGTTGCATTTTTAATGTTTGCTTTTGCATTCTTGGAGTTATTACCTTTTTTCAAAAAATTGGAATTTGCTGAAAACAAACTATTATTTGGAGGTGTTATTAGTGGTTTTTTTGGCGGACTATCTGGTCATCAAGGGGCGTTAAGAAGTGCTTTTTTAATTAAATGCGGATTGAGCAAAGAGAGTTTTATCGCTACTGGAGTTATGATTTCCTCCGTGATTGATATTTCACGAGTGTCGGTTTATTTCACAAAATACAGTTCTATAGGAATTGAAGAAAATATAAACCTGCTTTTAGCAGCTATATTGGCAGCCTTTGCTGGCGCTTTAATTGGCAAAAAACTACTAAAGAAAATAACCACCACTTTTGTACAGATTACGGTTGCAGTAATGATTATGATCATGGCAATTGCTATTGGGATGGGAATTCTCTAACTCTCTAGAAGAGTTTGTTTATTTTTTAGTAGTTTAGCATTGAAAAATAATATTAGTTTTTTTAATCTATTTGGTAATATATTGAGTTATGATGGGTTTTGAATTATTGGTTGGTCGTAATGATTTGTTTTTTGAGTTATATTCTGAAGTGATTGGTTTTTCTTTACTCTATACCCTTACATCCCCCCTACTCTCTCTACCGATATACTTAATCTCTTTTCTTGGGGTTTCTTTTTTTCATAAAAGAGTAATTATATATTCCATTTTACTAACAACTTTTCTAGTTGGAATTAATATTAGTATTCAGTATCATTTAGAAGGGCTTCATATTTCTGATGAAATCGTAAATACACTGATAAGTGTGTGTATTCTAATAACAGCAACTTTAATTTGTAGTGTCTTTTTAAAAATAAAATCAATACTTGTAAAGCATAAAAATAACACTGATAATGATGTTAACCTGAAATTAAAAATAGAGTCAACACCTTTTGTTTTACAGGTATTATTTCTTTCTTTAATTAACTCTATTTTTATATCATATATACTTATACCAATTCCTCTAATTTTATTATTTATACCGATAGGAGGTTTTTTCGTTTATAATGTACAGAAAATTCAAGATATCAAAACACAAAAAATTAAATGGTCTGATTATATCTTTTTTTTATTAATAATATGTCTGCTATTTGGATTAGGGTTTGTTACAATCGGAGATTTTGTTTGCTCTATTGCATGGTTTTGTGATTTCTTTTCATGTCACAATCATTATTTCTAAAAAAAGTATGTAATAAAAAAACCACCCTTTCAGCTGGTTTTCTTTTATATTACTTTGTGTTTCTTATCTAAAACTCCAATCGTAAGTATCTAGATTTTCAACTGAGTGTCTTAGTAAATCAATTGCTCCCCTTACATCCTCTTTGTGCACCATTTCAATAGATTGGTGAATGTGTCTTGTTGGTATAGAAACTGCACCAGCAATACAACCTCCTGGGTTCATTCTTTGTATTCCTGCTGTATCTGTTCCTCCTGCAGGTAAAATTTCTAATTGTGTTTTTAACTTTTTCTTTTTCGCTAATTCCTTCATGTATTTTACCATTCGGTAATCACAAACAGTAGCAGAATCCATTACTTTAATACAAGCTCCATCACCTAAAGCAGAAACTTGAAACTGCTTTGTGCTTCCTGGAGTATCCCAAGCGATAGTTGTATCTAATCCAAAACCAAAGTCAGGGTTTATATCCATTGAGGAAACATTCGCTCCTCTAATTCCAATTTCCTCCTGCACAGTAAACACTCCATACACATCATAAGGTGGTGTTTTTTTCATCTCACGGAACATCTCAATTAAGATAAACACAGAAACTCTATTGTCTAAAGATTTACAGTTTATACAATCTCCCATTTCAATCAACTCACTACTTCTTGTAATAGTATCTCCAACCGAAATAATCTTTTCTAAATCTTCTTTACTTCTGCCTGTATCAATAAAATAATCTTTAATAGTAGGTACTTTTGCTCTATCAGATGCATTCATTAAATGAATTGGTTTACCACCCATAACTCCAACTACATCTTCTGTTCCGTGTATAATAACCCTTTGTGCAGTTAGTGTTTTTGGATCAAAACCACCTAGAGTATGAAAGTACACAAATCCTTTATCATCAATGTGAGTAACGATAAATCCAATCTCATCCATGTGAGCGCCAATCATTACTTTTTTACTTTCTTTTCCCTTTTTAATTGCAACAACATTTCCCATGTTGTCAATTCTTATTTCATCTACTAAGGATTCTACTTCTCTTAGTACAATTTCTCTTACTTTTTGCTCGTGTCCTGGAGCTCCTGCTACTTTACAAATTTCTGCTAATAATGCTGTATTTATCATTTTATAATTTATTTAATCTTACTAATTTTCATCATGTTAGTCATGCCTTTTTCTTGGGCTGGCATGCTGGCCAAATTTACAACTAAATCTCCTTTTTTTAAGAAATTTCCATCTCTTAAAATTTCTTTTGTTTCTCTTATGGTTTGGTCGGTTGTTGTTCCTCTATCATAATAAAAACCTCTTACCCCCCACACTAAACTTAAGGTGTTTAAAATTGTATGGTTATTGGTAAAAGCATAAATAAATGCCTTTGGTCTATAACTTGAGGTTTTTATCGTATTAAACCCTGAATAAGTAACCGTAATTATTGCTTTCGCCTTTGTGTTTTCAGCAATATCACAAGCATGTGAACAAATCGCATTTGTCAATAGTCGCTTGTCATTTAAAACTGATTTGTTTAATCTATTATTTGATATACTATGCTCGCTACCCTCTACATCTCTAATGATTTTACGCATAGTATCAACCACCTTTAAAGGATGCTTTCCTACTGAAGTTTCTCCACTCAACATTACCGCATCAGCACCATCAATAACTGAATTAGCCACATCATTTACCTCTGCTCTTGTAGCTGTTGGGTTTTCAGTCATACTTTCCAACATTTGTGTTGCAATTACAACAGGCCTTCCTTGTGTAATACATTTTTCAACTATCATTTTCTGATAAACAGGCACTTTATGTGGAGGCACCTCAACCCCTAAATCCCCTCTTGCAACCATAATTGCATCAGTTGCTTCAATTATTGCATCTATATCTTTTATCGCCTCTGGCTTCTCAATTTTTGCAATTACCTTATGGTGTAGTTTTTGTTTTTCAATTATCTTTTTTAGGATGCTTACATCTTTAGCTGATCGAACAAAGGAAAGTCCTACCCACTCTATTTTTTCAGAGAGTACAAAGGTTAAATCTTCTTTGTCTTTTTTTGTTAAACACGGCAATGAAATTTTTGTGTTTGGTAAATTAACCCCTTTTCTTGATTGCAATAAACCACCAAATACTACTTTTAAAACAACTGTATCTTTTTTGTTTGTCCTAACAACCTCTAAAGCTAATTTTCCATCATCCAACAAAACTCTATCCTTAGCTTTTACATCTTTTGCAAAATTCTGGTAATTAATGTAAATTGTATTTTTCTTCTTTTTGGTGCTAAAAATTACTTCCCCTCCTTTTGTAAGTTTAACTGGCTTTTCAAATTTCCCAACTCTAATTTTAGGACCTTGTAAGTCAGCCAAAATTGCAGTGTGAACATGTAGCTCCTGATTAATCTCTTTTATATTGGCAATAATCTCTTTTGCTACACCATGAGATAAGTGAGAGAAATTTAATCTACACACATTCACCCCTTTTTGAATGATTTTCCTCAGCATTTCTTTAGATGCTGTTGCTGGGCCAATTGTTGCTATTATTTTAGTTTTTCTTATCATTAAAAATAAATCTATCAATATATTTAATTAGTGTAGTGTCTAATTCAAAAACAAGTAGAATATCATTTATATCTCTTAACTTTCTAATAAACTCGTCTTTCTCATTTTTCCAATAATCATTTTTTATCACCAAAAAATAATTTACACTCTTTTGACTAGGTAATAAATACCCTTTTTTTGAACGATTTGCCAATAAATTATACTCCACTCCGTCATCACAAATATAAGTATATCTTGCAAACCACAATTCTTCCTTAATATTGTGATCGTCCTTTTTTTCAAAGTTTAGTTGCATTGAATTATTAATATTCCAACACAGTTTGTACCCTTTAATATGACTGTTTATTGCTAGTACAGCAAAACCAATCTCCTCAGTACACTCTAATGTAAACCGTGTTTTCATAAGGGCTAAAATACACTATTATATGCTTTTTTAGCTGCTTTTTGTTCTGCTTCCTTAATTGATGATGCTTTTGCTTCTGCTTTTTTAACACCTCCAATAAGTACAGCTACCAAAAATTCTTGTTTATGGTCAGGACCAATTTTCTTAAGTACTTTGTATTCTACTTTAATTTTTGATTTTTGAGATTGCTTTAAAAGTTTACTTTTATAATCAGCATCTGAAAGCTCCTCAATAAATTCCGAACTATATATATGTTCAAGAGTAAAATATTGCGCCTTTTCAATTCCTTTATCGATATAGATGGCTCCAATAATTGATTCTAGTGTATTTCCATACACGCTTTTAGGAATAGTTTTTAGTTTGCTTTTAATATCTGAATCAGATAATATCTTTTTACCAACTAAATTCAAATGTTTTCGGCCAACTATTATTGCTCTTTGTTGCGATAAGAAGCCCTCTTCCACATTTGGGTTTTCTAAATACAATTGTTTAGCAACAATAAAATCAAGGATTGCATCTCCTAAAAATTCTAAGCGCTCATTGTTTTCCTTAACACTATAAGATTTATGCTGTAATGCCTTTAGGTATATTGCTTTATTTACTGGATTATACCCTAGTATTTTAAATAAAAAAGACTTGCTCTTATTGTAAAAAGCAAGTCTTTCAAATATTCTTTCTAAAAAATTTATGATGTATATTTTTTAAATAAAACAGACGCGTTATGCCCACCAAAACCAAAGGTATTAGTTAATGCATAGCTTACCGTTCTCTTTTGTGCTTTATTGAAAGTTAAATTCAACTTATTATCAATATTTGGGTCATCCGTTTTATGGTTAATTGTAGGAGGAACAACATCATCATTAACCGCCATAATACAAGCAATTGACTCAATAACTCCTGCTGCACCTAATAAGTGCCCAGTCATTGATTTTGTTGAGCTAATATTCAAATTATAAGCATGGTCACCAAACAAAGTTTTAATTGCTTTTGTTTCAGCAATATCACCTAATGGAGTTGATGTACCATGTACATTAATATAATCTATATCAGTTACTGGAATTTCAGCATCCTCAATAGCTAAGCGCATAACATTGCAAGCTCCTAAACCTTCAGGGTGAGGTGCTGTTATATGATGAGCATCAGCAGTTAAACCACCACCAACAATCTCAGCATAAATTTTTGCTCCTCTTTTTATAGCATGCTCATACTCTTCAATCACGATAGCTCCACCACCTTCTCCCATCACAAATCCATCTCTATCCTTATCAAAAGGACGAGAAGCTGTTTTTGGATCATCATTTCTGGTTGATAAAGCCATCATTGCATTAAAACCACCAATTCCTGGCTCATATACACAAGCTTCAGAACCACCAGCAATAAAGATATCTGCTTTATTCCATTTGATGTAATTAAATGCATCAATTAACGCATTAGTAGAAGATGCACAAGCTGAAACAGTTGTAAAGTTTGGACCTCTAAAACCATATTTTATAGAAATATGTCCTGCAGGAATATCAGAAATTAACTTTGGAATAAAGAATGGATTAAACCTTGGCATTCCGTTTCCAGTACCAAAATTAACCGATTCATTATAGAAAGTTTGCATTCCTCCAATACCTGAACCCCAAATTACTCCAGCCCTATCAGAATCAATTTCATCCACACTTAAGCCAGAATCGTTAAAAGCCTCATCAGCAACAACCATAGCGTACTGACTAAACTTATCTAGTTTTCTAGCTTCTTTTCTGTGAATAAAATCGGTAACCTCAAAATCCTTAACCTCACAAGCAAATTGTGTTTTAAAGTTTTCAGCATTAAAATGAGTAATTGGTGCAGCACCACTTACCCCATCTTGTAGGGCTTTCCAATAATCCTGTAAGTTATTACCGATAGGCGTTAAAGCGCCTATCCCGGTAACAACTACTCTTCTACTTTTCATTTGAGTTATTTAGGCTGCTTCAATAAATGAAACTGCATCACCAACTGTTGCAATAGCTTCAGCTTTATCGTCTGGAATTTGAATATCAAATTCTTTCTCGAATTCCATAATAAGCTCTACTGTATCTAAAGAATCAGCTCCTAAATCGTTAGTAAAACTAGCATCATTAGTTACTTCACTTTCGTCAACTCCTAATTTGTCAACAATAATTGCTTTTACTTTTTCTGCTACATCTGACATATCTAAATGTTTTAATTATTAAAGTGCAAATAAAACTATAAATTAAAGAACTCGCAACCTTTCCTATTTTCTATTTTAACATATCTTTGTTTATACTATTTTTGTTAAAAATTTACAATGCAAAAAAAACTCGCAATATTCGCTTCAGGCTCAGGTTCAAATGCCGAAAATATTTGTAATTATTTTGCAAATACCTCTGATATTGAGGTAGCTTTGATTTGCACCAACAAGGCAGATGCTTACATTGTAAAGAGGGCTGAAAAACTGAATATTCCTGTTGTTTTTACCAATAAAACTGAACTCAATAATTTTCAAGATTTACATAAAAAACTACAAAGCGCTAAAATTGATATGATCATATTAGCTGGTTTTTTGCTCAAAATACCTGCCATAATGGTGGAAAACTACCAAAATCAAATAATCAACATACACCCCTCTTTATTGCCAAAATATGGCGGAAAAGGAATGTACGGAAGCAGAGTGCATAAAGCGGTATTAGAAAATAATGAAACTGAAAGTGGTATTAGTATACATTTTGTAAATCAAAACTATGATGAAGGAAAAATCATAATGCAAGAACAGTGTGCTATTACTGAAAATGAAACTTTAGAAACATTAACAAAGAAAATTCATAAATTAGAACACTCTTACCTGCCTATTGCTATTGAAAAAACCTTAAAAAACTTATAATTATGAATTTCTCATTAACCGAAACGCTATCAGCAACAATGATTTTGTTTGCTGTAATTGATATTATTGGTTCTATCCCAATTATCCTTGATATAAAAAAGAAATCAGGGGTTGTTTATCCAGCAAAAGCATCATTATTAGCACTTATACTTATGTTATTGTTCTTATTTGTTGGGGAAAAATTAATCCTTTTTATTGGGATTGATGTGAATTCATTTGCTGTAGCGGGTTCGTTCATCCTTTTTGCTTTGGCTTTTGAAATGATTTTAGGGATTGATATTTTTAACAATGATGATGCCACTCCAAAAACAGCCTCAATTGTACCACTTGCATTTCCTATTATTGCTGGGGCAGGCTCAATGACAACCATTCTATCCTTAAGAGCAGAGTTTGATTCAATAAACATAATGATTGCAATTATTTTAAATATTGCACTTGTTTATGTGGTTCTTAAACTAACTTCTAAAATTGAAAAAGCATTAGGTAGAGGTGGGGTTGCAGTATTGAAAAAAGTATTTGGAATAATACTGCTTGCCATTGCAGTAAAATTATTCAGCAGCAACATTAAAGTATTATTTAGCTAATGAGTATTATTATTTATACAGATGGTTCAGCCAAAGGAAATCCTGGAAATGGAGGGTATGGTATTGTTTTAATGAGTGGCTCACACAGAAAAGAACTTCAACAAGGGTTTAGATTAACCACCAACAATCGCATGGAACTCTTGGCTGTAATTATTGCTTTAGAGAGTATAAAAAAAGAAGGTAGTACAATTACCATTTACTCTGACTCAAAGTATGTTATAGACTCTGTAGATAAAAAATGGGTGTTTGGCTGGGAAAAGAAAAATTTCAACAAAAAGAAGAACCCTGATTTATGGATACGATTTTTGAAAATTTACAGGAAACAAAAAGTAAGTTTTGTTTGGGTAAAAGGGCATGCTAACAATAAGGAAAACGAAAGGTGTGATGCTTTAGCTGTACAAGCTGCCGATAGCAAAGATTTACTTATTGATCAATGGTACGAAAACAATGTTGCAAATAAAGATACTCCCTTATTTTAGGGTAATATCAAACTGAACTAAGTTTACAAACTCATTTATTCTAGCATCAACATCATCTTGATTTATTTCGGTTAGCTTTTGTGTTCCAAATTTCTCTACACAAAAAGATGCCATAGCTGAACCGTTAATTACTGCTCTTTTCATGTTTTCAAATGAAATATCATTCGTTTTTGCTAAATACCCAATAAATCCTCCTGCAAATGAATCGCCAGCCCCTGTAGGGTCAAACACTTCTTCCAAAGGCAATGCTGGGGCAAAAAAGACTTCTTTATTATTGAACAATAAAGCACCATGCTCTCCTTTTTTAATAATTAAGTACTTAGGGCCCATTGCTAAAATAACTTTTGCTGCTTTTACTAACGAATATTCTCCGGACAATTGTCTTGCTTCTTCATCATTTATAGTAAGTACATCAACTTCCTTTAAAGCTTCCTTCAAATCATCCATAAAAAGGTCCATCCAAAAATTCATAGTATCTAAAACCACTAATTTTGGTCTTTTTTTCATTTGATCTAGTACTTTTTTCTGCACACTTGGCATTAAGTTTCCTAACATCAAAAATTCAGATTCTTGAAATTTTTCAGGTACTATTGGATCAAAATTTTCCAATACATTTAGCTGAGTATCTAAAGTGTCCCTTGTGTTCATATCATTATGATACTTACCTGACCAAAAGAAAGTTTTTTCACCTTTTTTAATCTGAAGTCCCTCAGTATCAACTGATTTATCTTTTAATATTTGTATTGCGTCATTTGGAAAATCCTCTCCAACTACAGATACTAAATTCAATTTATTTGTAAAAAATGAAGAGGATAAACAAATATAAGTTGCTGCTCCTCCAACTATTTTATCTGTCTTTCCAAAAGGAGTTTCTATTGCATCAAAAGCCACTGTTCCTACTACTAAAACACTCATATAATATTTTTCTGCAAATATATTTTATTATTTCAACCATTGTGTTATTTTTGCAGCCGTTTTAAACAACACTCCTCCTTAGCTCAGCTGGTTAGAGCATCTGACTGTTAATCAGAGGGTCCTAGGTTCGAGTCCTAGAGGGGGAGCAAACAAAAAGTCCAGCTATTTAGCTGGACTTTTTGCGTATTAACCAAAATTGTGTTGTTATATAAAACCTACTCTTTTGATTTCTATTTACTTACGATAACGCTATTTTCGTTTGTAATATTGTTATTAAACTCTACTCCTTCAGTATTGTAAACAACTACATTCTTTGATGTGCTTATCCACTTGTTGTCAAAAGCATCAACAAAAAGACTAATTATTAAAGATTTCTTATTTTTTAATTTATGTTTTTTCCAATCTTCACCATCAAAAGAAACAATTTCCCTTTCGGTGCTTACCCAAACCCTATCGTAATCATCACAAACAATTGATTTTATAACATTTGATTTTAAGGGTGTATTTTTCTTATCAAACAACAAACAACCATCATCTGTAATAGTTGCTAATCCATTTTTTGTTCCAATCCACTTTTTATTTTGGCCATCAATAACAATGCTCCATATATGGTTGTTTGGTAAGCTTGAGTTTTGAGTTGTAAAAACTCTCCAAATATTATCCTTATAACTGTAAAGTCCATTATTTGTTCCTGCCCAAACCATACCATCATCATCAATATTTAAAGCTATAAAATCATCATCATTTATACTGTTTTTTAATTCACTGAGCACTACTTCAAAATCATTTTCATATTTTACTAATCCTGATTCGGTTGCAATCCAAACGCTATTGTTTTTTACTTTTATCTGTCTTATTTTATTAGATGGAAGTCCGCTATTTGCTGTTGTATATGTTTCCCAATTATTATTTTTTATAATTAGTAGTCCTTCAGTTGTGCCAATGTATTTTGTGTTACCTACTGTTTCAATACATAAAATCTTATCTGATGGTAATTTACTATTTTGAGTCTTTAAAGTAAACCACCTTTGACCGTTATAGCAAATTAAACCTTCAAGAGTTCCTATCCAGTTCAACCCTTTTTCATCAGTAGCAATGGAGGTAATGTTATTTTCTGAAATTGGAGAATTATGACTATTGAATAGTTTTTTCTGATCTGTTTGGGAAAACAGAAGTAGGGGCAGAATTATTATGGTGATTAAAAAAGATTTCATAGTCGTTTTTCATATACTATACTGAACGACTATAACTGATGATGGTTACAAAAAATTAATTTTTCTTTTTAAATAATCTGCTTTTTCCTTTTTTTGATTTTTTACCTATCTTTTTTCCATCTTTATACAGCACTAATCTCCATTTTGATTTTTTCTTTGGTTTAGTTTCAGATGAGCTTCCGTCATAATCCGTACACTCTAAAGTTGATGTGCCATTAAATATTTTTTTAGTTCGGCAAGAACTCATTGTTAAAACACTTAACAATAAGATAATGATATGTTTACTTTTTATTAGTATCACTTGGTAAAATTAAACTTATTTTTGCCACATACATTATGAAGAAAAAGAAAAAAAATAAAAAGTCTAGAAAAGGAGACTTTTCAAATTCAAAATTATTTGATTTAATATTGCTCGTTTTTAGAGAAAATCCAAATAAAAAATTGAATTATAAGCAGGTTTCTAAAATACTTAGGGTAAAAGAAATGGGTGTAAAAATCCAGATTATTGATGTGATGAAAGAAATGGTAAATTCTGGTACACTAACTGAAGAACAAAGAGGTTCGTTTAGGTTATTAGAAAAAATATCAACACTAATTACTAGTATAAAAAATACAAATAGCAGGGGTGCTTACGCAAATATTGATGAAGACAATGAGGTATTTATTCCAAAAGAATATTCTCAATTTGCTTTAGCAGGTGATGAAGTTGAAATTCTTCTTTTCCAAAAAAGAAAAAATAAACAAGAAGGGGAAATTATTAAGGTTTTAAAAAGAAGAAAGGAAGAGTTTGTTGGTATAATTGACCATGCATCATCTAATTATTTTTTAATTACTGATGATAGAAAAATTTCTTTTGATGTTTTTATTCCACCTAAAACAATAAAAAAAGAATATCTCAATAAAAAAGTAGTTGTAAAAGTTGAAGGTTGGAATCCTGATTATAAGAACCCTATAGGAAAAGTTATGCAAGTTATTGGTGAAATTGATGACCATAATACTGAAATTAACTCAATATTATATGATTATGGATTTGCGCCAGAGTTTCCAAAAAAAGTAGAAAAAGAAGCAAATAAAATTTCTGAAAGTATATCTAAAGAAGAAATTAATAAGCGATTAGATATTAGAAAAACAACCACTTTTACTATTGACCCGAAAGATGCAAAAGATTTTGATGATGCATTATCGGTTAAAAAACTCAATAATGGAAATTGGGAGATTGGGGTTCATATTGCTGATGTATCACATTATGTAGTAAAGGGAGGAATAATTGATAAGGAGGCTGTAGAAAGGGCTACATCAGTCTATTTAGTAGATAGAGTAATTCCTATGCTTCCTGAAGTACTTTCAAATAATATTTGTTCTTTAAAACCTAATGTTGATCGTTTGGTATATTCTGTACTTTTTGAAATGGATGAAAAAGCAAATTTAGTTGATTATAAAATTGCTAAAACAGTAATTCATTCTGATGTAAGGTTTACTTATCAAACCGCACAAGATGTAATTGATAATAAAAAAGGTAAACTAGCAACTGAATTATTATTGCTAGATAAATTATCAAAAGTATTGCGTAAAAAACGACAACAAAATGGGTCTATTAATTTTGAAAGTACAGAGGTAAAATTCATTTTAGATAAAGATAATAACCCAATTGATGTTTATTTTAAAGAGAGTTTATCAACCAATCATTTGATTGAAGAATTTATGCTTTTAGCTAACAAAACAGTTGCTAAACATATTGGTTTCCCTAAAAAAGAAGCTAAAACTTTTGTGTATAGAATTCATGATATTCCTGATACAGATAGAATATCAACTTTAAATAATATTGTTAAAAAATTCGGACATACAATTGACAATACTTCTACTGGTAAACTTTCTTCTTCCTTAAATAGTTTACTTAAAAATGTTAAGGGTAAAAATGAACAGCAAATGGTAGAAACCTTAACTATTCGTTCAATGGCAAAAGCAGTTTATACTACTGATAATATTGGACATTATGGTTTAGCTTTTGATTATTATTCTCATTTCACATCACCTATTAGGCGTTATCCTGATTTAATAGTTCATAGGTTATTAGAACGCTATATTAATAATGAAAATTCAGTTGATAAGGATGAAACTGAAAAAGTATGTAAGCATTGTTCAGAAATGGAAAAAGTAGCTTCTAGAGCTGAACGAGATTCAATTAAATATATGCAAGTTAAATTTCTTCAACATAAAATAGGAGAAACTTTTGAGGGGGTAATTTCTGGAGTTACAGAATGGGGATTATATGTTGAAATAAGTGAAAATAAATGTGAGGGATTAGTTAAAGTTAGTAGTATAAAAGATGATCATTATATTTTTGATGAAAAAAAATATGCCCTAATTGGATACCGAACAAAAGCCAGTTACCAAATAGGGCAAAAAGTTAAAATTAAAATTCAAAGAGCTGACTTAGAAAGAAAGCAAATGGATTTTATTTTAGTTTAATTATTCTTTAATTAATTTTCTAGTTTCATTCCAATCACTCCCTTCAAATTTAATTTGATACATTCCTTTAGAAAGTGTTGAAATATTTAAATATTCTTTATCTGAAACTTTATTTTCTAATACTAATCTTCCATTAATATCATATATTTTAACAAGTGTATTTTCCTCTTTTAAGTTTGAAATATAAATATTATCAGTAGCTGGGTTAGGGAAAATATTTATTCTATCAGGACCATTTAAATTTAAAGATGTTGAAGTAGAACCACAAGCTATATATCCTGTATTTACTGCAGTTGTTATAGTTGTAGATGATCCGTTATCTATTCTATTACCATTATCTATTAACATACCAACAATATGAATTTGAGATTGATCCCAAGAAGGATCTAAAGTAAATTCAAAACAAATTGTTTCAGAATCTCCAGTAACAAAAGAAGTAGTACTTAAAGGTTCTCCATTAAATGAAGGGGCAATACTTCTACCAACATGACGATATATCATTTGAGAAAAAGGAACAGAAGAAGGTAAAGTATTCCAATCAACACCATCTACATCAATTAATGAATTACCACCACTATAAGCATTGGATTGGTTATATTGTGTATTATTTCCAGTCACTGAATCCTCAACAATTACACAAGCTAATTTATAATTACCATTAGTAGTTGATTGAAAATCAACCGTTAATGAAACTTTAAGTATATTTCCATTTAATTCTGCTCCATTAGTTATTATTCCTTTAGGATCAATCATAATTCTTTGTAAAAAATTATTTTTAAATGTAGAAGGGTCAATTTCTGTTCCTCTATCAACAACCCCACTTGGATACCCACTAATACTTCCTCCTAAACCATTATCATAATCTGCATCTGCCATAGGATCTCCATTATGAACTGCAATTCCTTGCCAATAACCTTCATAATCTTTATCCATCCAATTTAATGCTACTGCTCCTCTTGGACACCATCCACACCAAGTACCTGTTGCTTCTTCTCCTATTACTAATTTACCTGCAGCTGGTATAATTGCATCAATTTGATTTGTCATTACATCATCATTAGGATTATCATCTTGTCCTAAACCATTTACGTTATAAACAGTTGCAGTTCCTATATTTGTACCTCCAATTAAATTAATAGTATTTAAAAAATTAACTTGATAAGTAGCTAAACTAACTAAATTAATACCTGTTATATTTTCTGTAATAGTATTTCCATTATATTCAAAATCAACATTAAAAGAAGTAATATTATTTAATCCTAAATTTCTTATATCAATAGAAGGATTTTTTAACTGACCTGCAATACCTGAAATATTTGGAGAATTTAAAACATGTGCATTTAAAGTATCTAATTGTAAAGGTGTATAAGTATAACAAATATCATCTATATAAAATTCATGTCCAATAATAGGATATAAATCCAATGACGCAATTTTATTAACTGTATTAGTAAAACTTCCTTGTGAAATTCCATCAATAAATAATTCCCATAAGTTATTTGTTAAATCACATGTTACTTTTAATTCAAACCATTGTCCTTCAGGATAAGTAGAAGTTAAATAATTTATTCCACTTCCTGTATTTTCTAAAACTATAGTTCCTAAATCCATTTTAACATCTAAACTCCAAGTAGTTCCAGGAGTTGCTTCAGCCTGAAAATTAAAATAAGCTCCAGTATTAGTATTAACATAAAAATTTGAAACAAATTCAAAATCACCAAGCGTATAAGGTGCACCAGAACCAAAAGGTAAAACAACATCTTGGCTTCCTTGAGTAGCACCAGAAAATAAATACAAAGAATTATTTCCACTTGAGGCTAAAATATTACTCACATTAGCATCATCCGCATAAGGAGGAGTTGGTGCAGAAATTGACCCCCATGTTTCCCAATCACTTGAAGTTTGTGCAATAGGATCTCCGTTTTGGTATCCTTCAAAATCATCACAGAAAGTAACTTGCTGTGCATTAATTGTTGCTCCTAAAAATAAAGCAGTACAAAGTGTAAAAATTCTTTTCATAATTTAAGTTTTTTATTGAGGGTTAAAAGTATTAAAAATAATTGAATTCAAAATAATACTTAACAGTAATCATATTATATATAAGTATTGATTAATTTAAAATTAAAAAGAAATATGATAAATATATATAGCTGTTAGTATAGTTGAAAATTTTTTACTTCTAAAATTGCTTTATTTATTTTTTAAATTTAGTTGACAATTATTAATAGTAAATGTTAATTTTTTAATTTTAAAAATCAATATGTTAAATAGTATATTAACAAAAAAATAAAAATGTTAATAAGGTAAATTGATAGTATTTTTTAATAAATAAACTTATTTTTACAACCAATAAAAGTTAATAACTACACTTAAAAGTAAAAAGTAAAAAACAATAAGTTTAGTTCTTTTAAAAATTAATAAAAGAGCTAGATAATTTAATAATATACCTTAGATGAACTTATTATTTTTAATTATTCATTTATTAACAATTATAAAATGGAAATTATTAATAACTCAATTTTAGTTACTAGATTAAATTATATAAATACTAACAGACTGTTAAAAAAATAAATTATGAAAATAGGATTAGCATGTGATCATGCAGGTTTTGATTACAAAGAAAAAATAAAAGAGTACTTATCTAGTAAAGGTAATACAATTACTGATTGTGGATGTTATTCATTAGAGAGTGTTGATTATCCTGATTTTGCACATAAACTTGCTGAATCTATAGAAAAAAATGATAATGAACTGGGAATTCAGTTTTGTGGAACAGGTAATGGAATTAATATGAGTGCTAATAAACACCAAGGAATTCGTGCAGCACTTTGTTGGAATTCACATATTGCAGAACAAGCCCGACTACATAATAATGCAAATATACTAACTATGCCAGCTCGTCATTTAAAATGGGAAGAAGTTACTGCAATTGTTGATACTTTTTTAAGTACACAATTTGAAGGAGGAAGACATGAAAGAAGAGTAAATAAAATAGCTTGTTGTTAATATGAAAAAAATAATATTCATCCTTTTTATAGGATTATCAATTACTGCTTTTTCTCAAGAAAATGTAAAATATGCAGAAACAATAATTGCTGCTGATTTAGAAAAACACCTTATAATACTTGCATCTGATTCTTTAGAAGGTAGAGAAACAGGTAAGCCAGGACAAAAAATGGCTGCAGACTATATAATGAATCATTTTAAAAATATAGGAATTCCACCTTATAAAGGTAAAAAGTACTATCAAAAATTTAAAGTAAAATCAAGAAAACACATGTGTAAATGTGATGATTGCGATATGTCTTTTATGAAAAAAATACTTGGACAAAAGAAAAAAATTAAAGGAGAAAATGTACTAGGCTTTATTGAAGGAACAGATTTAAAAGAAGAATTAATTATTATTACTGCACATTATGATCATCTAGGAAAACACGACAGTTTAATTTTTAATGGTGCTGATGATGATGGTAGTGGAACAGTAGCTGCAATGGAAATTGCAGAAGCATTTATGTTAGCTAAAAAAGCAGGAAACGGACCAAGAAGATCTGTTTTAGTAATGGCAGTTTCAGGAGAAGAAAAAGGATTATTAGGAAGTAAATATTATACTAACCATCCCATCTATCCTTTGGAAAATACGGTAGCAAATCTTAATATTGATATGATTGGAAGAATTGGTGATTTCCATAGCGACCCTAATTATGTATATTTAATAGGGTCTGATATGTTAAGTACAGAATTACATAATATAAGTGAAGCTGTAAATGAAGAATATATAGGTTTGGATTTAGATTATACTTTTAATAAAGAGGATGATCCTAATCGATATTATTATCGTTCAGATCATTATAATTTTGCTAAAAATAATATTCCAGTTATTTTTTATTTTAATGGTATTCATGAAGATTACCACAAAGTAACTGATACAGTAGAAAAGATTGATTTTAATAAAATAGAAACCATTACAAGGTTAATATTTTTAACTGCTTGGGAAGTTGCTAATAAAGATGAAAGGTTGGTAGTAGATAAAGAGTAGTTATTGACAACTTTCGCTAAAGTAAATTTGATCATCAATATTTGTCCAATTATTTGTTGACCAAACACTATTATCTACCTCTACACACCCAAGGTTATGACAGTTTGTAATTGATAAATTTAACTGAGAATTTAAGCCATTTTTTAAATTAAGACTACTTAATGAAGAACCACTAATAGTTAATTGTTTAAGGTTTTTAAAATCTTCTATACCTGTAAGGTTAGAAACTCCAGAAGTACCTGTAATCCAAGGAGCAATAATTAAAGACTCTTGGGTTAATAGTTCGGTATAAACATAATTATTATTAGGTATCATATCACCATGCGTGTTATTGGGATTCCCAACTCCATACTCCTCTCTTTCAAGATATGCTTCAAATTTATCATCAGGAATGTAGGTTTTATCACAACTAGAAAGATAAATGCAACCGTTATTATTGCCAAGCTCGTCCCATGGATCATAGTTACAAGCTGCAGGGTCAGCACAACCTAAGCAAGAATAATCACAATATTGACCGTTATTAGATTGAGGCTCACCATAATTACATGCTATTGAATCTGTACATCCTTCTATAGTATTGGTGTTAGCATTATTAAGATAATCTAAAAGCTCAGAATTTTCTTCACACGAACTTAAAGTAAAGATAATAGCAATAAAATAAATTAAATATTTCATTTTAAAAAATGTATTTATTAATATGACACAAAAATAAATAACTTAAAATAAAGTGTTATGCTAAGCATAGTAAATGAAAAAACCCCACTCTAAGGAGTAGGGTTTTATTATTATTTAGCAACTAAAAACTAGTAACTAATAACAGCCTTACAAATCAAACTTAATACCTTGTGCTAAAGGTAATTCAGCAGTATAGTTAATTGTGTTTGTTTGTCTTCTCATGTAAATTTTCCAAGCATCAGAACCACTTTCTCTTCCTCCACCCGTTTCTTTTTCACCACCAAAAGCACCACCAATTTCAGCACCTGAAGTACCAATATTTACATTTGCAATTCCGCAATCAGAACCAGCAGTAGAAAGGAATTTTTCAGCCTCACGCAAGTTAGTTGTCATAATAGCAGATGATAAACCTTGCTTAACTCCATTTTGCATTTCAATAGCTTCCTCTAATTCAGTATATTTCATTATGTATAAGATAGGAGCAAAAGTCTCATCTTGTACAATTTGGAAATGGTTTTCAGCTTCAATAATTACTGGCTTAACATAACAACCACTTTCATAGCCTTTACCTTCTAATACACCACCTTCAACCAATACATTACCACCTTCCTCTTTCGCTTTTTCAATAGCGTTTAAGTACATGTTTACAGCATCTGTATCAATTAGTGGTCCAACATGATTACTTTCATCTAAAGGATTACCAATAGATAATTGAGTGTAAGCTTTCGCTAATTTATTCTTCACCTCATCATAAACTGATTCATGAATGATTAGTCTTCTTGTAGAAGTACATCTTTGTCCGCAAGTACCAACAGCACCAAATAATGCACCAATAATTGTAATTTCTAAATCAGCATTTGGAGTAATGATAATTGCATTATTACCTCCTAATTCTAATAATGATGTTCCGAATCTTTTAGCCACTTCCGCACCTACAATTCTTCCCATTCTTGTTGATCCTGTAGCAGAAATTAATGGTAATCTATCGTCAGAAGTCATCATCTCCCCTACTTTATAATCTCCATTTACGATACAAGAAATTCCTTCTGGTAAATTATTTTCTTTTGCTACTTCATTCCATATATTTTGACAAGCAACTGCACATAAAGGTGCTTTTTCTGATGCTTTCCAAACACAAGTATCTCCTGAAATCCAAGCTAAAGCTGTATTCCAATTCCACACAGCAACTGGGAAATTAAATGCAGAAATAATACCAACTACACCAAGCGGATGATATTGTTCGTACATTCTATGTCCTGGGCGTTCAGAGTGCATAGTTAAACCATGTAACTGACGAGATAATCCAACTGCAAAATCACAAATATCAATCATTTCTTGTACCTCACCTAAACCTTCCTGTAAGGATTTCCCCATTTCGTAAGAAACCAATTCTCCTAATTCTTGCTTATAAGCTCTTAATTTTTCTCCATATTGGCGAACAATTTCTCCTCTAAGTGGTGCAGGCTTTAATCTCCAATCCTTAAATGCAGCTGTTGCAGCTTGCATTACTTTTTCATATTCCTCAGGAGTAGTTGCAGTAACCTTTCCAATTAAACTTCCATCTACTGGTGAGTAAGATTCAATTTCAGCTCCACATCCAAATGAATTAGCTCCTGTTGAAGTACCATTGTTAGATGCTTTAATTCCTAATACATCTAATGTTTTTTTAATATCAATCATTGTAATTTGTTTTTATAAAATGAGAGTGCAAAATTATGAAAAAAGATGAGGTAGGCTTTTATAGAAACAGCTAGTTTTTATAAGCGATAATTTTCAATCTTCTGTTTTGCTAAATAATTCTGTATCCTCTAGCATATATTCCAATATTGGTCGGCATCTATTTTTACAAGCAGGATAGTAGGCACCATGCATTTTCCCTTTATTTTCAATAGCACTTCCCCACCAAAACTCAGCTAAAGCAATTGGTTTTAATTTGTGTTGAATAGCATATTGTAATAATTTAGGAGCAGCACACTCACCACTTGCTGCAGGAGGATTTCCTTGAGATGAATCTTTAAAAATTGCTAATAGATTTTTTTCTTCTCCAGATAAGTTTAAAAAGTTGTAGTTTTCAAAAAGGCGTTTTTGTAAGCCTATTGATTTTTGTTTCCTGCTTTCTTTTAGTGTAATAACCTCTGAAGGTGAATTACTGGTTTTAATTTGATTTCCAATTTCAGTTAATTCTATCATTCCTTTATTGATAAAAAAATCATCTATAGAATCATCAAAAACTGAGGGGATAAACTTTTTACATATAGTGTTTTCGGGTAGTTTACCTGATGCGGTTCCTAAAAATGAATATTTTCCCCCTTGCTCTTGAACTACAAGAATCCCAAACATTTTCCCTCTTTGTTTGTGAAAATTATATTTCCATATTTTTGCTTCTTCTGTAATAAACTCTTGAAATTCTTTTGCTGCTATTTTTGCAATTTCAGGAACAGATGTGCTAAAAGGGTTATTAAGTTTTATGGAAATATTAATGGATGAAATATCCGTTTTAAACTTAAAAAGGAAATTATTATCCATTAGGTAATTATTAAAGGGTATTATCTTCTAAATTATCATCAGAAATTAAGCTGTTTTCTTCATCACCCTCCAAAAGCTCATCTTCTTCATATTCTCCAATTTGAGCTAATTTATTCTTATTTACAATCATTGACCAAGTCATAACAAGGCAGCTTCCTAAAATAACAAATAACAAAACTCCTTGAAATTCAGGGCCTATGCTTAACTCTTTAGGAATAGCAAAAAACAAAAGTATAGTTATCAATCCTCTTGGGGCTAAAAACAGTTGTGGGTTTATGTCCCTACCATTAAACAAGAATAATACCAAAGCTCTAACCAAATAGATAATAGCTAAAATAACAAGTCCAATTCCAATAACTTTAAAACTTAATAAGCTTCCCAAAAAAACCGACCAACCAAATATAATAAAGAAGAAAGTTCGCACTACAAAAGCAGTTTCAGCCGTTACAACTTTCATGTCCTCTAGCACATGTTCTACTTTTTCCACATTTAATAATTTCATCAATCCTCCCCTAAAAAATACTTTGTAGTTATTTAAAATCATTCCAAAGATTAATATAATTAACAAAGATGACATGTGCATCATTTTACCCACAGCATACAATAAAAGTAAGATAGCAATAAGTAAGAAAAGCTTTACATGCCCTTTTATATTCTGGAAAATATAAATCAAAATATAAGAAATGATGATAGAGAAAATAACAGTTAATGCTAAATTGCCAAACACCTCACCATACACACTTTCCCCTCCAGGAGAGCCAACCATAGTTAAGACGCTATAAAAACCAATTATCCCGACAATATCCGACAATGTACTTTCGTAAATCATAAATTCACGCTTATCCTCATCTAAATCATCAATACTTGGTAGAATGATTGCAGAGCTTAAAATAGATAATGGAATTGTATACAATAAAGCGTTTAACACCTCAACACCCATAATATAATTAAGTGCTAATGCTGCCAAATAAGCTGTTCCTGCCAATCCTATTAAAGCAACTAAAAAGGATTTTATAATTAAACCTACTTTTTCTTTCAATAACTTTAAATCCAATGCAGCTTCTAGTACAATTAGGATTAACCCAACCACCCCAAGCACTTCCAAAATAGGTAATA
Source organism: uncultured Flavobacteriales bacterium (assembly GCA_943788405.1). GTDB lineage: Bacteria > Bacteroidota > Bacteroidia > Flavobacteriales > BACL11 > UWMA-0277. The sequence goes on from CALSQD010000001.1 coordinate 362,364, forward strand.
AATCAGGCTTTGGAAATCCTGAAAATCGTAAGAAATAATTTATTCCAATTCCCAATCCAATCAACAATAGCACAGCAGGAATTCCTGATTTTTTAGCGTAAAGATTAAAGAAGTAAGAAATTATAATCGTTACCGAAAATATAATTATTAGATGATATGTGCTTAATGCTTCAAACAAATTTAAAAGAGTTTTAAAATATCATTTCCATTGGCAAATACTAACAAACTTAAAAGCATTATCATTCCTACCATTTGTGCGTATTCCATCACTTTTTCAGGAGCAGGTTTTCCAACTACTATTTCATAAAGTAAGAAAACTACATGCCCCCCATCCAAAGCAGGAATAGGTAGTATATTCATAAATGCAAGCATTAATGATAAAAAGGCTGTTAAATTCCAAAAAATCTCCCAATTCCAAGTTGCAGGAAACATTGAGCCAATAGCTCCAAAACCACCCATACCTTTGTAAGCACCTGTGCTTGGTGATAATATCATTTTAAATTGAGCAATATAGCCTCCTAGTTTTTTAATTGCCTTGTTATATCCTGCAGGGAATGATTCAAAGAAACTATACTTGAAAGAAGCTAATTTATAAGTTCCTAACTTTTCCAATTGTGTAATATTAAGGTTTGCAGGAGCAAAACCTAAAGTACCTTCATCTGAAACTAAAACAGCAAGAGAAACCTCTTTTCCATTTCTATCTACTCTAATGTCAATAGTATCACCAATATGAGTATTTAAAGCAGTTTTAAATTCATCAAAATAGATAAAAGAAGTGCCGTTTATTGCTTTTATAATATCCTTTTTCTGTAAACCTGCTTTTTCAGCATTAGAACCCTTTTCTACTCTACTAATAATAGTAGGGATTCTTGGGTATAAAATTAATTTTGTTGGGTTGTTAAGGAATTGATCAATCAAATCAATAGGCATATTAAGGTTTACTTCCTCCTCATTTCGCATTACGGTAATTACTTCTGAAGTAATTACAGATTCTAAAATATCAGAATAACGCTCAATAGGATAACCATCAGCACTAATAACTTTATCTCCATTCTGAAAACCAATATCAGTAGCTAGCTCATCTACACACCAAATCCCATCTTCCATATTTGCAGTTGGTAAATACTTGTCGCCATAAGTATAAAGCGTCATTGCGTAAATAAAGATTCCTAAAAACAGATTTACAGTAACCCCACCTAGCATAATGATAAGCCTTTGCCAAGCTGGTTTTGCTCTAAACTCCCAGGGTTCAGCAGGTTTTTCCATTTGTTCCTTATCCATACTTTCGTCAATCATTCCAGATATTTTAACATATCCACCCAAAGGAAGCCAGCCAATACCATATTCAGTACCTCCAATTTTCTTTTTTACAACTGAAAACCAAGGGTCAAAAAACAAGTAGAATTTTTCTACTCTAGTTTTAAATAATTTTGCGGGTATAAAGTGTCCTAGTTCGTGTAGTACTACTAGTATTGATAAACTCATTAAAAGTTGTGCAGCTTTTATTAAAAATTCCATTTATAATAGTTCGTTTGCTAATATTCTTGTTGCTTCATCTGTAGCAACATAATCGGTTAAAGTTGGTTTGGAAACAAAAGTAATTTTTTCCATACAATCTGCAATTAAATCAGACATATTTAAAAATCCAATTTTATCTTGAAGGAAAGCTGCTACTGCAATTTCGTTTGCGGCATTTAAAATACAAGGCATATTTCCTCCTTTTTCCATAGCATCATAAGCTAATTGTAAGTTCCTGAAAGTTTCCATATCAGGTTTTTCAAAAGTTAAGTTGGGGTAATCCATAAAACTAAATCGTTTAAAAGTGTTTGGTAGCCTTTTTGGAAAACCTAAAGCATATTGTATCGGGAGTTTCATGTCAGGCACTCCTAATTGTGCTTTTATAGAACCATCTTCAAATTGCACTGCCGAATGAATGATAGATTGCGGATGAACAATTACATCAATCTGTTCCGCTTTTAAATCAAACAGCCATTTTGCTTCAATTACCTCAAGTCCTTTATTCATCATACTGGCGCTATCAATTGTAATTTTAGCTCCCATATCCCAGTTAGGATGCTTTAAGGCTTGCGCTTTAGTAATGTCAAGTAAATCATTCCTTAATCTACCTCTAAAAGGACCACCTGAAGCAGTTAAATATATCTTTTCAATAGGATTGTATTGCTCACCTATTAAACATTGAAAAATAGCAGAATGTTCAGAATCAACAGGGTAAATATTTACACCATATTCTTGGCATAATTTTGTGATTAAATCACCTGCAACTACTAAAGTTTCCTTGTTAGCCAAGGCAATATTCTTTTTAGCTTTTATTGCTCTAATTGTTGGTTTTAAACCAGAATAACCTACCAGTGCAGTTAGCACTACATCAATATTTTCTCCCTCCACTACTTCTTCTAAGGATTGCTGTCCGGCAAAAACTTTTATGCCTAAATCAAAAAGAGCTTCATCTACCTCTTTGTATTTTTCCTCATTGGTGATAACAACCGTATTGGGTTTAAACTTTTTGGCTTGCTCAATTAATAAAGCACTGTTATTATTTGCGGTTAGTACCTCAACCTCAAATAAATCCGAATGCTCACTTATCACCTCTAAAGCTTGTGTTCCAATTGAGCCAGTTGAACCTAAAATTGCGATTTGTTTTTTCTTTCCTTCCATTAAAATGCGTTTAATTTATCAGCAACTTTTCTGTCATTTGCTAATCTTGGTACTTTGTTTTGTCCACCTAGCTTTCCTATTGATTTCATATAGTCTCTAAATCCGTTTTTACCAATAATAGTTACTTGCAAAGGTTTTAAAATCCCACCACTAATCAAGTCTTTATAATAAGTGTTTAAGTTTTGTAATTCATCATCTAGCATTTCACTAAATAATTCTAAATCCTTAGGTTGTTTTTCAAATTCAATTAACCATTCATGATAAGGCAATCCGTTTTCAGGATTTACCTCAGGTGCAACATGAAACTCATTGACTTGTGCAGTATATTTTTCTGTTGTTTTTTCTAAACTTTTTTCAACTTCCTCTGCAATTACATGCTCACCAAATGCTGAGGTAAAATGTTTAATTCTGCCGCTTACAATAATTCTATACGGATCAACTGAAACAAATTTTATAGTGTCACCAATATTATACCCCCAAAGCCCAGCATCAGTATTTAGGATGATTACATAATCCACTCCAACCTTTACATCAGCCAAGGAAATACGAGTTGGATTTTCGTTAAAAAACTCATCACTAGGAATAAATTCATAAAATATTCCATGATTTACACACAATAACATTCCCTCCTCTTTCTGAGAATCTTGATAAGCAATAAAACCTTCTGATGCAGGATACAATTCTACTCCATCTACTTTTTTTCCAATTAGTTTTTCAAAGGAATTTCGGTAAGGCTCATAATTAACTCCTCCGTAAATAAACAAGTCAAATTTTGGAAAAATATCCTTTATTAGCTTCCCTGTTTTGCTTTGTAACTTTTCAAAATACATTTGCACCCAAGGAGGGATACCAGAGATTAAACTCATATTTTCAGGAAGAGTTTCTTCAACAATAGCATCTACTTTTACCTCCCAATCATCTATACAATTAGTTTCAAAAGAAGGTAAACGATTTTTAGTTAAATAGGCAGGAATATGATGAGCCACAATTCCTGAAAGGCGTCCAGTTAATATCTCTCCTGTTTTTGTAAGTTCTGGGCTTCCTTGCAAAAAAATCATTTTACCATTTACAATTGAGGTGTTTTTTGTTTCTGCAATATAACTCAAAATTGCATCACGAGCAGCTGTAATGTGGTGCGGCATACTTTCCTTACTTATAGGAATATATTTTGTTCCTGATGTTGTTCCTGATGTTTTGCAGAAATAGAGTGGTTTTCCTGGCCATAATATATCTTCATCTCCATCAATTATTTGCTGAACATATCCTTTTAACTCTTCATAATCTCGTACAGGAACATTTTTTTTCCAATCGGTATAATTTGCTATTTCAGCAAAGGAATGATCCTTTCCAAATTGAGTAGTTTTAGCTTGTTTTAGTAATGATAATAAAAGTTCATTTTGAGCTTTTACTGCATTATTTTTCCATTGTTTATTTTTCCCAACAATGTATTTTGCAATAGGCAAACTAAGTGATGATTTTAATCCCATTGTTTAAAAAGAAATATAGTTTTCTGGGTTTACTGGCGTTCCTTTGTGCCAGAGTTCAAAGTGTAAATGAGGTCCTGAAGAAAGCTCACCAGAATTCCCAATAATTGCAATATGATCACCAGCATTTACAAAGTCACCAACTTCTTTAAGCAGTAATGAATTGTGTTTGTAGAGCGAAACATAATCGTTTTTGTGCTGAATAGCAATTACATAACCAGTTTCTGATGTCCAATGACTAATAATAACTGTTCCGTCAAGAACACTACTAATTCGTGATTTTTCTTTTGCTACTAAATCTACCCCAAAATGCTTTGTTTTACTATTGTATCCATCACTTATTAGTCCAGTAAGAGGTGTAAAAAACATCAAGTAATTATTTTCGGATGCTGTTTTAATGTAGATAGAGCTTTTGTCCTCTGCTTCTACCGATAACCGCAATAAAGAATCTTCTTTTGATTTTTCAAATACAATTTCATCTTCTTGTTTTGTGGCAACTTCATTACTTTCAATAGGAGTAACTAATTCATTCCCATTAATAATATTATTGATATTCTCAAGGTAAATCGCTCTGTTGAGCAATACACTTTCAAGGGAATCAGACTTAAGAGATAATTCAATTAAGTTTTTTTGCACTTCAATTGACGATTTTCCAGGAACATATTCGCTAAGTGGAGTGTATGCAATAAGTAGTAATGTGCTAAAAAAACAAGCAAAAACAAAAATCCCTGCAAAAGCCAAAACATTAAACCTAGATAGTTTTACAGATAGTTTTTCTTCAAATGAGCTGTCAGTCATTATTACAAAACGATATTTATGTAATAATTTTGACCAATATTTTTCTCCTCCCTCTTTATCTTGCATAATGTTTGCAAATATCATAAAATTATAAGCATATTTGCGAGAATTTTACGATTAGCAGTAAAATAATTTTAATTAAAAGAAGTTTAGTACCCAAGTGAAGGTAAATACACAACATATAATTAAAGGATTTTTAGCGGTATTACTGTTAGTTTCCACCAGTTGTTCTACTAAAAAAAAGACATGGGTTAGTCGTACATTTCACAATACAACCGCTAAGTATAATGGCTACTTTAACGGAAAAGAAAGTATTAAGGCAGGAGTAAAAAAATTGCATGAAGGGCATAAGGATGATTACACGGCAATTCTTCCTGTTTATCCAACTGGAGATTTAAAGAAATCAAAAAAGACTCATTCCTACATGGATAAAGCCATTAAGAAAGGCTCAATTGTAATCCAAAGACATTCCATAAAAATTAAAGGAAAAGAGTATTGTAAATGGATTGATGATAATTATTTGTTGGTAGGAAAATCCTATTTTTATAAAGGTGAGTTTGATGAAGCAATTAAAACATTTAGTTTTATTAAGAATGAGTACAAAAAAAATGAAATCAGATTTGAAGCTTCTTTATGGTTAGTTAGAAGTTTAGTTGAAAAAAGAGATTTTATGACTGCCGAAATGGAGTTAGATGAGCTTGAGAATGATAGAAAATTTCCAAAGAATTTAGAAACTGAAAAAGCAATTGTAGCTGCTGATTTTTATTTACAACAAGAAAACTATCCTCTTGCATTAGAAAATTTAGGCAAGTTAGATGAGTTGATAAAAAGGAAGGGGAAGAAAGTGCGCTACAATTATATAATGGCACAAATTTATCAGCAACATGATAATTATAGGAGTGCAAAAAAGAAATACGAACAAGTTCTAAAGTCTAATCCCGAATATGAAATGGTTTTTAATGCTAAAATGAATTTAGCACGATCATTAGAGGTAGGAAGTAGAGATACTTATAAAATGCGTCAGAAATTATTGAAAATGACAAAAGACGATAAGAATAAAGAGTATTTGGATCAGATTTACTACACACTTGCCGAAATGGATATTAATAACTCTGATACACTTTCAGCTATTGATAATTACACGCTTTCTACTATAAATAGTATTGTAAATGAGTCGCAAAAAGCATTGTCCTTTTTGGCACTTGCAAAAATTGATTACAGCAGAGCGATATATAAGTCTTCCAAAGTACATTATGATAGTACTTTGTTTTATATGGAAGATGATTTTAGGGAATATGGTTCAGCAAAAGAAAAACATGAAATTCTTCAGGATCTAGTTCATCACTTGGATGTGATTAATATGCAAGATAGTTTGCAGACTTTAGCTTCCCTACCTGCAGCAGAATTAAATGCAATAATTAACCAGATTATACAAGCTGAAGTTGAGAAAGAAAGAGAAGCTTTAGAAGCTGAGCGTACTAAGCAACAAATGATGTATGAAAATAATAGAAATGGAGGGAGAGGTGAGCAGTTTGGTAACAATACTTCAGGAGGAAAATGGTATTTTTATAACCCTGCAACTTTAAGTTTTGGGCTTTCAGAATTCAGAAAAAAATGGGGAAAACGAAAGTTAGAGGATGATTGGAGGAGAAAGGATAAGAAAACAAGTAATCTGTTTGAAACAGATTCAATTGCTTCAGATAGTGTTGAGGTTGTAACAGAAAATAAAAAAGACCCAAATTTTTACTTAGATAAACTCCCAAAAACAGAAGAAGATTTTGCTAATTCAAATGAGATGATAAAAGAATCTACTTATCAAGCTGGGGCTATTTATAAAAATGGATTGCAAGAGTATTATAAGAGTTCAGAATTATTTATGAGCTTGCTTTCTCGTTTTCCGTACGATAAAAACTATGCCGCTTTAGCATATTATAATGTATATACTAATCATTTGGAAGTAGGAAAAGAGCAGGAAGCAGAAGTGATGAAAAATTTATTGCTGCATAATTTTCCAAATAGTGTGTATGCTCAATTGTTGACAAATCCTAATTTCCAAGAAGAATGGGCTACAAAAAAGAATCAGAATGAAGTAGATTATCAGCTTGTATATAGCAGTTATTTAGCAAATGAATACGAAAAGGTTGTCCTGCAAACAAACGAGCTGAAAGAGGATGAGTACAGAACAAAATATACTTTTTTAAGAGCGCTTTCCTTTGCTGGAATTAAAGACACAACAAATTTAATAAAGAACTTAAACTTAGTCATTTCATTTAAGGATGATGATAAAATTATTGCTGAATCAGAATACCTGTTAAGTGTTATTAAAAATCCTGAGGCTATGCGAAAAGCTAATGAACAAGCCCTTATGGAATCTCCTTATTTATATAGAAGTGCTAAAGCACACATGACACTTCTTATCTTACCAAAGAATGGGGTAGATATTAATTATTTAAAAACATTGATTTCTGATTATCATGCTAAGGATTTTGAAAATGAAGTATTTGAAATAAGCGCAATGATGATGGGCTTGGGTAAGCACCTTTTAATGATTAAAACATTTGCCAATGTTGAGGATGTTATGTTGTATAATCAACTCTTCAACTCGAATAGTACAATTATTAATGAGCTTGAAAAAGCTGACTATAAAGTGCTAGCTATTTCAATGGAAAACTTTAAGGAATTTTATAAAAATAAGGATGTTGAAGGGTATTACAACTTCTTTAAAAAGAATTATTTAGACAATAATTAAGTCTTTAAAATATTTTAGTAGTTTTGCGCTAACAAATACTTTATTAAGATGTTTACAAATAAAAATGAATCAATGAAAAAAGGAGAAACAACAGCAGCTGTGAATATGATTGGAGCAGGAACCGTAATTACAGGAGATGTATTTTCTAAAGGTGATATTAGAGTTGACGGAACATTGAAGGGTTCAGTAATTACTGAAGGAAAAGTTGTGTTAGGAAGAGAGGGTGTTATTGAGGGAGATATTGAGTGTAAAGATGCTGATATTTCAGGAACGATAAAAGCTAAAATTACAGTTTCACAATTACTTTCATTAAAGACTACTGCAAAATTAAATGGTGATATCATCACTAATAAATTATCTATAGAGCCAGGAGCAGAATTTACAGGATCGTGTAGTATGGGTGCGGTAATTAAAGACATTAAAGATGCCGGAAAATCCGAGAAAAAAGAAAAGACCGCTTAATCGGTATTTAGTTTTAACTTCTGTTCCTTTCCAGATAGGAATAACCATTTATTTAGGGGCTTATTTAGGAGAATTACTAGACTCAAAATATACTTTTGAGAAACCTTGGTTTACTATTTTAGGCGTTTTATTAGCCTTAGTTATTGCAATGTATAGTGTAACTCAACAGTTAAATAAGCTAAACAAGCAAGATGAAGATTAAGGGTTTAGAAGGGTTTGTTTTAATTGTTTTTTCAATTCTTTTGGTAGTTTTTATTGCCCACATTAGCATATTATATTTTTTAAATCATGATATATTCGCCAATAGAATCCTAACTTCTTATCTTGGGAACCTTCTATTAACAGTAGCAATATTTGCATTCATTTATAAAAATAGAGTTAAGAAAACAGAGCGTTTAGGTTTCTTTTTCTTAGGAGGAAGTATGGTTAAATTCACATTATTTTTTATTTTTCTCAATCCTTTTTTTATGCAGGATGGCTCAGTAAGTAGGTTAGAATTCTTATCCTTTTTTATTCCATATTCGGTGGCTTTGTCGGTTGAAACACGGCAATTGATTAAAGAGCTAAATAGAGTATAAAACCAGGTAATTACTCTAGTTAACTTGCTTAACTAAAGAAAAGGGTTAATTTGTTTTCAGGATTAACATAAATAGTTAGATTTGCACCGATTTTTAAAAAGATAATCATAGTCCTGTAAGATGAATATAAAAACATTAATTTTCACCCTAGTAATTTCGGTTTTTTCAAGCCTTAGTATTTTAGCTGAAGAGCATGCAATTCATGGTGAGAAAGACATCAAAACCGAGATAAAAGAAACAATTGCGCATCACTTAATGGATTCGCATGATTTTATTTTAACACATGATCTTTCATTTCCACTACCTATAATTCTGTATACAGATGGTAATTTGGATATTTTTTCATCTGCTAATTTTCATCACGGAACAACATCTCATACTGTAAATGGCAGAACTTATTCTTTGGATCATGGGCATATTGTTGAGGCAAGTGGCTTGCACCCTATTGATTTTTCTATTACTAAGAATGTAACATTCATTATGATTGTGTTTTTAATGATGTTAATCATGTTTACAAGAATGGCAAAATCTTATAAAAAATCTGCATTGCCAAGTGGTATGGGTAGATTATTGGAGCCAATTGTTCTTTATATAAGAGATGATATTGCTATTCCTAATATTGGAGAGAAGCATTATAAAAAATACATGAGTTACTTGCTTACAGTATTTTTCTTTATTTGGATTATTAACTTATTTGGGTTAACTCCATTAGGGGTAAATGTAACTAACAATATTGCAGTAACCCTTTCTTTGGCACTTATTACTTATGTGCTAACTACAGTTACTGCTAATAAAAGTTACTGGGGTCATATCTTTTGGATGCCAGGTGTGCCAGTTCCAATGAAATTTATTTTAGCTCCAATTGAGTTGTTAGGAACAATTATCAAGCCTTTTTCTTTAATGATTCGTTTATATGCGAACATTACTGCAGGGCATGTCGTGCTAATGAGTATTTTAGGATTGATATTCATTTTCAAAGGATGGATTGGAAGTTCTTTGTCGTTTGGATTGGCATTTGCATTAGCATTATTAGAGCTGTTAGTAGCAGCCTTACAAGCATATATTTTCACTATGTTATCAGCACTTTACTTTGGTTCAGCTGTTGAGGAGCATGATGATCATTAATAAAAGTATTAACTAGAGTGTTTAATTTTAAATCAATTTAATTATGGAAATTCCAGCTATTGTAGGTGCAGGTTTAGTAGTAATCGGAGCAGGTATTGGTATTGGTAGAATTGGTGGGTCGGCAATGGACGCTATTGCAAGACAACCTGAAGCTACTGCAAAGATCCAAACGGCTATGCTTATTGCTGCAGCACTAATTGAAGGTATTGGATTTGCTGCATTATTTGCAGTATAACAAACCTATTAATCAAAACTGCAAGGGTTGCTTGCAGTTTTGATTATATTTTAAAAATTAAACAGAAAAAAAACAAAAATGGATAAATTAATAAACGACTTTTCAGTAGGATTATTTTTTTGGCAATCATTACTTTTTATTGCTTTAATTCTTTTGCTAAAGAAATTTGCATGGGGTCCAATCTTAACTGCTGTTGAAGAGCGTGAAGATGGAATTAAAGATGCATTAGAAGCAGCAGAAAAAGCAAAAGCAGAAATGCAAGCTTTAAATGCTGATAATGAAAGAATTTTAGCAGAAGCTAGAATTGAAAGAGATGTATTGTTGAAAGAAGCAAGAGAGATGAAGGATAAAATTGTAAATGAAGCTAAGGACCAGGCAAATACTGAGGCGGACAAAATTTTAATTTCAGCTAAAGAGCAAATCAATAATGAAAAAATGAAAGCAATTACTGAACTTAAAAATCAGGTTGCTGATATGTCAATTGATATTGCTGAAAAGATTTTAAAATCAGAATTATCTGATAAAAACAAACAAAACGAGTTAGTTGCTGAAGCATTAAAATTAACGAAATAGTATAATGAAGCAATCAAGAGTAACAATAAGATACGCAAAAGCTTTATTGCAATTAGCAATTGAGCAGAATACATTGGAGCAATCCTATAATGATATGGTATTGCTTGATGCAGTTTGTACAGATAGCAAAGAGCTTTCTTTATTGCTTAAAAGTCCTATTGTAAAAACGGATCATAAATTAAGCATTTTAAAAGAGATTTTTGCTTCTAAATTAGGTGAGGTAAGTATGGCGTTTATCAACATAATTACTACTAAGAAAAGAGAAAGTTTATTGGCTTTCATTGCAAGTAGTTTTATTGCTTTGTATAAAGAGCATAACAAAATTGAAACCGCTACAGTTACTACTGCTGCACCTTTAGATGAAGCATTAAGAGCTGAGGTAATTAATTTCATAAATAAACATGGTGACGATAATGTGGAGTTGACTGAAAAAGTTGATGAAAAAATTATTGGAGGAGCAATCATCAGGATGGGAGATAAGCAATTAGATGCAAGTGTATCGAAAGCAATTTCTGAATTAAGACAAACGTTTAACAAAAACCTGTACATACAGGACTTCTAAAAAAACACAAAAAAATGGCAGAAGTAAAACCAGCTGAAGTATCAGCAATTTTAAGACAACAATTATCAGGATTTAAATCTGAAGCAGAACTACAAGAAGTAGGTACTGTATTGCAGGTTGGAGATGGTATTGCTCGTATCTATGGGCTTACAAATGTTCAGTCGGGTGAGTTAGTTGAATTCGAAAACGGATTAAAAGCAATTGTATTAAACCTTGAGGAGGACAATGTTGGAGTTGTACTTTTAGGCCCATCAAAAGGGATTAAAGAAGGTGATACGGTAAAAAGAACAAACAGAATTGCATCTATCAATGTAGGTGAAGGAATGTTAGGTAGAGTTGTTGATGGAATGGGTAATCCTATTGATGGAAAAGGACCTATTACAGGAACTACTTACGAAATGCCAATTGAAAGAAAGGCGCCAGGTGTAATTTACCGTCAGCCAGTTGATGAGCCTTTACAAACAGGTATTAAGGCAGTTGATGCTATGATTCCTGTAGGAAGAGGACAAAGAGAGTTGATTATTGGAGATAGACAAACTGGTAAAACAGCAGTTGCTATTGATACAATTATCAATCAAAAAGAATTTTATGATAAAGGAGAACCTGTATTCTGTGTATATGTTGCTGTTGGACAAAAAGCATCTACAGTAGCTGGTTTAGTTGATACTTTAGAAAAAGCAGGAGCTTTAGCTTATACTGTAATTGTAGCTGCAAGTGCTGCTGATCCTGCTCCAATGCAATTTTATGCTCCTTTAGCAGGTGCTGCAGTTGGTGAATTTTTCAGAGATACTGGTCGTCCTGCATTAATTGTATATGATGATTTATCAAAACAAGCTGTAGCTTACCGTGAGGTATCTTTATTATTAAGAAGGCCTCCAGGTCGTGAGGCTTACCCTGGTGATGTATTTTATTTACATTCAAGATTATTAGAGCGTGCTGCAAAAGTTATTAATGATGATACTATTGCTTCTCAAATGAATGATTTACCAGAATCCTTAAAAGGTATTGTAAAAGGTGGAGGTTCATTAACCGCTTTACCAATTATTGAAACACAGGCGGGAGATGTATCTGCTTATATCCCTACCAATGTAATTTCGATTACAGATGGTCAGATTTTCTTAGAATCTAATCTTTTCTTATCAGGTGTTCGTCCTGCAATTAATGTTGGTATTTCGGTATCAAGAGTTGGGGGTGCTGCACAAATTAAGTCAATGAAAAAGATTTCGGGAACATTAAAACTAGATCAAGCACAATATAGAGAGTTAGAGGCATTTGCTAAGTTTGGTTCTGATTTAGATGCTGCAACAAATGCAGTAATTGAAAAAGGAAAGCGTAATGTTGAAATCTTAAAGCAAGGACAATATTCTCCTTTAAGAGTTGAAGAGCAAGCTGCAATTATTTTCTGTGGAACAAATGGATTGTTAATGGATGTTCCTGTAAATAAGATTAAAGAATTTGAAGGTGAATTTATCGCGTTCTTACACGCTAAACACCAAGATACTTTAGATGCTTTAGCAGCAGGAAAATTAACGGATGAGATTAAGTCAACTTTAGAAACTGTAGCTGCTGATTTATCTTCAAAATACGCAAACTAAACAATGGCTAACTTAAAAGAAATAAGGTCTAGAATTACATCTGTTGGGTCAACTATGCAGATTACTTCTGCTATGAAAATGGTATCTGCAGCAAAGCTTAAAAGAGCGCAAGATGCAATTATTCAAATGCGACCTTATGCAAATAAGTTGACCGAATTATTAGAGAACCTAAGTGCTAGTTTAGATAGTTCTGATGGGGGGGTGTATTCGCAAGAGCGTGAAATTAAGAATGTACTTTTAGTAACGGTTACTTCTAACAGAGGTTTGTGTGGTGGTTTTAATGCTTACATTATGAAAAGAGCAAAAGCTTTGATTAATGAAGATTATGCTAACGCTAATGTGAGTATCCTTTCAATTGGTAAAAAGTCTTCTGAGCATTTTTCTAAGAATGGTTTTAATGTTGTTAGTACACATGATGCTTTGTTTGGCGACTTAACATTTGATAATGTTGCAAAGATTGCTGAAGGGATAATGGAGAAGTTTGTTGCGGGTGATTATGATAAAGTAGTATTGGTTTATAATCAGTTTAAAAATGCAGCTACTCAAATTATTATGGCTGAAAACTTCTTACCAGTTCAAGCGACTGAAAATGAAGGAGCATCTACTGGAGATTATATTTTTGAACCAGTTAAGCAAGAAATTGTTGAAGAGCTAATTCCTAAATCTTTAAAAACTCAATTATTTAAAGCAGTTTTAGATTCTCATGCTGCTGAACATGGTGCAAGAATGACTGCAATGCATAAGGCTACTGATAATGCATCAGAATTGAAAAAAGAATTGACTTTAACCTATAATAAGGCAAGGCAAGCTGCAATTACTGGAGAAATCTTAGAAATTGTTGGTGGTGCTGAAGCATTAAACGGATAAATAATTTTTAAATAGAATTGTTAAAAACCCTCTTCCTAGGAAGAGGGTTTTTTTATTTCATCTCAACTGAATATTCTATATTTGTAAAAACTAAAAATCATGAATTACAATAATATATTAAGTGAAACTAAGGAAGGGATTTGTTACATCACTATTAATCGTCCAAAGCAGTTAAATGCCTTAAATGGAGATACTATTGCTGAACTTAACCAAGCTATTACTATTGCTGATACTGCTACTGAAGTAAGATGTATTATTCTTACTGGGGCCGATACTAAAGCCTTTGTTGCAGGAGCTGATATTAAAGAGTTTGCTGCATTTGATAAAAGTAATGGAGAGAATCTTGCTAGAAAAGGACAGGAGTTATTATTTGATTTACTAGAAAATGCTTCTACCCCATCTATTGCAGCTGTAAGTGGTTTTGCGCTTGGTGGCGGATTGGAACTAGCAATGGCTTGTCATATTCGTATTGCATCAGATAACGCTAAAATGGGGCTTCCTGAGGTTTCTTTGGGCGTTATTCCAGGCTATGGTGGTACACAAAGGTTAGCTAGCTTAGTGGGTAAAGGTAAGGCTATGGAAATGATAACTACTGCAGGAATGTTGTCAGCTGTTGAAGCAAAAGAGTGGGGTTTAGTAAATTATATTTGCACACAAGAAGAATTAATTCCAATGGCAGAAAAATTAGCTACAAAAATGAAGCGTAATTCACCAATGGCTATTGCTAAAGCAATAAAATCGGTTAATGCTGGTTTTACTGATGGTGTAAATGGTTTTAATGTTGAAATAACTGAATTTGGTTCTTGTTTTGAAACACCAGAATTTATTGAAGGAACTACTGCATTTATGGAAAAAAGAAAAGCAAAATTTTAATTGAATCCGCTTAAAAAATTACTGAGCCAAACCGCAATTTATGGTTTGAGTAGTGTGATAGGAAGGTTGTTGAATTACCTTTTAGTCCCACTTTATACTCGTTATTTTTTACCAGCAGAATATGGAGTGGTAACAGAGCTTTATGCTTATGTTGCTTTTTTAGTTATTGTACTAACTTATGGTTTAGAAACTGCTTTTTTTCGCTTTTCTAAAAAAGAAAATGATGTAAAGGTAGTTTACAGTACAGCACTTATTTCGCTTCTTGTTTCCTCTCTTATTTTTGTTGTATTGATGTTTGCAGGATCTACTTCAATTGCTAGTTGGATGGGCTATGCTGGGCATACCGAATACATTGAATGGTTTGCAATAATAATTGCTTTAGATGCTGTTTCATCTATTTCATTTGCTAGATTAAGAGAGCAAAATAAAGCAGTAAGGTTTGCCCTAATTCGCCTGATAAATATATTTGTAAATATTGGATTGAACCTCTACTTTATCGTGCATAAAGAGTTTGGTATTGAATACATTTTTATCTCTAATTTAATTGCCTCAATTATTACAATTATTTTATTATTCCCTGAAATGCTTGCTTCTGTTTGGAGGTTTGATAAAGTACTTTGGAAAAAAATGATGATTTATGCTTTACCCCTACTTATTGCAGGTTTAGCTGGAATGACCAATGAAACAATTGATAGAATTTTATTAAAACACTTATTGCCAAACACTGATATTGCAGCCTCTGAACTAGGTTTGTATGGGGCGTTTTATAAGCTATCAATCATTATGACGCTCTTTATCCAAACCTTTAGGTTTGCAGCTGAGCCTTTCTTTTTTGCACAGGAAAAAGAGGGTGGGAGCAGAAAAATATATGCTGATGTTATGAAATACTTTACAATTGTAATGGCAATTATATTTTTAGGAGTTACTATTTTCTATGATATTATAAAAGGATTTTTAGGGAGTGAATATCATGATGAAAGAGGGTTTTTAGTTGTGTCAATCTTATTGTTGGCCAATCTATTCCTTGGAATTTATTACAACCTTTCTATTTGGTACAAGCTTACTGAAAAAACAAAATATGGAGCTTACCTTTCTATTTTTGGAGCCGTTATTACATTAGTGCTAAACTTCATTCTTATTCCAATTATTGGTTTTGTTGGTTCGGCCTGGGCTACTTTAGTTTGTTATTTCAGCATGACGGTTGCATCCTATTTTTTAGGAAAAAAGCATTTTCCTATTCCTTATCAAGTAGGGAGAATAGCCTTGTATTCGTCTAATATGCTTGGGATTTATTTCATCCTCTATTTTTCAGATTCAAGTATGTGGTTTAATGCATTATATTTAGTGGCATTTATCATTTCCATATTTGTAATAGAAAAACAGAATAAAACACTAATTTCAAACCCTAAATAATAGCATAAAAAATGAATATAAAAATTGTAAATAAATCACAACATGATTCTCCTGAATACGCAACATCACAATCAGCAGGATTGGATTTAAGAGCTAATTTAACTGAGCCAGTTACATTAAAGCCACTGGAAAGAACTTTGGTAAAAACAGGATTGTTTATTGAGCTTCCTGAAGGATATGAAGCGCAAGTGCGCCCTAGGAGTGGTTTGGCATATAAAAAAGGAATTACGGTTTTAAACTCTCCAGGAACTATTGATGCTGATTATAGAGGGGAGATAGGCGTTATTTTAGTTAACCTTTCAGCTGAAGAATTTGTTGTTGAAAATGGAGAAAGAGTAGCACAAATGGTAATTGCAAAACATGAACAAGCAAATTGGATAGAAGTTGAAACATTAGAAGTTTCAGAAAGAGGAGCCGGAGGTTTTGGTAGCACAGGCGTAAAATAAGTATGAAAAAAGGGATAATAATTTTATTTTGTTTAGTGAGTGTGCAAACTTTTGCGCAATGGAAATCCTATTATCCAGAAGGAAAAAGCAAGAAAAAAAAGGTTGTTGAGCTAGAGGTTGATAAAGATAATTTCATGTTTAACACCCATTTGTTTGGGGCTTTAAAAGCTAAATCCTTAGAAAACTTTGAAGAGGCTTTAAAGCAGTTTCAAAAATGTATAAAGTTAAACGATAAGCAGGCGGTTCCTTTGTATGAATCAGCATTGATTAACAAAAACCAAGGTAATTTTGAATTGGCTGTTGAGCAAATAAAAATTGCAACTACACTGGAAGAAAATAATAGATGGTATAGAATAGCCTATGCTGAAATTCTTTTTAGTAATCAGGATTTTAAAAATGCGGCCACACAGTACAAAAAATTATTACTTGATGAGCCAGGAAATGAGGAGTTGTATTACATGTTGGCCGATACCTATATTTATGATAATGATTTTATAAAAGCAATTGGTGTTTATGATGATTTAGAAGAAAATAAAGGAATTAGCAAAATGATTTCAATGCAGAAACATAAGCTTTATATGGAGCTGCAAAAAAAGAAAAATGCAATAAACGAGCTGGTCAATTTGTTAGAAAAGTTTCCCAATGATATAGAAGCTTTAGAAATATTATCGGAAGTATATTTACTGAATGATGAAAAAGATAAGGCTTTTGAAATCTTTAAAAAACTAGCTATTATTGCTCCTGAAAATGGTAGAATTCATTTAACTTTAGCAGATTATTATCGTGAGCAAGGCGATAATGTTCAATCATTTGAAGAGTTGAAATTAGCTTTTAAAAGCACAAAATTAGGGGTTGATGTAAAGGTGAGAATTTTGGTTTCGTATTTTCAGTTGTTGGCAGTAAATGATATTATGAAAGAGCAGGCTTACAATTTGGCAAACCTCTTAATAATTGCCCACCCTACAGAAGTAAAACCACATGCAGTTTATGCCGATATATTATATACTGATAATCGATTTGAAGAGGCAAAAGAGCAATACTTAATTGTTTTAGAAAAGGATAAAACAAAAAGCCAAGTATGGAGTCAAGTCTTGTTTATTCAAGCAGAGCAAAATGATTTTGAAGGGATGCTTAAAACGAGTGATGAGGCCTTAACTTATTTTTCAACCGATCCCTTATTTTATTATTTCAATGGAGTGTCTAATAAATGGTTTAAGCATTATCCTGAGGCAATTTCAACTTTGGAAATGGGAATTGAATTTGTTATTGATAACGAAATGTTATTATTGGAATTTTATTCTTCATTAGCGGATTCTTATCATGCAACTATGCAACATGAATTGTCAGATGAATACTATGAAAAAGCTTTAACCATTGACTCTAATAATGTGTTAATCCTAAATAACTATGCATACTACCTTTCTGTGCGAAAAATAAAACTAGATAGAGCAAAAGAAATGTCGTTAAGATGCAATGAGATAGAAATTAACAATGGTACTTATCAAGATACTTATGCTTGGATTTTATATGAAATGAAAGAGTATGAAAAGGCAAAAGAGTGGATGGAAAAAGCTTTGATTAATGGAGGTGATAAAAGTGCAGTTGTGGTTGAACATTATGGGGACATTTTATACAAGCTAGGGAATGTTGATAAAGCCATTTCCCAATGGAAAAAAGCAAAAGAATTAGGAGTTGCAGGTAAGTTTTTAAATCAGAAAATTGAAGAAGGAAAGTTATATGAATAAATTATTTTCATACCTTTTTTTAATTCTTATCTTAAGCTCATGTAGTACTAAGCTAAGAGAGATTGATTATGCTAAAGCACCAAAAAATGCAAAGGATTTAATTTCAAGGGTAAATTCAAAAAATAAAACTCCTGATTGGCTTTCCTTAAAAGGAAAAGTTAATTTGATAAAGGAGGAGAGAGATGTTACCTTAAACATCAATATTAAATTAAGAAAGGATAGTGCCATTTGGGCTTCTGTAAGCGCACCTTTCGGTATTGAATTATTCAGGACAATGGTAACCAAGGATTCTGTTTGTTACATCAACAGAACGAATAAAACTTATTTTAAAAAACCAATTTCACACATTTCAACTTTTTTAAAAGCAGATATTTCCTTTCAGCAAGTGCAAGAAATGATAACAGCAAATCCTAATTTTTTAAAAGGCTCATACAAGTTTCAGTTGGTTGATAATGCATTTGAATTAAATGCTAAGAAGGCGAGTTATAAAGTGTCTGCTGATTTATATAGGATATTAACTGCAAATATTTTGGATGGAGATAATGAGTTGATTTATGAGTTTTCAGGTTTCACAGCTGAATCGGAATTTGTTTTTCCTAAGGAGTTTAAGCTAAAAGTAAGGTCAGTTGAAGGTTTTGATGCGACATTAAATTATTCAAAAATTGTTTTCAATAAAAAACAAAAACTACATTTTAAAATACCAATTTCTTATGTTGAAGTGGAGTAAATACACAGTTTTTCTTTTAGGTTTTTTATTCAGTTTTTCAGCCTTTTCGCAAACTAAGGAAGAGCTTAAAAAACAAAAGTCGAGTATAGAAAAGGAGATTAGCTATACTACTGATTTGTTGAATAAAACCAAGGCAAATAAAACTAAATCTTTGAGTTATTTAAAGGTGTTGGATAAGCAAATTAACAATAAAGAACGCCTGTTGCAAACTTTGAATATTGAGATTAGTTTATTGAATAAGCAGATTAAGAAAATTAAAAGATCCATTGTTAATACTGAGCAAGCTATTATTGCTGAACAGGAGAATTTGAAACTATTAAAAAGTGAATATGCAAAGATGATTTTTGCGTGTTTTAAAAAGAAGGGAACTCGTAATGATTTGATATTTATTATTTCTGCTGAGGATTTTAATCAGGCCTATAAGCGCATAATTTATTTAAAACAATATGCTTCATTCCGTAAAAATCAAGTGGAAAAAATTGCTGAAAGTCAAAAGGAATTAGAGCGTAAAAAAATCAGTTTAGACACTCAAAAAAATCAACTTATTTTGGAATCATCATCTAAAAAGGAATTGGTTGGGGCTAAGAAAAATGAGTTAAATACAATTAGTGATACTAAGCAAGAAAAACAAGAGTTAGTCAATAAATTAAGCAAGTCCGAAAGGCTATTCAAAAAACAGTTGAAGGACAAGCAAAAGCGTGCAAAAGCTTTGGAGGATGAAATCCGTAAGATAATTGAGGAGGAAATTAGAAAAGCAAGAGAGGAGGCTGAAAAGAAAAATAAAGGCTTTTCTTTAACTCCTGAGGCTATGGCTTTGTCGTCAGAGTTTAATAATAATAAAGGTAAATTACCTTGGCCATTAGCAAAGGGAGTAATTGTTCAGAGGTACGGAAAGCAAAAGCATGCTGTTTTTGCTGGTTTAGAAACTTTTAATAATGGTATTGATATTGCGACAGATAAAAACATGATAGTAAGAGCTATTTTTGACGGAACTGTTAGCAGAATATTTTTTATTAAAGGAGAAGGTAAGGCCATTTTAATGAATCATGGGGAATATTTTAGCGTGTATTCAGGGCTAAAAGAGGTAAGTGTAAAAGTGGGTGATAAACTGCTTGCTAAGGAGAAAGTAGGGCTTGTATTTACCCAAGAAATAGAAGATAAAACAGAATTACATTTTGAAATTTGGAAGGGATATGACAAGCAAGACCCATCTAAATGGTTATTTAAAGCCTATTAAAACAAATTACCTAAATTTGTACACTCATTTTAACAATTAAAATTATGACATCAGCAATATTATTAGGAATGATTGGCCCATGGCAAATTGTACTTATTGTTTTGGTTTTTTTATTAATGTTTGGAGGTAAAAAAATTCCAGAATTAATGAAAGGACTTGGAAAGGGAATGAAAGAATTCAAGGATGCAACTAAAGACTTGAAAGAAGATAATAAAGAAGATTAATACCTTTTAAAAATTGACAATTTTCCGTTCCTTTAAACAGGTGCAATATGCACTGTCATCTGCCACTACTAGTTGTGTAGAAATTACACAAAATTACCTTAATGCAATCAATGAAAATCAGCACTTAAATGCCTTTGTTGAGGTGTATACTGATGAGGCTAAGGCACAAGCTAAAGATGTAGATGAAAAGCTAAAAAATGGTACTGCAGGTAAATTAGCAGGAATGGTTATTGGTATTAAGGATAACCTTTGTTATCAAAATCATAAAGTATCTGCTTCCTCTAAAATTTTAGATGGTTTTGAATCCTTATTTAGTGCAACAGTAATTAAGCGATTATTAGCTGAAGATGCAATAATAATAGGTCGTTTAAATTGTGATGAATTTGCAATGGGATCTGCTAATGAAAATACAATTCATGGTACTGTAAAGAACCCAATTGATAATAATAGAGTCGCAGGCGGAAGTTCAGGAGGGTCGGCAGCAGCAGTTGCAGCAGGACTCTGTTTAGCGACTTTAGGAAGTGATACAGGAGGATCCATAAGGCAGCCAGCAGCATTTTGTGGTATTGTTGGGTTAAAACCTACTTACGCTCGTGTTTCTCGTTATGGATTAATCGCATATTCTTCTTCATTCGATCAAATAGGGCCACTCACAAATACTGTTGAAGATGCAGCATTATTATTGGAAGTAATAGCTGGTGCTGATGATTTTGATAGTACCGTTTCTACAAGGAAAGTTGAAGAGTATCACAAAGTGAAATTAGATAATAAGCCTAAGCGAATTGCTTATATTAAAGAATGTTTGGACAGCAAAGGTCTTGACCCTGAGATAAGGAAAACAATAGAAGTTAAAATTGAGGAACTGAAAGAGAAAGGTCATATTGTTGAACCTATTTCTTTCCCATATTTGGATTATTTAGTACCAACTTACTATGTAATTACAACAGCTGAGGCATCTTCTAATTTGGCTAGATTTGATGGTATGCATTATGGGTATAGGAGTGAAAATATTACTGATTTGGAAAGCACTTATATCAATAGCCGTACAGAAGGTTTCGGTGAGGAAGTAAAAAGAAGAATTATGTTGGGTACTTTTGTGTTAAGTGCAGGGTATCATGATGCCTACTTTACAAAAGCACAAAAAATAAGACGCCTAATACAAGATAAAACCAATGAGATGTTTGAGAATTATGACTTTGTAATTTCTCCTACAACACCTCATACCCCTTTTGAAATAGGAAAAAAACATACTGATCCAACTGTTATGTATTTAGAAGATATATTTACGGTACAAGCAAATCTTTCTGGTAATCCGGCAATTTCAATTCCTTTAGCTAAGCATTCTAATGGACTTTCAATAGGACTACATTTAATGGCTGATCATTTTAAGGAGGCTGATTTATTAGCTTTTTCAAAGGATATTCACTTAGCAGGATAATTGCTATATTTGTGTTATGAGATTATTCATTTTCATAACCTTATTTTTCAGTTCAATTCCCCTTATTTCACAAACTAATTTACCGTATAAAGTAGGTGAGTATGCTGCATATAAAGTGTCTTTTGGTCCAATTTGGGTAGGTTATGCTGATTTAGAAATAACTGAGATCAAAACTATAAATCACAAGCCTAGTTTTCATATTATTGGTAAAGGAAAAACAGCTCCTTTTTTTGATTGGTTTTTTAAGGTTAGAGATGTTTATGAAACCTTTATTGATACAACTACCCTACTCCCAATTGAGTTTAAAAGAGATGTTAATGAAGGAGGGCATTTAATTAATCAGCACTATAGTTTTAATCACTTAGATAGTATTGTTAGGACACAAGATAGCAATTTCTATATCCTTCCAAATAGTCAAGATATGCTCTCTGCATTGTTTTACGCAAGAACCTTTAAAAAAGACAGGATACTTAATAAAAAATCATTTTATGTTCCAATTTTTATGGATGATGAAAATTATTATTTGGAAATAAAATATCTACAAAATGAAATTTTAGAAACAAAATGGGGTAAAATTAATTGCATGACTTTCCAGCCAAAAATGCAAGAAGGTAGAGTGTTTGAAGATGGAGAAGAAATGAAAATATGGATTTCGGACGATCATAATCATTTGTTACTTAAGGTTGAAACTAAAATATGGACAGGTACGATAAAAGCAGTATTAGATGATTATAAAGAATTGAAATATCCATTGTCAATAATTGGAGAATAATTATCATTACAGAATAATTTAAAGAAGTAAATTAGCGGTATGAAAAAATGGTTTGGAATACTAGTAATGGGTACAGCATTACTATTTATGTTGTCTAACATAAACACAGAAAAAACAGAAGTAGTTGTTGAGGAGATTGAAGAAATAGTTGAGCCTGCTTACGAATATGATATTTTGGTCGATTCCTTTCAGGTTACAAAAGGGCTTGTAAAAAGTGGACAAACCATGGGAGAGATTCTTTATTTAAATCATATCGATCATCCTGAGATTAATAAAATAGTTCAAAAATCAAAAGGGATATTTGATGTAAGGCGTGTAAATGCTGGAAAAAAATATACAGTTATTTGCGCTACTGATTCAACCGAAAAAGCACAATACTTTATCTATGAAATTGATGCAACTAACTATGTTGTTTTTGATTTAAGAAATGAAATTGAAGTTTATAAAGGAAAAAAGCCAGTTACAGTAAAGTTAAAAACAGCTTCAGGAACTATAAATTCATCTTTATGGATGACAATGGAGGAGCAAAAACTAAGCCCTAAATTAACAGCTGAACTATCAACAATTTATGCTTGGACAATTGACTTTTTTAAGATTCAAAAAGGAGATGGTTTTAGAGTATATTATGAGGACAAATATATTGATGGAAACTATATTGGAATAGGTAGAATTTTAGCGGCAGAATTTACGCATAAAGGACAAGATTTTTATTCGTTCTATTACAAAGAAAATGAGAATTTTGGAGACTATTATGATGAAGAAGGTAAAACATTGAGAAAAGCATTTTTAATGGCTCCAGTGGATTATAAGCGTATCTCCTCCCGTTATAGTAAAAGAAGAAAACACCCTGTAACAGGAAGGTGGAAAGGGCATTTTGGAACGGATTATGCAGCTGAGAGCGGTACTCCTATTTGGTCCACAGCAAACGGAACAATTATTGCAGCAACCTACACCAAGAATAATGGAAACTATGTAAAGGTAAGGCATAATGGAACCTACACAACACAGTACTTGCATATGTCCAAAATAAAACCTGGGATACGAAAAGGCGTATATGTAAAGCAAGGGGATATTATCGGTTATGTTGGGAGTACTGGTTTGGCAACTGGCCCTCATGTTTGTTATCGTTTTTGGAAAGATGGAAAGCAAGTTGATCCTTTTAAACAAAAATTACCTCCTGGCGACCCTATTAAAAATGAAAATAGGGAATCTTATATGTTGGCAAAAGATAGTTTAATGCAAATTCTGATGAATTAAAAATGTAATGACACCTAAAGAAAGCATATTAAAGCAGTTATTTAGTACAGTCTTTGTTATGTTCTTTTTTTTGGCAAATGGGCAAAATCCTTTTATTGAAAATAAAGGACAATTTCCAAAAGCTGTCTTTTCTAAAACCAATCTTCCTTCTGGCGCTTTGTTTATAGAGCAGGCAAAACTCATATATGCTTTTTATGATGGTAGGCAGTTGGAATATATCCATGATGGAATAGCAACTAATAACCGTGTAGATGCACATGCTTATTCGGTATCATTTTTAAATACAAATTCAGAAATTACTACCACCCTTGAAGGTGAAAGTAAATTTTTTGAGAATTATTATCTAGGCAATAAATCAGCTTGGGCTTCAAAAGTGAAGTCATATAAAACGCAAATTCAAAAAAACATTTATGAAGGTGTTGATTTGTATTTTTATGTGAATGAAGATAAGTTAAAGTACGAATTACATCTTGCCAAAAACAGTGATGAAAAAGCCATTAAATTGCGTTATGAAGGAGTAAGTAATATTAGGATTGATGATGGAAATTTACACCTAAAAACATCTGTAAATAGCATTATGGAGTATCATCCTTATGCGTATCAAATTATTGATGGAATTGAAGTTGAGGTAGTGTGTAACTATAAGTTAAAAAGGAATATTCTTTCCTTTGATTTCCCCAATAATTACAATAGAAATTATCCTTTAGTGATTGATCCTATTTTGGAATTCTCTACTTATTCCGGTTCAACAAGCGATAATTTTGGGTACACAGCCACTTATGATGATTTTGGTTTTCTGTATAGTGGCAGCACTTCTTTTGGTGTTGGCTATCCTACAGCTACAGGAGCATATCAGATAAATTATGCCAATGCTGCTGGAGGTACAGATGTTGCAATAACAAAATATGATACTAGCGGAACAACACGAATTTATTCTACCTATTTAGGCGGAACAAAAGATGAATTACCCCATAGTATGATTGTGAATAGTGCAGATGAATTATTTATATTTGGTACTACTGGTTCGGCTGATTTTCCAACTACTTTATCAGCTTATCAAACCATTTTTAAAGGCGGTCCATCTTTTGCTCCTTCAGGTATTGGTGTTGGCTTCCCTAATGGTTCGGATATTTTTGTTTCAAGGTTAAGTACTAATGGAGGAAACTTATTAGCATCCACTTTTATTGGGGGTACGGATAATGATGGGTTGAATACGGCCACTAGGTTAAAATTCAATTATGCTGATGAGGTAAGAGGAGAAATTGATATTGATAAGAACAATAATATTTACATTGCTACTTGTACTCAATCTTCTGATTTTCCGATTACGACTAGCTTCCAAACAACAAATAATGGAGGGCAAGAAGGCTGTATAGTTAAAATGGATAATCAGCTTACTTCTATTATTTGGAGTTCCTATTTAGGGGGTAGTGCTGATGATGGAATTTACTCTTTAGCTTTGGATGATGATGATAATATTTATGTAACAGGAGGAACTACATCAGCTGATTTCCCTACATCCGCTAATTCTTATCAATCTGTTCATCAGGATTCAGTAAGAGCAGATGCATTTATCAGCTTAATTAGTTCAGATGGAGCACAAATCCTTTCGTCCTCTTATTATGGAACTGAACAATACGATCAATCTTATTTTGTAGAGGTTGGAAGTACGGATGCAGTTTATTTATTTGGGCAAACCAAAGCAAGTGCTTTAGCTTTAGTACATAATGCGACTTATTTTGAAAGTGGAGCAGGACAGTTTATTGCAGTATTTACTCCTGATTTGGATAGTATTTTGAGAGCAACAGTTGTAGGTACAGGAAAAGGAACGCCTGATATCTCCCCTACTGCTTTTTTGGTTGATGTTTGCGATAAGATTTATCTTTCTGGTTGGGGCTCTAATTTAGGAGGACCATTATCAACCCTTAATTTACCAGTAAGCACAAATGCTTTTCAAGGTGCAACTGATGGAAATGACTTTTACTTAATGGTGCTTGATGATGCTTTAAGTAGCATGGTTTATGCTACTTATTTTGGAGGAACTCAAAGCAATGAACATGTTGATGGAGGGACAAGTCGCTTTGATAAAAAAGGAATTATTTATCAATCTGTTTGTGCAGGTTGTGGTGGTAATTCTGACTTCCCTATAGAGCCAAATCCAGGTGCAGTTTCAGTAACGAATAATAGTACTAATTGCAATAATGGGGTATTCAAATTCAACTTTGATTTCCCTATGGTTATTGCTGATTTTAATGCGGATTGGGTAGGTTGTGATACCAATGTTAGTTTTCAGAATTTAAGTAGTTCTAATTCACCTATTACTTATCATTGGGATTTTGGTGATGCTACAACTTCTAACTTGGAACATCCAACACATAATTATAACCAAGCAGGGAATTATACGGTTACCTTAATTGCAAATGCTCCTGGTGCGTGTAATGTTTCGGATACCATCACTAAGCAAGTGTATATACTTGCCAACTCATCTGATACAATTGCAAGTATTGTAAAATGTGAAGAGGATCAAGTTCAAATTGGCTTGCTTCCAGTAAATGACCCAACCATTACTTATTTTTGGTTTCCTTCTTCTAATTTAAGCAGTGCAAATGTTTCTAATCCTTTTTGTAGTTCTCCTATTAGTATTAATTATCAATTACTAATATCTAACGGAAGTTGTACCGATACTTTGTTGCAACAAATAGTAGTTCCTGATTTTTTACTAGATGCAGGTGAGGATACTTCCTATTGTAATATTCCTATAAAACTATTTGCAAATTATAGTGGAGCTTCTTCAGTGCTTTGGTCTTCTAATGCTAGTTTTACGGATACATTAAGCCTTACGGATAGCTTAACAGTTGCTAGTGTAGCTGTATTTTATGTAAAGGTTACTGATGGTTTCTGTGAGCAAGTGGATAGTGTTGAGGTGAAAATGGAAAGCATAAATATAAATCTGATTGGAGATTTAGCGCTTTGTAAAGGGGATAGTGTTTTCTTAAAAGTAAATAACTTGCACCCTAGTGTTCCTTTAATTTCTTATG
Organism: uncultured Flavobacteriales bacterium; assembly: GCA_943788405.1. GTDB lineage: Bacteria > Bacteroidota > Bacteroidia > Flavobacteriales > BACL11 > UWMA-0277. The sequence continues at coordinate 389,238 of CALSQD010000001.1, forward strand.
CTTGGAATCCTTTTGATGTCATCTATGCTGCTGATTCAGCAAGTATTTATGATTATACCGATACCTCTGCTTGGTATTCTGTTGAGGTAGTAAATACGGATGGCTGTATAATGAAGGATTCAGTATTGGTCAATATTTACGATAATCCAATTTTGGATTCTTTGTGGTTGGATGAGGATACAATTTTTAGGGGAGAAACCACTTATTTGAATATTGAAACATCCGATAATTTTACTTGGATAACACTTTCCTCAACAGCAAATAGAGTAGCAATTAGTCCAATTCAAGATGAGTGCTATGTTGCTGAGGTATATAATATTCACGCTTGTATTGTTCGGGACAGCATCTGTATTGAGGTGTTGGATGTGTTTTGTAATGAAGACAGTATTGTTGTTCCCACTGCATTTAGTCCGAATGAAGATGCCGTAAATGACACTTATTTTATTGAGAATATTGCAGATATAGTTACTAATTTTAAGTTAGAAATATTTAATCGTATGGGGCAAAAGGTATTTTCAACAACTGATATATCTAATAAATGGGATGGTACTTATCTTGGAAAAAAACTTAACCCTCAAGTATTTGATTTTTACTTGGAACTGAAATGCATTGGCGATAAAACACTTTTCAAAAAAGGAAATATTACCCTCATCAGATGAGAAATATAGCTTTAATATTGGTATTATTTTTTAGCATAAATGCTTGTGCTCAGGATGTGCATTTTTCACAATTTAAAGTTTCTTCTTTTTTGCTGAACCCTGCTTTGGTGGGTGCACAAAATAACGACTATAAAGCAACTCTACAAAGAAAATCACAATGGGCAAGTGTGAGTGTTCCATTCAATACACTTTGCCTTTCCTTGGAACGAAAAGACATACTGCCTAGCCATAATATTGGGGTACAATTTCTGAATGATATTGCGGGGGATTCTCGCTTTAAAACCACAGGAATTAACCTTGGATATGCTAAAAAAGTATCCGTAACTGCTGATAACTTATTTAGTTTTGGAGCAGGGTTGGGTATTTTTCAAAGGTCAGTTGTATTTGACGATTTAGTGTTTAACGACCCTGAAAATTTCAGCAATCTTAATTTTATTTTTCCTGATGTAGCTATTGGAATTGCTAACTTTTATGCGCTAAATAAACAGGCGATTCTTGAAAGCGGAATTGCTTTTTATCACATTAATAAACCCAAGCAATCCTTAACGGATAATGATGCTATTCGCTTGCAGCAAAAAATGAATATTCACATGGCTGTTAATTATGCCTATACTGATAATTTGAGTATTCAGCCCAAATTATTATTTGCTAAACAGGATACCGATAAAGAATTTTTATTGGGTTGTGATGTGAATTATTTATTGGAGGGAGAGCAAGATATCCTCTTAAAATCAGGAATTGCTGACCGGCTTAATGATGCGGTTATTCTTTATTTTGGAGCTGAAATTGAAGGTTTATCTTGTGTGGTGAGTTATGATGTAAATACCTCTAGTTTGACCAATGCCAGTAATAACAAAGGGGGATTTGAATTTGCATTGGTGTACGAGTGGAAGAGCAAGAAAAAGAAAAAAATTGTGGAACAGAAAATATGCCCCAAATATTTATAATGAAATGAGGAGCAAAAATTTAACTATCTTTGGAAGATGAAGAAACTACTATTTATAGGATTTCTCTTTTGTTTTGCTTTTACTACAAAGGCACAGAACTTAATATATAATGGTTCTTTTGAGCAAAATAATATAAATGGGAATGATTGTAGGGAAGAGATAGACAATGTAACCTATTCAAGTCTAATGCATCATTCTACAGCCTCTTCTATATATGGGAATTTAGAAAATGGTATTTTCTTTAGGTCTTGTATTACTTATGATTCAACAATAGTTTCTGATGATATAGCTCATGAAGGGAGTTATGCAATACGAGTTATTCTTATAGACACTATTGTTAATAATTTTCATTATGAAAAATACACTTCTCTCTCTCTTTCTCTCTCTACAAACTTACAAATTAATGCATACTATAAGTTAAGTTATCATCAGAAAATACTCCCTCATATTTATCCTAATAATTTTATAGCAGGGCAAGTAGTTATTGGCATTTCAGATAGTGCTACTGCTTTTGGTACTACTATTGATACTTTGCCTTATCCAACTACCAATTGGACTAAGGTAGAACTAACCTTTCAAGCTACTATTCCTGCCCAACACCTTACTATAAAAGCAGCATTAGAGCAAGGCTATCATGGGGTTTTAGTAGATGATTTTGTATTGAAGTTGGATAGTTTGCCGCCTAATGCTATTTATGAACAAGAAGGCAAAAAGCAACTGCTAAAAGTAGTAGATATTTTAGGCAGGGAAAGTAAGCTAACTGCAACAGGTTTGCTCTTTTATATTTATAGTGATGGTACGGTAGAGAAAAGGATAATTCTGGAGTAATGAGAATAAGTATTATCCTTCTGTTTTCCCCATTACTTAGCTTTTCGCAAACGCTTAGCATTACACATTTGCAAGGCAATGTTAATGGTTTTGGTTCCGAGCTTAATTTTGTTCAAATTGATGAAAATACCGCTTATTATACTTCTTCTACTTTGGAAGAAGAGCAGTATCAATCTGCTATTTTTTCAAGCCAATTTAAGGATGGGAAGTGGCAAAAAGGAAAGTATATTAATTTAGGAGATTCCTATTCCACCGCCAATATTCAATTTCCAAAAAATGAACCGTTTTTTTACTTTAGCACATGTGATGAAAAAGGAAATTGTAAAATTGTTTTTAGAAATTATGAAAAGCAAATAACTGAAGCCTTAAACACTAATATCAAACTAGTAAATTCAACAAATACTCAACCTCATCTTACCAACCATAAGCAACAAAAAGTCATGTATTTTGTGTCCGATAGGAAAGGTGGTTTTGGCGGAATGGATATTTGGCTGAGCATAATTGATAAGCAAGGCAATTTTGGTGTTCCCATTAATGCCGGAGAAATGATAAATACTCCTGCTGATGAAATTACTCCTTTTTTCAGCAAAGAGGAAAGCTTACTTTATTTTTCATCCAATAAAAAAGGAGGTTTAGGCGGTTTTGATATTTACAAAGCTGAAGGAAAATTAAATCTTTGGGAAAAACCAATAAATGCTGTTCAGTTCAATTCCAAGCAGGATGAAATGTACCTTAATTTCTATGATGAAACAAAAGGCTATTTTGCATCTAACCGTAAAGGTGCCTTGTACAATACTGAGGAATTTTGTTGTAATGATATCTTTTCTTTTGAGCTAGAAAAACCTGAAATTGAGGAAGTGGATAACTTATTAATTGCAAGTAAGTATTTGCCTTTAAAACTATACTTCCACAATGATGAGCCTGATTGTTGTACAATGAATGTGTCTACTGAAAAAACATATAAAGAGGCCTATATTTCCTACTTCCAAATGGAAGATGACTACAATAAATTTAGTCCGAATTTATCCTCTTTTTTTCAGGATAGTTTAAAAGGAAACTTTAATAAATTGACGCTTATTTTTACTCATATTTTAGCTGATTTGAAACAAGGAAAAAAAATTCAATTACAGATAAAAGGCTATGCCAGTCCGCTACACAAAAAGCAGTATAACATCAACCTTTCTAAAAGGAGGATAAAGAGTTTCCTTAATTATCTAAATCAATATGATAATGCAGAATTTACTTCTTTTATATCAGATGGACTTTTCCAGATTATTGAATTGCCTTTTGGTGAAAGTAAAGCCACTAAAAAAGTAAGTGATGACCCTAATAATAGGTTGCAATCAATTTATAGTTTAGATGCTGTATTGGAGCGTAGGATTGAGATTATTGATATAAAATTAGTAGACTAAAAGCGTTACTAGTTCGATACTAACTCCTAATAAAAATCCAATATATATTTGTGCGTGATTGTGTGCTTTTTGATCAATTCGAGCAACTCCTAATATTCCTGAAAGCAGTATAAATAAAAGCAGTAGGTTCATCACTCCTCCATACATTATTTGAAGGGCTATAAAAACACCAACTACCCCTCCTATTCCTAATAAGTGAAGGCTTATTTTCCAATATTTTGAGATGATAGATGCAAACAAAATGATGAGTATTGCTCCTATTAGTTCGGCTTCAATGATTGGGGAATAAACCAATAAATCTTTTAAAATATAAAAGCCTAAGCCCATCCAAAGTACAGTTCTGAAAAGTGGGAGTGAACGCTCCTTATGGTTGCTCATTTCTAAAGAACTTACTTTTTTATTTTTAATGAGAATAAATATGCTAAATAAAGGGAGTAAAATAGTACTGCAAATAATAACGCCATAAATAAAAGGCAAGTAATGGTTTATGGAAAAACCAACTGAAGGGATATTGATTAGCGTTAAGTAAAGTGCCAATAAAGGCATAAAAATAGGATGTAGAATTATGGAAACAAATTTAGATAATTTCATTATAGTTCTCTTCTTAATTTTGCAGTTTGTATCCCTAGATTTTCTCGGTATTTTGCAACTGTTCTTCTTGCAATATGGTAATCATTTTTACCTAATAATTCAGCAAGTTGCTCGTCAGTAAAAGGATTTATTTTATCTTCTGTTTCTATTATTTCTTGCAATTTACTTTTAATTTCTTTTGTAGAAATTAGTTCGCCATTGTCTTTTCGGTAAGCTTCTGAAAAAAGTTCTTTCAGCTTAAAAGTTCCAAAATGTGTAGCTACATATTTGGAGTTGCTCACTCTTGAAATAGTAGAAATATCCATTTTTACTTCTTGCGCAATATCTGCTAATTTCATAGGTTTTAAATCCTTTTCATTTCCGGAAAAGAAATACGCCTCTTGTATGGTTAAAATACTTGAAAATACTCTTTGCAAAGTATCGTTTCTTTTGTTAAGTGCTTGCTGAAACCAAGTTGCTTTTTCTACTTTTTCTTGCAAGAATTTTTTGGTAGCATTATCCTCCGTTTCTTTTAGCATATTTTGGTAATACTTACTTACCTTAATTGGTTTTACATTGCTTTTATTCAGCTTTGTTTCCAATTTTCCATCTATTATGCTTACTGTAAAATCAGGATAAATATAAGCAGTTGTATTTGCAGTTTTAGAAAATCCGTTTCCAGGAATTGGGTTTAGGGATTCAATTGTTTTATATGCGCTTTTAAGGGTGTTAAAATCAACTTCAAGATGTTTGCTAAGGTGTTCAAAGTTTTTGTTGCTAAAAGGGGTGTAGTATGCTGTAATTATCTCTTTCTCAAGTTCTTTTTCAGGGTGTAGAGTTGAAAGCTGAATGAGTAGACATTCTTGTAGGTTTTTTGCTCCTACTCCATAGGGTTCTAATTCTTGTAAAATAGCTAGTGCTTTGCTGAGTTCAAGTTCGTTAATATCAAGGTTATTATTGATGAGAAGGTCGCTTGTTATTGCATGTAAATCTCTATTCAAAAAACCATTGTCATCAAGGCTACTAATAAGGTATTGCACTAAAAATAGTTGCTCTTTGCTAATATCCAATACTATTAATTGCTGATTTAAGTAATCACTTAAACTTTCTGATTTATCCTCAATTTGATATTGAAAATCTTTTATATTCTGATTTTGAAAACTCTTTTCTGAAAGGCTTATTTCTTCTTCATCCTCTTCTAGTGCAGGATTATCTTCAAGCTCTTCTTCAATCCGTTTTTCTAATGCGACAATAGGTATTTGCAAAAGCCCTAAAAATTGTATTTGTTGAGGGCTTAGGTTTTGGTACTGCTTTTGCTGTAACCTTTGTTTATTCATTTATTAGAATTCAGCATTTTGGGGTGTTCTTGGGAAAGGAATTACATCTCTGATGTTCTTCATTCCTGTAACAAACATAATAAGGCGTTCAAATCCTAATCCAAATCCACTATGGGTACAAGTTCCAAATTTTCTAGTTTCCAAGTACCACCATAATTCATCTTGGCAAACATCCATATCTTCCATTCTTGCTTGTAGTTTCTCTAAGCGTTCTTCCCTTTGCGATCCTCCTACAATCTCACCAATAGTTGGGAATAGAATATCCATTGCTCTTACCGTTTCATTGTCCTCATTCATACGCATATAAAATGCTTTAATTCCTTTAGGATAATCGGTAATTATAACTGGTTTCTTGTATTTTTTCTCTACTAAATAGCGTTCGTGTTCCGATTGTAAGTCATCACCAAAACCAGTAATTGGATATTGGAATTTCTTCTTTTTATTTGGTTTTGAGTTTCTTAAAACATCAATTGCTTCACGGTAAGTTAAGCGTTCAAAATTATTTTCAATAACGAATTGTAAGCGTTCTAAAAGTCCCATTTCTGAGCGTTCTTCTTTTTTTAACTTACTTTCTTCATCCGCCATTCTGCTGTCTAAGAATTTTAAATCTTCAGCATTATTCTCCATACAATACTGAATGCAATATTTCAAAAACTCTTCTGCTAAATCCATATTTTGCTCTAAATCAGCAAAAGCAACCTCAGGTTCTATCATCCAAAATTCTGATAAATGCCTAGAAGTGTTAGAGTTTTCAGCTCTAAAAGTTGGTCCAAAAGTATATACTTGACCAAGTGCTAAAGCACCTAATTCTGCTTCAAGCTGTCCTGAAACGGTAAGGTTAGTTTTGCTTCCAAAAAAATCAGCTGAAAAGTCAATTTTCCCATCATCAGTTTTTGGTAAATTTTCTAAATCAAGATTTGTTACTTGAAATATTTCCCCTGCTCCCTCAGCATCAGCCCCAGTAATAATTGGAGTATGTAAATTGAAAAATCCTTTATCGTTAAAGAATTTATGTACAGCAAAAGTTAAGGCATGTCGTAACCTAAATACTGCCGAAAAAGTATTGGTTCTGAAACGCAAATGAGCTTTTTCTCTTAAGAATTCAAGGCTATGTTTTTTAGGTTGTAATGGGTATTCATCTGCATCAGCACCACCTAATATTTCTATTGTTGAGGCTAATATTTCTACTGCTTGCCCGCTACCTTTAGAAGCAACTAATTTTCCAATTACATTTAGGCATGAACCTGTAGTAACTTGCTTTATTAATTCCTCATCAAAATCACTAGCTTCAGCAACTACTTGTATATTATTAATAGTTGAGCCATCATTCAAGGCGATAAAAGAAACATGTTTGCTTCCTCTCCTAGTTCTCACCCAACCTTTAACATTAATTTCTTGTTCCTTTCCTTCAGTTTGAAGGATTTCTTTAATTTTCATACTTGCTTAGTTTTTTCTTACAGATTTAGGCAAAGATAGGGATTAGTTAATAGTTGGTTTTGCAAATAGAAAAAATTATTTTTCTCTAGTTTTTTAACTATCCTACTTGAGAAACAAGGCTTTTTTCTAAAATTTGATGTACAGATTTAATAATTGCTTTGGTATCATAATTGCAATCATTATGTAGTTCTTCCTGTGTACCATGGTGAATAAATGCATCAGGAATACCTAGCATTTTTACACTAGCTTGGTAATCATTATTTGCCATGAATTCTAAAATAGAACTTCCAAAACCACCTTGTAAGCATCCGTCTTCAATTGTAATAATCTTATTAAACTTCTGGAAGATAGAGTGCAATAATTGTTCATCTAAAGGCTTTGCAAATCGTAAATCATAATGAGCAATATTTAAGCCTTCTTTTTCAAATTGTTCTTGTGCTTTTACTACAAAATTACCAGGGTGCCCAAAGGATAAAATTGCAATTTCTTCCCCTTCTTTAACTATTCTTCCTTTCCCTATTTCAATTTCTTGTAAAGGAGTTTTCCAGTCTATCATAACTCCTTTTCCTCTTGGGTATCGGATGGAGAACGGTCCTTGGTTAGGTAATTGGGCAGTGTACATTAAATTCCTTAATTCCTGCTCATTCATAGGGGCAGAAACAATCATGTTTGGAATACATCTAAAAAATGCAATGTCATATGCACCATGGTGTGTAGCGCCATCAGCACCAACTAAACCACCTCTATCTAGGCAAAATACAACATTTAAGTTTTGCAAAGCAACATCATGAATTACTTGGTCATATGCTCTTTGCATAAAAGAGGAGTAGATGTTGCAGAAAGGAACTTTTCCTTGTGTGGCAAGTCCTGCTGAAAATGTAACTGCATGTTGTTCTGCAATTCCAACATCATAAGTTCTTTCAGGCATTTCTACCATCATTTTATTTAATGATGAACCCGTAAGCATTGCTGGCGTTACACCAACAATTTGCTCATTTTCCTTTGCTAATTCTATAATTGTTTCTCCAAATACATCTTGATATTTAGGAGCTGATTTTTTCTTTTCACCAACAATAAAATCTCCGGTATCTTTATTGAATAATCCTGGAGCATGCCATTTTGTAGTGTCTCCTTTTTCAGCAGGAGTATATCCTTTTCCTTTCACAGTTAGGCAATGCAAAATTTTTGGTCCTGGAATATCTTTTAAGTCATTCAATACATTCACCAAATGCTTAGTGTCATGCCCATCAATTGGTCCAAAATATCTGAAGTTTAAAGATTCAAAATAATTACTTTCTCCTAGTAAAGTTGATTTAACTGCTCCTTCAACCTTTTTAGCAACTGCCTGTGCATTTGGTCCGAACTTAGATATTTTACCAAGTATTTTCCAAATTTTATTTTTGGCTTTATTATAAGTTTTTGAAGTAGAAATATCAGTTAAATATTCTTTTAAAGCCCCTACTGCTGGGTCAATTGACATGCAGTTGTCATTCAAAATAACTAATAAGTTTGAATTTTCTGCTCCAGCATGGTTTAAAGCTTCAAAAGCCATACCTGCAGTCATGGATCCATCACCAATTACAGCAATATGTTGCTTTTTATTATCGCCATTACTTTTAGAAGCCATAGCCATACCAAGTGCTGCAGAAATTGAAGTTGAAGAATGTCCAACACCAAAAGTATCATAAACACTTTCACTTCTTTTTGGGAAACCACTTAAGCCATTGTAAATTCTGTTGGTTGGAAATTGCTCTTTCCTTCCAGTAAGTATTTTGTGCCCATAAGCTTGGTGTCCAACATCCCAAACTAACTGATCAATAGGAGTATTGAATACATAGTGCAAAGCAACTGTTAGTTCAACCACACCTAAACTAGCTCCGAAATGCCCTCCTTTTTCCGATACAATATCAACAATATACTGCCTTAGTTCTGTACTGATTTGTTCCAACTGATTTTTATTCAGTTTACGCAAATCATCAGGACTATTGATTTTACTTAGTAAAGGGCCTTGTGGATATTTGGTGGTTTTGCTCATGTGCTTTATTGCGTGCAAATATACGGTATTTTCGTTAACATGGTGCCGTTAATAATTGGACTAAAGACAACATAAAAATGCTTTGGTTTATACTCAACTTTGTAGCTATGAGAAAAATAATTTTTTTAATTGTATTTATACCTTATTTTGCTTTTGCTAATTCAGATAGTTTAGCACTAGCTAAGCCTTTAAATTCTAATCCTACTAGCGATAGTATTTTCAGTGAACCTTTTATTGAAAATATAGCAGAGCAAGAAAAAGAGCAAGTATCCTCATTAAAAAAAGAAAATATTTTTGCTTGGAGATTGCAACAATTAGATATGAAAACACCAATGGATTTAGCTTACAATGAAAAAGTACAAGTATTTATTGATAGTTATTTGGGAATAAACAAAGCGCTTATTTCAAGAATGAAAGGCTTGACACCTTATTATTTTCCATTGTTTGAGCAGCAGCTTGATAAGTATGATTTACCTTTAGAATTTAAATATTTAGCAATAGTTGAGTCAGCACTTAATCCAAAAGCCCGTTCTCGTTCTGGTGCAAGTGGTTTATGGCAATTTATGTACCCCACAGGTAAACAGTATGGTTTAGAGGTTACTTCATATATGGATGAAAGACAAAATCCTATGAAAGCAACTATAGCTGCTTGTGAGTATTTTGTAAAACTATATGATACTTTTGGAGATTGGAATTTAGTATTGGCAGCTTACAATGGTGGGCCTGGCTATTTGCAAAAAAAAATAGCTAGTGTTGGAACTTCTGATTTTTGGGAGTTATACCCTCATTTAAGAAAAGAAACACGAAATTATGTTCCTACTTTTATTGCTGTAAATTATGCTATGAATTATGCAATTGAGCATGGAATTTCTGTTGAATATCCAAAAATAGATTTAAGTGATACAGATACAATTACGCTTAAAAAACAAGTTGAACAAAAAGTTTTAATTGAATTACTATGTATTAATTCAGAAACGATAAACTACTTAAACCCTTCCTATAAAAAAGAAGTTTATCCTAAAGGTGCTGTTTTGGTATTTCCTGCTAATTCAGTAAGTGATTTTAAATTGAATGAAACCACTAATTATGCTTTTATTGATGCAGTAGATAAAAAAGAAATTCTAATTGATGAAGAGCGCATAATTTATAGGGTACATAAAGGTGATTACCTAGGGAGAATTGCAAAAGCACATAAGGTGCATGTATTTGAAATTAAACAATGGAATAATCTAAAATCTACCAGTTTAGATATTGGAGATAAGTTGGTGATTTATGTGAAAAAAGGCAATAGTAAGGCTCCTGAAAAGTTAGTTTCTAGTAAAAATGAATATACTGTTCAGAAGGGGGATACACTTTGGGGAATTGCCCAGAAATATGAGGGTTTAAGTGTTTGGAAAATAAAATCACTTAATAATTTAGAAAGTGATAATCTTAAGCCAGGAACTAAAATTTTAATTCCAGTTTCATAATGAGAAAACTAACTCTTGCATTATTCATTATTATTAGCTCATGTTCAGATGGGACTAAAACTTTACCAAGTTCAACTGGAGTTTTGTCAGAAGTTATTTTTGTTGTTGATGATGATTTATGGGAAGACTATGTTAAAGAGATTGTAGGTAAAACTTTTGGCGCTCCATTGCAAGGATTAGTGCAAAATGAATCCTCTTTTAGAGTTGTTCAAGTAAGTCATACTGAGTTTAAATCGATACTTAAAACGCATAAAAACATCATAACTATTGCTAAAGGTGTTCAGGCTAGTAATCAGAAAAATAAGTGGGCCAATGGGCAGTTAGTAGTGCAGTTGAATTATGAGCATAATAAAGAGGATAATCTTAAAAAGGATTTAAATAAAGTTAAAGCAATTTTTGAATGGCGTGAATTAAAGAGTCTAAGGAAGGGTATTTCAAAATTATCTCATCACTCATCTGAAGATAATATTCTTAAGAATTTTAAAGTTGAGGTATTAATTCCTTCAGAATATAAAATTTTAAAAGATACATCAACACTTCTTTGGGCAACTTATAATCCTGATAAAGAAGAGATGATTAAGCAACTATTAGTTTTTTCATTTATCCCTAAAAGTAATAACCTTCAGCAAGAGGTATTGCATAAAACTGATAGTATTTTTGCTCAATATTTAAAGGGAGCAAAACAGGGACAACATGTAAAGATTGAAACTGATTTCCCTCCTTATTTCAATGATAATATCTATAAAGGTATTTGGAAGTTAGAAAACGGATTTATGGGTGGTCCTTTCCTAATTAAAACTTATTTTGTTGACGATAAAATAGTTGTTTCGACAGGTCTTATTTTTGATCCTAATAGTAGAAAACGAAAATACATAAAAATTTTAGAAGCTATTTTATAATTAGTTTTTTCCTGTTCATACTTTTTTTGTTGTATACCTCAACAATGTAACAACCTTTCGCTAGAGCTGAAGTATTAATAATTCTCTCAGCAGTTTCAATGACTTTTTGACCCGTAAGATTATAGATACTAGTTATAATATCTTTTTGTGAAGTGTTGATTGTAATGTGATTACTTGCTGGGTTAGGGTAGATATTATAAGTTATTTTTTCAAAGTCATCAATATTTGTTGACAAGCTATTTAGTGGACTTTTCCAAACACCTCTACCAAAGGTAGCAGCACTTATTGTTCCTTCATTATAGTGTATTTCTAACTCCTTAACAACTACATTAGGAAGTCCTGTCATAAATGGTACCCAATCAGTCATTGTATTGTTCTTGTAATATACTCCAACATCAGTACCAACATATAAGTCATCATTTGCTCCACCTTGATAGACAATACAATTTACAGGAAGATTTGGTAATCCGTTAGCTGTTATATTTGCCCAAGTTAATCCTCCATCATTCGATTCATAAACTTTATAAGCATTAATATAACCTGATAATGTAACCCATACTCTATCGGGATTGTTGTTTGAAACTGTTATATCTGTTATGTTGTAGTTAGGAATTCCTGATTTTATATTAGTCCAAGTAGCACCTGCATCTTTTGTTACCTTTATCTTAGTGTATGTGGCTGCATAAATATAATCTTCATTTGATTCTGCAAGGGCTATTGTTTTTACTGATTGACCTCCACTTACATTGTAAGAAATAGAATCCCATACTGCTCCTGCAGTTTCTGAACGATAAACCTCATCATAACCAGCAACTATTAGGTTGTTATTTATTGGGTGCATTTTATATGGAGTTACCCAGCCTCCATCATAACTTACAGGTTTAATATTGCTCCAATTATTTCCTCCATTGTATGATTTTTTTAACCCTCCATACTGATATTCTGCATAAATAATTTCTTGATCATAATGATCAATAGCACATTCCATACCATCTCCACCCATTATTGCATCCCAAGTGCTATTGGTAAGCATTTCTGTTCCATTATCTTGTGCTCCCGCAACAAGTCTATTTGGATTAGATTGAGATAGCCCTAAACGATAAAATTGTGATATTTCTAATCCATCAGAAATATCTACCCATTTGTTAAGGTTATCCATATACTTATAAAACCCACCATCATTTCCTGCATATGCAATATGGTTAAGAGGGTTGAACTCAGCAGCATGCTGGTCAACATGCATATAAGAGTAATTTCCATTCCCACTACTCGCATTTATTGTCCAGTTTTGCCCACTATTTGTGGTTTTCCAAAGATTAATTCCACCAACATAAACTAGGTTTTCATTAGCTGTAGAAACAGCTAAACTTAAATCGTACCATGATTGACCTCCTGATCCACTACCATCAGTTTCTCTTCCTAATATATTTGGGCTATTTGATTGTAAATTCCAGCTATCACCTGAGTCAGAGGATTTATATAACCCATGAAACCCATAATCAGATGCGGAAAATAAAGCATAAATTACATTAGGATTGTCAGGAGTTACGGCAATTAAGGGGCGGTGCCTACTTCCGGTCATTCCGCTATTAATTACATTCCAATTAGCTCCACCATCAGTTGATCGGTAAACATTTGACCCTCCGCTTGATTGTTTAGCCGCATAGATCACAGAAGGGTTATTAGGTTTGAATTCTATATCCCTCCATCTTCCTATAGGGCCTGTAATTGTCCAATTATCTCCACCATCAATACTCATCATAATATTACTATTAGTAACAGCATAAGCACTATCAGGGTGATTAGGATTAATGATTACTTTGTTTATAGTTTTTTCTTGACTGATATTATAACTTAAACTTGTTGTTGCCCAAGTGTTTCCTCCGTCAGTAGATTTTAGTATTCCAATGCTATAGGTGTCAGAGGCGTAAGCATCTCCTGTAACTATAAGCATATTTTGAGTATTTGTTGGGTCAATTGCTATTGAAGAAACTCCAATTACAGGCAAGTTATCTGTATTTGTTGTCCAATTACTACCACCATCAACTGATTTCCATAAGCCTCCTGCTGGAGATCCAATCCAAATAATATCAGGATCATTAGGCTCAAAAGCTATACAATTTACTCTACCATTCCCTCTCTTCTTCCCATTTGACAAGATTATAGGAGTGTTTATAGGGCCTTTAGCTACCCAATTAGCATTTGTAGAAACTTTATCCGAGCTTTTCTCTTTTAACCATTCTTTATATAAAGCATCAGCTTGAAATTTACTATTTTCAGATGTCCTTTCTAATATAAAATCCATTTCTCTTGCATAAGGCTTGTAGCCATTCCCTTTAGTGTAAGGGTGTGTTGAACGATACTCCTCAAAAGCCTGGCTTTTTTCTTCTATTGTTGGATTTGGATTTGTTTTTAGCAACTCATCTTCCCATACTTGTGCAGTTAATGAGAGAGAGAAAAATAAAGTAAATATTAGTAGTGATAACCTATTCATGTCTTAAAAATTTTAGGGCAAAGATACATTTAGTTTTCCTTTTAATTCTGTAAAGTATTTTCTTCCTTATGTGTTCAGTGTTTGTGTTCAGGATTTTTAGAAATTTGCATGTAATGATAGTGTAAAATTCCTTCCGCTTGAACTAATTCCAGATCCAAAAGTTTTATAATGTATATCCATCATATTATGGATGCCAGCAATAAAAGTAAAATTCTTATTGAATGTAGTGATGTATTTTAAGTTTAGCGTATACCAAGAAGGGTTTCCAATCTCTGTAGCTTCCTCTAAATTATCAACTCCACCTAAATCATAATCTATTGCTTTTTTTAGGGAATTAAAGTGTGTACTAAGGGAGATACTTTGATTTTTAAATTCATAATTTAAAGTACTCATAATACTAGTTGGAGGGATGTGGGCTAAAGGATGTTCATCTTTTGTTTTCCCCTGTAAAAAATTAATAATTGTATTGTGTGAAAATTGTTTGTTGATTTTTAATTGATAAGCAAAATTCACCCCTTTTATTGTTGCACTACCAATATTTGTATTCATCATGATTTTCATCATTTCTCCATCATAATTCATAGAATCAAGTCCATTCAAAGTTGATTCTCTTCTTTCAATTGCATCAGTAATTTGTGTTTGGAATACTTGTAGTTGAAGAGTAATTACATTCTTGATTTTTAAGTGAATTCCTGTTTCGATATTTATTGATTTTTCAGGAGATAAATCATTGTTGGGAACTACTACTGAGATATCATTTTTGGAGAAAACCTTTCCAATATCATCTGTGTTTGGGTTTCTGAAACCATTTGAAATTGATCCATTAAATTTTAAACTAGGATTGAGTTTATAGACAAGCTGTAGCGAGTTGGATAATGATTTATTTTTCACTTGAATTTCCTGAAAGGGTAAATGAATAGTTGTTGTATCTTTAAATATTGCGGATAAAGAGTTGATGCTGTATCTACTTCCTGCTAATAGCTTTAAATTTTTTGTAAATTCAAGATTAATTTGGGCATATACAGCATTATTTAAAACATCCGTTCCTCCATCAGGGTAGCGACTGGTATTGTAAAAGTTTGTGTTCTGATTTGATAAACTTGCTGTTGAGTTTAGTATTTCATATCTTGAATCAAAACCATAATTTAATTTTAATTGATTAAATTGTTTTAAAAAATCAGATTTGAAATCAATAATCTGTAAAGATTCAGTTCTATTGTTCAGTAATTCATCTCCATTTTTTTGTTTGTGTCTGGATTCTTTAATATGCTGATATGCTGCAGTAAATACAGCCTCATCAGATGCGAAATTTTTAAAATAATTTTTTAGCCGAATACTTTTGAAAAACCTTTTTTGAGGTCCATAATACCAGTATTTGTATTTTTGCTCTCCATTTTTTATATCGTTCAATTTATCAAATCTGTTAATATTTGATGAGGTTGAAAATTGAGAATTGAAGAGTAAGAAATTTATATTATTTAGTTTAAATAAAGTTTTATGAAAAAAGTCAGCTTGCTGATAAGTTGTTCCTTTTTGAGTATTATTTTCTGTAATTATTGCTTCCTTTCCCCAGTTTTTAAATCCATGTTTTCTGTTGCTTCCCATTTTTAAATCACCATATGATTTAAGCGAAAACCCACTAATGTTAGCGCTATTCTTTATTTTATAATTTGAGATTATTGAAGTAAAAACAGCATCTGAACTACTCTCATATTGTTGGGTGAATTGTGTACTGTTTTTATTTTCTGGTCGCTTGGTGCTGAAAAGAATAGCTCCTCCCATAGCTCCATTTCCGTAAGCCACTGATGCTGGCCCAAACAAAACTTCAGCATCTTTAAGAAAAATAGGATTAATTGTAGCTGTACTTTGAAGGTGTCCACTTCTGAAAATAGTGTTGTTTAAAGGTATTCCATCAACAATAATAAGCAACCTATTTGCCTCCATCCCTCTTATGTTTGGGCTACCTCCTCCATTCTGACTGTTTTGAATGCTTACTCCCATGGTTTTTTCTAATAGCTCACTTGCTTGAGCGCTTTGTGATTCTAGCATTATTGCAGGAGTTATTTTAAGGTGTTTCAATGTTGATTTTAAACTTTCTTTTGATTCTCTTATCTCTACATTTTGTAGTGAATGTGTTTTTAAAACTAAGAAAATAGTTTTTTGCTGTATTGAACTTTTTGTTTGTTCAATTTTTTGATAGGCTATATGTTGAATGATTAAAGTTTCTTTGGAACCAAAAACACTTAAGTTAGTAATTCCCATTTTATTGCTTATCACCCCTAATTCTTTAGTTTTACTACTCACACTAACCCCTTCAACTGGGAGTTCAGTAAGAGCATCTAGAATGACAATTTCTTGAGCATTAGTATTTAGTGCAACTAGGGTTAAAATTAGGATTAAATATTTCATGTTCTTAAGGATTCAATAATTAAGTGTGAGGTCATGTTTTTAAGTTCATGATGTTGTAGCTTATAGTATTCAATTAAATCTAAAAGCAGTTGATTTCTATTAGCGTATGGAATTGTAATTTCTTGTCCTTTCAGCAAAGCTTTAAAATAGTGTGTATTTTCTTGATTAATATAATAATTAATGTGTTGAGTACTATTAGTAAACTCTCCTAATTCAAGATTAAAGTAAGTGTTTTCTCCATCCTCATATAGGGGGTAAAATCCCATATGTTTAGAAAGGTTGATTAAAAAGTGTAAAGGAAAATTAGGATTAACTTCAGTTGATTTAACTAGGTTTTCTTTCAGATTCCATATAAATGAAAATAGAGGTATATCTATTTCATTTTCATGTAGTATTTTGGAAATTACTTCTGCAACAAATAGGGATAGAAAATTCTTTTTCATATCAATTCCTTTTTGCCTTTGAGCATTGTATAGGTTAATATCAGTTAAGTATTGTAGGTTTTTTTTTGGAAGATAAGTTGCATTTATTATGGATGGTACTAGTGCCTGAAAAAGGCCTAGTTTTTTTTTTGATTTTTTTGACCTTACCCCTTTTATTATAAAGCTTTGTAATCCTTTTTCTTCTGTGAATATTTTAGCAATTATAGAGCTTTCACCTTGTTTTACATAGCTAAGTGCTATTGCCCTACTTTCATATTTCATTAGTGAATAAATAGAATCTTGCTTACCATTTTTTCTAAGCCATTAATGTCCGTGCTAAATACTAAATATACCCCTGTAGAAGCCCTTTCACCATTCTTGTTTTTCCCATTCCAGATTGCTTGACCTCCTTTTGCAAAATCCTCATAAACTAGATTTCCATCTATATCAGTAATTTTGATATTTGCATTAGTAATTAGTCCGTTTATAGCAATTGGCCCATTGTACGACTCTCTTACAGGGTTTGGGAAAACATGAGTTGTTTCTTGTGTAGGTGCTCCTATAGTTGCATCCGAACGATAAGAAATAAGTCCTTTTTCAGTTCCAATAAATACCTCCCCATTTGTAGGGTTAATTGTGATATCAATAATATTGTTTGAAAACAATGGACTATTTTCAGTTGTAAAGTGTTGTATTTCTTCAGTTCCATCTTCAGATAATAAAAAGACTCCTGATTTTTCTGTCCCTATCCATTTTCTGTTTGTTCCATCAACCTTAATACATTTTACAGTTTCATCATTCAATAAGTATTGCCCGTAACTTCCTTCTTGTATTAGTATTTGTTGTGCATCAAAATTACTTTCAGTAAAGATTGCAGATGGATTATAGAATACTGCAATTCCTCTATCCATTCCCAGCCATATTTCACCATCTAAATCTTCTGTAAAACAAAAAACATCTAGTGAGGGGAGATTTCCATTTCCAATATCCATGCTTAATATCTTATATTGATCATCAGATTTATCACTAATTGTATTGTTGTCATTGTACACAAAGATGGAGTTTTTTCTTCCTATTATTCCCCACTTTTGATTATAGCTATCAATTAATATTTCATCATAATGTAATCGTTCTCCAGTTAATTCAAACGAAAACCACTCATTATTTTTTGTTTTTACAAACAGAGGATGAATTACACTTGAGGTAAGACCCCACATATTTCCATTATTATCAAATTTTAAATCAGAAATTGCCATTTTTTTATCCCACTGCCAATTTAAGATAGTATCTAGGGCACCATTTGTATTATGATAGCTGTATTTCTCAACAACTTCACCATTTTCTACTCTAGGTATTCCATTGTAGTAAGAGGCGTAATAGTCAACTCCATTATAGGAGGTTACTTCAACTATATCTCTAGCATTTTCTAATCCATAATAATCATAATTTACCCAATCATCATTAGTCATGATGGAGGCGCCAGATTTGTTCCACAAGGGCCCATAATTAACATGTCCCCCATGACAAATATGTAGCTTCCCATCTAAATGTTCTGTGCTAAAAATACTATTTGAGGCTGGACCTTCAGGGGCAAATGTTTCTTGATACTCATAGTTTGTATATTTTAAGAGCCCATTTTCTCCATCTGCTACCCAAAGATTATTTTCAGAATCTTGGTAAACAAAATTAGTATTTTCTAATTTATTATTAATTATAGTATCTGGGTTTGCAAGTAGATTTTCATAAATTAATATAGTGTCATTATTGGCTAAGAAAAGTAAATTATTGCTGAAAAATGAGTTTGTATCTCCAGTCCAGATAGAGTCTCCTGTAATAAAAATATTCCAATAATTTCCAGTTCTATTAGTGTCTAATTCCCAGCTATTAAAATCAAATAAACTAGTGGAAAATATATCTGCTGAATATACTCCGCCTTCAGTAGCAACAAAAATATTGAAGCTATTAAAAGCACAGCTATTTATGCTTTCAAAATTACCATTCACACCAATTTTGTAGGTGTCTTTTATTTCTTCTTTTTCTAAATCAATAAGAACTAGCCCAAAGGTGCAGGAAAGATATGCAATACCTTCTTTGATTGTTATATTGTTTATTGCCTTATTCCCAATAATTTCTTTTCGTTTTATGTCAGAGATATTAAGGATTCTATTATTTTTTAATAAGTCAATATTACAATTTTCATAAATAATAACAGTAATCTCTAATCTTTCATCATAAGCTACTTGCTTTATTCCAATATCAGATAGCCCATTTACCTTTGACATACGATTAAGAGTATTGTCATCTGTATTGATGTAAAAAAGACCGCCATTAGTCACACAATAAATTTTCTCCCCACCTTCAGTAATATAGCTTGCACTAGTGTATGACTGATAATCTTTCCAAAAGCCAATAGGAACATCTTGCGCTTGGATAAGTAATGGAAATAAAAGGAAGAATAATTTTTTCATAATCTAAAAGCAATAATACTACAATACAATCAGATAACTTCTTATTAGAAAAAAAATTGTTGGCTTTGAATTAAAGATTACTTTTGCGGTATAGGCCTAGTAGTTCAACTGGATAGAATATCAGATTTCGGCTCTGACGGTTGGGGGTTCGAATCCCTCCTAGGTCACTATTATTTTGTGGTAATCACTTTTCTAGCTTCCCCGTTTGAATATTTGTAAATGAGTAATGTATTTTCCTTCCAATTAGTTTTTCTTCCTAATATATCATAAATCTCAAAGTCTAAATTGCTTTCTGTTAATGAATTTTCTGAAACAGAAGTAGCGCATAAAATCATAATGGTTGTCGTATCATTAAACTGATCGCTTAGTTCTGATTGTATATCAGTATAGAAGTTCAGAGGACCATCTATATTTGGGTTGACAAATAGATTATTAAAGTGGACTTCACTCGTAAAACCACTTGTGTAATTATTTCCATCATTAGGTGAAGTTGAGCTAACTTTTATACCTCCATTTACATTTTCTATTGCAAAAAAACCAATTAAACTTCCAGTACTATCATATGAGTTGATAATTGCGTAATTCTGGCCAGCAATGATTCCCGCCCTTAATGTTGTTTCGATTGTTTGGGTGCTTGTATTCATTATTGCATAGCCAACAGAATCTCCCATGGATAGAGATTGAATATTAAAATAACCTCCATCTGAGGTTATTGTTGAAGTTCCAATATCTGGCTCATTTTGACCTTGACTTACAAATAAAGATAGGTTTGTTGCGGTATTACAAATTGTATTATCAATACTATTTGTGATTATTGGATTAAATGGTGAAGCAACAAATGTTGTTGTTGTAAAAGTGTCAGAAACTGACCATAGGGAACCTAATAAGCTAGTGCTGTCCTTATAGGTTAAAACTTGCCATTCATAACTTGTGTTTTGCTGAAGTAATGGAATCAATATACTGTTAGAAGGGTTGTAGATTGGGCCAAGATTTAACCAGTTTGTAGTTCCTAAAATTCTGTAATGAATTTTATATCTATTTGCATTACTAACAGTGTCCCAGTTAGCGGTTGCATTATTGTAATTTATATTTGTTGTATATAAGGTATTTGTATTCGGACATAAGTTTGTATTTGTTGTGAATGTATCTGTAATTGACCAATTGGATACGCTCATGTTTATTGTATCACAATATGCTTTAATTTGCCATATGTAATTACTTAAAGGCGTTAGGTTGGTTATAAGCTTTGAGGTTAAAGCTGAGTCAAGATTATTTTGAAAGGACCAACTTGTTCCGCCAATTATTTTATACCTAATCCTATAGTGATGTGCTGATGTGCTGTTCCAATTTAATTCGGCATTATAGTAGTTGATGTTTGAACTGTAAAGATTAATTGGTTCAATGCATTGTGTTTTGCTTGTGTTGTAAAAAGTAATAAAAAGTAATGTAAGAAGTAATTGTTTCATTTCAATTTTGTTTCCACAAAGATAATATTTTACTTAGAATAATGAAAATATAATTTAAAATTTTGAAAATCAATTAATTAGTATATTTATTTTGAATTAACGAAATTTGATTTTTAAGCAAATACCCTTAAGAAAATTTTAGAATGCTTTAAAACGCTTTAAATTGCCTAGTTTTTCTTTTCAAACACATATATTGTGCTTGAACAACCTCTTTTAGTGACTAATCCTATAATATTTGATATAAGTCCAATTACAAATCCTTTAATAAATTTTTTCTTTCCTGTCTTAAATTCTTCACTTAATAACGCTACATAGAAAGAGTCAAATAACATAGGTTTAGTTTTTGTTAATTTAAAATTATGGTTTTCAAATAATTTTTCAATAGTTTCTTTTGAGAAATGCCATAAATGAATTGGCGTATCCCATGCTGCCCAGAATTCTTTATAGTGATTTGCATCCCAGCTTTTATGGTTTGGAACGGCAATAATTACCTTTCCATTTTGATCTAATATTCTGGCAAACTCTCCTATTGTTTCGTTTAGGTTTGTCACATGTTCTAATACATGCCACATGCTAATGGAATTAAATTGCTCCTTTTGAAATTGATTGAGATTTGTATTTTCGCTTACGGATAGATTAAAGTTTTCTATTGCTTGTTCTCTTGCTAATTCAGAAGGTTCTATTCCTTTTGTGTTGTATCCTGCATTTTTGCAAGCATTTAAAAATTCCCCTGTTCCGCATCCAATATCAAGATGATTTCCTTTTTCTGATATTTTTCTGAGTAGATTTACTTTGCTTCCAATTGCATATTTTCTGACTGTTTGATATAGCCAGTTAAACAATCCTTTAGTATTGTTAGTGTGTGAAATGTACATGTCAGACTTGTAGTACTCTCCTAAGTTTTCATCTTTGGGTCTAGGATTTGTGAAAGTAAAGCCACATGTTTCACATGAAACAATTGTAAAATTTTCTTTGGTTGTTGAGTGGTCAATGCAGTCAAGTTTTTTGACTAATCCACCTTCTGAACATACTGGACATTTTTCTAGTAATATCATCTTCCTAGGTAAATTAATAACACATTAATATCGGAAGGTGAAACCCCACTTATTCTTGATGCATGCCCAATTGTTTTTGGTTGTATTGCTTTTAATTTCTCTCTTCCCTCAGTTGAAATTGAGTGGAGTTTGTCAAATTCGAAATCTTCTGCAATTTTTATATTTTCAAGCCTAGTTAATTTTGCGACAGATTCTTTTTCTTTGTTTAGATAGCCTCCATATTTTATTTCTATCTCAGCTTGTTCAATTGCTGCTGGAATAGTTTTTTCTTGATTTAAAAAATTGACTAACTCTTTACAAACATACAGGTCAGTTATTGTAATGTGTGGTCTTGATAATACAGATTTTATCTTTACTTTTTGCTTGAGTAAAGAGCTCCCTTTCTTTTCTAGTGTTGGATTTACATCTTCTGGGTCAATACTTTGTTTCTCTAAAAATTTAATCAAACTTGCAGTATCATTTTCTTTTTCTTCAAGGGTAAGCATTCTTTCTTTTTTTGCAAGTCCTAATTCATAACCTCTTTTAGTAAGTCTAATATCAGCATTGTCCTGTCTTAAAAGTAAACGGTATTCAGCTCTAGAAGTAAACATTCGGTAAGGCTCTTCAGTCCCCTTTGTAATTAGATCGTCAATTAATACGCCAATATATGCATCTGATCTGCTAAGGATAAATTCATCTTTTTCATAGGCATTCTGGTGTGCATTTATTCCTGCCATTAAGCCTTGTGCAGCAGCTTCTTCATATCCGGTTGTACCGTTTATTTGCCCGCAAAAGAATAGGTTGTTTACCAGTTTTGTTTCTAGCGTATGTTTTAATTGTGTAGGAGGAAAATAATCATACTCAATTGCATAACCAGCTCTAAACATTTTTACTTTTTCTAAGCCTTTTATTTTTCGGAGTGCCTTCAGTTGCACATCTTCAGGAAGTGATGTTGAGAATCCATTTAAATATATTTCAATTGTATCTCTTCCTTCTGGCTCAATAAATAATTGATGCCTCTCTTTTGTTGCAAATCTTTCTATTTTATCTTCAATTGATGGGCAATATCTTGGTCCTAAGCCTTTTATCCTTCCTGAAAACATTGGAGAGTCTTCAAATCCCTCTTTTAAAATAGCATGTACTTCAGGTGATGTGTAGGTGATAAAACAAGAGTGTTGATCTTTTATTTTTTCTTTAGTCATGTAGGAAAAACTTACTGTCTCCTCATCTCCTGCTTGCTCTTCAGTAACAGAATAATCTATTGTTCTCCCGTCTAACCTTGGTGGAGTTCCTGTTTTCATTCGCCCATGCGTAAAGCCAAGTTCAATTAATTGTTTTGTGATCCCCTCAGCTGAGGGCTCTCCTGACCTTCCTCCTTTGTAATTTTTCTTTCCTAAATGAATAAGTCCGTTTAGGAAGGTTCCATTACAAAGCACAATACTCTTCCCTAAAATCTCCACTCCCATTTTGGTGATGATTCCTGTTACTATTCCATTTTCGGTAGTGATATTATCAACTGTATCTTGCCAAAAGTCAATATTTCTGTTCTCTTCAAGGGTTTTACGCCATTCTCTTTCAAATACTTTCCTGTCGCATTGAGCTCTAGGGCTCCACATTGCTGGTCCCTTGCTTTTATTTAGCATTCTGAACTGAATAGAAGAAGCGTCAGTAACAATTCCTGACATGCCTCCTAATGCATCAATTTCTCGAATTATTTGTCCTTTTGCTACACCTCCCATTGCTGGGTTGCAGGACATACGAGCAAGGGTTTCCAAATTTTGTGTAACCAATAGTACTTTTGATCCAAGTGTAGCGGCAGAATGTGCAGCTTCACAGCCAGCATGCCCCCCTCCTACTACAATTACATCATATGTTTCTTCTAATGTCATAAATAACTAAAAATAAACTAGTTAGTAAACTGTTCTAAATAATAATTTTCTTTCTCACGCATAATTTTTGCGTCCTTTTCGCTTTTGTCTTTATAGCCGAGCAAATGTAGTAAACCATGCACCATAACTCTATGTAATTCAGTTAAATAATTAACCTTGTAAGTTTCAGAATTTTCGGCTACCCTTTCAGTGCTGATAAGGATATCCCCATTAATTAAATTTTCCTCACAATAATCAAATGTTATTATATCTGTTAATGTATCATGATTTAAAAATTGAATATTTTTTTCTAGTAAATATTCATCTTTGCAGAGTACATAAACCAATTCTCCCGCTTGTTTTTCTTCTTCTTCTATTACGGAATTAAGCCAAAAGCTTATTGCTTCAGAATTTTCTAATTCAGGACAATCTATATATTGATAATCTATCATTGTTCTTCTTTTATTAAGGTATTGAAATAGGTATTTACCTTTTTTTTATAGTATGGTTTTAGTTTAACTGGTGTAGTTTTTAAAAGCTCTTCTTGCTGTTGCTTTTGTTTTTTGTATTCCAGATATTGTTCAGTTGTATTGTCGGGTGCAAAATTCCATTCAGTTGATTTTCTTTTATCATCTTCATCCTGTTCTCTCTCAGCTTCCTCTGCTTCTAATAATCTAGTAAGAATTTCTTGTTGTCTTGCTATTGTTTCTTGAGTAATGCGGTTGTTTATTATGTCGGTTTCATTTTCCTCCATATCCTCTAATATCTTGTCTAATTTCCCTTTTTCTCCATTTTTTCCTTCCTCATCTCTCAACTCCATTAGCTGTCTTCTAATTTCTTCTTGTTTTTTTGCTAATTGCATTAGTTTTTTTGACTGCTTCTTTCCTTTCTTCTTTCCTTCCTTGCCATTTTTCCCTTTTTTCATCTCTTTATTGAGCTTTTTCTGAGCTTCTTTTAATTGTGACATTGAAGGCTTTTTGCAATTAGGATTTGGTTTATTACATTGTTTTTTTCCAGGTGTTTTATCTGCTAAATCCTTTTGCATTTGCTCTAATATTTCTGATAAAAGTAAGGCTAAGTTATTGGTAGAAGTCATTACAAATTGTTGGCGTTCTACAACTTTTTCAATTTTTCTTTCTTCTAACTCTTTAGTTGCCTTTGTCATATTGTTATTGATAGCGGCTATCTCCTTGTTGATAGTTGCTTGTATCTGAACAACTCTCTTGCTAAGAGCAAGCAGGGAGTCTTCTATGATTTGACTGTCATCAGCTAGTTTATTTTGCTCTTGAACAATCTTGACAAATTCTGAACTATTTCTAGGGGTGTTTGAAGCATGTTGCATTAATTTTTCTTGATCAAAAGATAAGGTAACTAAATTTTCAAGGATTTTTCTAAGAGTTTCCATATCCTCCTTTGGTTTTTCTTCCCCACTACTTTTTTGCATGCTCTGTAACTGTTGTTCAAGTTCCTCAAGTACTTCTAAAGCTTCTTCTTGTGCTTTTTGTGCTTTTTTCTTTTTCCCTTTTTGAAGAGCATCTTTACTTTCCTGCATTTTCTCTTTTATCTCCTCTTCATTCGCTTTGGTATCAGGCATTTTATTTTTATCCTCCAAAGCCATATTTTTCTTTCTTAAGTCTTGAAAATCTTTTTGCAATTCTTCCATTTTCTTACTTAGTTCCTCTTGTTTTTTTGCAAGCTTTTCTTTGTCTGATTCCTTTTC
Organism: uncultured Flavobacteriales bacterium; assembly: GCA_943788405.1. Lineage (GTDB taxonomy): Bacteria > Bacteroidota > Bacteroidia > Flavobacteriales > BACL11 > UWMA-0277. Next base: position 414,712 of record CALSQD010000001.1, read on the forward strand.
TGCTGTTTCCTTATTTAATTCTTCCTGTTCTTTTTTTAATTCTTCTATTTTCTCTAGGGTTTCTTCTACTTTTTGTTCAAATTCCAGTTGCTTAAAAAGTTCTAACTCCCTATCTAATTCTTTTTCTAAATCAGTATTTTCTTCATCTAATTTCTCTAATAAGTCTTTTAATTTTTCCTTGTCAGCTTTCTCCATCATTTCCTCCATTTCTTGCAAGATTTTTTTGGTTTCTTCATCAAAAACTTTATTCATTAATTCCTCTAACTGCTTTTGTTTTTCCAGTATTGAAGAGTTTAATTTTTCCTTATTTTTTAGGTTCTCACTATTTTTTTGTTGGGTTTGTTTTATTTGTTGTTCTAATTGCTTTTGTTTTTTTAAAATTTCTTTTGCTTTTTGTTTTTCTTCCCAGCTAATTTTTTTCTTTTCTAAGATGGATTTATTGAGTTCATTAATATCCTTTTTTATCTCTTTGGCAAGTGTTATTGACTTATTGAGTCCAATTTTTGTTTTTTCATTTTCAGCATCTTTTTTTGCAGTTAATTCCTCTTTTGTTGCTTCTTTGTGTGAAAAACGAGTGCTTTTTGTATTTTTTGATCCATTTACCCCATCATTATCCCAAACTTCAAAATAGTATTCAATCTCCTCTCCTGCTGCTAGGTTTAATTCCTCAAATTTAAAGGTAAAAAAGAAAAGTTCTTTAGAGAGCTGCTTAATTATTAGTTGCTGACTGACTAAGGGGTTGGTGTCATTACTAGTAACTCTGTAATTAAAAGTTAATTTTTCTAAGAGATAGTCGTCTTCAATTTCTCCATTGAATAAAAACTGAGCATTCGTACTATCAAAATCCTGACTTACTTTAATTTTAGGATAGGCATCAGGAATAACCTTTATGTAATAGGAAAGACTATCGCTTAATTGATGTTCGTTACTAGTTATAATTTGGTAAGGAGTACTGTTAAAAAATTGTTTCTTGTATTTAAAATTATTGTCGGCACCTTTTTTTAATTCATTTTCAGAAAAAACAATCGTTATATCTTTTGTGTTTTGTAGTCTGATATTCCAATTTACTATTGTCCCTTCAGGAATAATTATATCTCCATTATTTTTAATATGTTCGTCTTTTATGCTTGTGTAATTAGGGTAGTTTAGATAGGCGATAAGTTCAACTACTTTGGGTTGAGGAAGTGCTTTTAAAATATATATTTCACTTGTATATCCTCCTGCTAAAAATTGAAATGAAATATCTTCATTAACTCCTTTAAAAAGGTGTTCAAATGAAGCAGGTCCAGTGCTTTTTATTTTAAAGTGATTGCCATTAATTTTAATAAAAACTTCACCAGGAATTTCATTTCCTGTAATCTCAATTTCTAATGTATAATCTTCATATTGTACTACCTCTAAATTAGGATTTAAAACAAGATAATGAAAAGGTGCTTTAGGTTCAAAAAAAGTATTGTGTTTTAGTATTCTTGCAGAGCTTTCGGTAAGTATATATTGTTTTCCTGAAATGATAAAAAGGAAGATAATAACAAGTGGAATAAGGATCCATTTTGCGTGTTTTTTATTGTCAGCATAATTAATTGCACTCCCAAATGAAATAGGTTTTATATCCTTTATTTTCTGATTAATACTTGCATTTATTAATGCATTATCAGCCTCACTCATTTCCTGTAGCTCCAAGATATTTAGGAGTTTATCATCTATCTGACTAAAATGCGTTCCTATAATTTTTGCAGCTTGTTTATGATTTAGTGTTTTCCCAAAACTCAATAAGTTAAGTAAGGGAATAGCAATATATTTTATAGCAATTATTGCATTAATAACAAGGTAGCTCCAGAATAAAAAAGTACGACTACCTACACCAAATTTTGTAAAATGTTCAGCAGTTGAAAATACTATAAAGAAGATACTTAGAACTGCTAAAGAATAGATTCCTCCTTTAATTAGCTGATTGGTATAAAATCGTTTAACGAATTTATTAAGCTTTTCAAACAATTCTATTTTGGGCTGAGTATTCATCAATGCAAAAGTACAATTTTTAACGGCTTATCATAAAACTCTATTACTTGATAAACGTTATCTTTGCCGTCCAAAAAATAATCAAGATGTCAGAAGTAAGAGTAAGATTTGCACCAAGCCCAACAGGGCCACTACATATTGGAGGAGTAAGAACTGCATTATATAATTACCTTTTTGCTAAAAATAAAGGAGGAAAAATGATTTTGCGTATTGAAGATACTGATCAAACAAGATTTGTTCCAGGGGCTGAAGAATACTTAATAGATGCGTTAAAATGGTGTGGTATTGAGTTGGATGAATCAGTTGTTGATGGTGGAGAATATGGACCTTATAAGCAATCCGAAAGAAAAGCCATGTACTTACCTTATGCCGAGCAATTGGTAAAAGATGGATTTGCTTATTATGCTTTTGATACTTCAGAAGAATTAACAGCAATGCGTGAGAGAATGAAAGCTGCAGGAGTTCCTTCACCACAATATAATTCAGTTACTCGTACTACTATGCAAAACTCTTTAGCGCTATCAGAAGATGAGGTGCAAAAAAGATTAGATGCAGGTGACCCGTATGCTATCAGAATTAAGATGCCTAGAAATGAAGAGGTAAGATTAAACGATATTATTAGAGGTTGGGTGTTAGTGAATACCAATAATATGGATGATAAAGTTATCTTTAAATCTGATGGAATGCCAACTTATCATTTAGCGAATGTTGTTGATGATTATACTATGAAAATTTCTCATGTAATAAGAGGGGAGGAGTGGTTACCCTCAGCACCATTACATGTTTTATTGTACAAATATTTAGGGTGGGAAAATGCTATGCCAGAATTTGCGCATTTACCTTTAATCCTTAAACCTGATGGAAACGGAAAATTAAGTAAAAGAGATGGAGATAGATTAGGATTTCCAGTTTTCCCAACACAATGGACTAACCCTGAAACAAAAGAGACTAGTTCAGGTTACAGAGAAGGAGGTTATATCAAAGAGGCGTTTATAAATATGTTATCCTTTTTAGGTTGGAACCCAGGAACTACACAAGAGATTTTCTCAATGCAGGAATTGATTGAAGCATTCAGTTTAGATAGAGTAGGGAAGGCAGGAGCAAAGTTTGATTTTGACAAAACAAGATGGTTCAATCAGCAGTATTTAAGAGCAAAATCAGGAGAAGTATTGGCGCAAGATTTACAAGTTATCCTAAAAGAAAATGGGGTAGAGGCTGATGATAAATTTGTTGCTACTGTTTGTGAGCAATTAAAAGAGAGAGCTACTTTTGTAAAAGATATGTGGGAGGAAGGGAAATATTATTTTTCAGCACCTACCTCATATGATGAGAAAACTATCCGTAAAAAATGGAAAGAAGACACTCCAAAATATGTATTAGAATTAAAAGATAGATTAGCTGGGTTGTCTGACTTCTCTTCAGAAAATATTGAAATAGAATTCAAAAAATACTTGGAAGAAAATGAACTTGGAATGGGGAAATTATTACCTGCTTTCAGAGTTTCTTTAACAGGACTTGGAATGGGCCCTTCTTTGTTTGATATTGCATCCCTTTTAGGAAAAGAAGAGACAATAAATAGAATGGAAATTGCTTTAGAAAAAATAAACTAATGGGATTAATTACAGTAGAAGGAATTAGGGTTTTTGCACATCATGGACACCTGCCAGAAGAAGCAGTTTTAGGAGGACATTTTATTGTAAATGTTTGGGTGGAAGCCGACACAACTGAAGTAGAAAAAACAGATGATTTGAACCATACAGTGGACTATGTGAAAATCATAGAAATTGTAAAGGAGAAAATGGCAATAAGAGCAGATATGATTGAAGTTCCTGCAAAAAGAATTGTTGATGCAATTTTACCTTTAAATAAAGTACAAAAAGTAACAGTAGAGGTAGAAAAAGTGTTACCTCCTATTGATGCTACTTTCGATAAAATTTCTGTTACTACTGAACGCTTAAACTAAGCTAAATACTTAGCAATATTTACTTTTTCAGCAATAATAGAGTGCAGTTTCTCAACTGAAACTCTTTCTTGAATCATAGTATCTCTATCTCTTAAAGTAACCGTATTATTTTCTAAAGTTTGATGATCCACAGTAATGCAATAAGGAGTTCCAATTGCATCTTGTCTTCTATATCTTTTTCCGATAGAATCTTTTTCTTCATATTGGCAATTAAAGTCTACTTGAAGAGATTTCATTATTTCTCTTGCTTTTTCAGGCATACCATCTTTTTTAGTTAAAGGAAGGATAGCTGCTTTTAATGGCGCTAATAAAGCAGGGATTTTTAAAACTACTCTGCTTTCGCCATTTTCTAATTGTTCTTCACGGAAGGAATGACTCAAAACAGTAAGGAACATTCTGTCCAAACCAATAGAAGTTTCTACTACATAAGGAACATAGCTTTCACCAATTTCTGGGTCAAAATATTGTAGTTTTTTACCAGAATGTTCTTGGTGTGCTTTTAAATCGAAATCAGTACGCGAATGGATTCCTTCTAATTCTTTAAATCCGAATGGGAATTTAAATTCAATATCGGCAGCAGCATTAGCATAATGCGCTAAATTTTCATGATCATGGAAACGATAATTTTCCTCTCCCATTGCTAGTGAATTATGCCATTTCATACGGAACTCTTTCCAGTAATCGTACCACTTCATTTCTTCTCCTGGACGAACAAAAAATTGCATTTCCATTTGTTCAAACTCTCTCATTCTGAAAATAAACTGACGCGCTACAATCTCATTTCTAAAGGCTTTCCCAATTTGGGCAATCCCAAAAGGAATTTTCATTCTGGCAGTTTTTTGAACATTCAGGAAATTCACAAAAATTCCTTGTGCTGTTTCAGGTCTTAAATACAAATCAGAAGCACCATCAGCAGTAGCTCCCATTTGAGTTTTAAACATCAAATTAAATTGGCGTACATCCGTCCAGTTATTAGTTCCTGAAACAGGACATTTTATATCTAACTCTTCAATTAATGCTTTTACTCCTTCCAAATCTCCTGAAGAAAGAGAAGTATTCATTTTCTCATTTATAGCATCAATCTGTTTTTGTCTATCTAAAATTCTACCATTGGTAGTTACAAATTCTTCTCTGTTAAAAGCATCTCCAAAACGCTTGGCAGCTTTTACACAATCTTTGTCAATTTTTGCTTCAATCTTGGCAATATGATCTTCAATTAAAACATCTGCTCTGTACCTCTTTTTTGAATCCTTATTGTCAACTAAAGGATCATTAAAGGCATCAATATGTCCTGAAGCTTTCCAAGTAGTAGGGTGCATGAAAATAGAGGAATCCAATCCTACAATATTCTCGTGCATATTCACCATTGACTTCCACCAATAGTTTTTAATATTATTTTTTAATTCTACTCCATTCGGGCCATAATCGTAAGCTGCTGCTAAACCATCATAAATTTCGGAGGATTGAAAAACATAACCATACTCTTTTGCATGGGATACAACTTTTTTAAAGATATCTTCATAATTTGCCATAGCGCAAAAATAGTAATTCTCCTATTTTATTATGTAGTTTTGCAGCATGATTCAAGTTGAGGATAAAATTATTTCTTTAGATGTTTTTGAAAAGCACTTTGTATGCGATTTAAATGCGTGTAAAGGTGCCTGTTGTGTGGATGGAGATGCAGGAGCTCCACTACTAGAAAATGAAGTAAATATTTTGGAGCATATTTACGAAAAGGTAAAACCTTATATGGTGCAAAAAGGAATTGATGTAGTTGATAAGGTAGGGGTGGCTGTACTTGATATTGAAGGAGATGTAACAACTCCACTTGTAAATAATAGAGAATGTGCTTTTGTAATTGAAGAAAATGGAATTTCAAAATGTTCAATTGAAAAAGCTCATTATGAAGGTAAGGTTGATTTTAAAAAACCTATTTCTTGTCATTTATTTCCGATACGAATACAAGAGTACCGTGATTTTGATGCCGTAAATTATGAAGAAATTAAAATCTGTGCGCCTGCCTGTAAATGTGGTAGCGAATTAGAAGTTCCAGTTTATGCTTTTTTAAAAGAACCTCTTATCCGAAAATATGGAGAAGCTTGGTACAAAGAATTATTGGAAGCGGCTAAGTTGTTGGGTAAATAAAAAACGGACCAAAAAGGTCCGTTTCTAAAATTCTATTTTTTCAAATATTTCCGGTCTACATAAAAGGTTCCGAATGGTACTATTGAACAGATTAAAACAATAAAGAATTCTACTTTATTCCATTTTTCATTTTCTTTAATTAAGAAAGCAAAAACAACATAGGCTACAAATAATAATCCGTGTGGCATTCCTAATAATTTCACATATTGTTCATCACCTCCCCAGTACTTTAAAGGTACGGCAATAAAAAGAAGGAGTATGTAAGATACTCCCTCTAAGAATGCTACTGTTCTAAATAATTTATTCATTTCTATTTAAATGCGTTTTCTCCTGTAATATCCATTCCTGTAATCAACAAGTGAATATCGTGTGTTCCTTCATAAGTAATTACTGATTCTAAATTCATCATATGTCTCATGATAGAATATTCTCCTGTAATTCCCATAGCGCCTAAAATTTGTCTTGCTTCTCTAGCAATTTTTAAGGCCATATCTACATTATTACGCTTACACATAGAAATTTGTGCAGAAGTTGCTCTACCTTCATTTCTAAGTACTCCTAAACGCCAAGTTAAAAATTGAGCCTTTGTGATTTCAGTAATCATCTCAGCTAATTTCTTTTGTTGTAACTGGTAACTAGCAATTGGTTTTCCGAATTGAATTCTCTCTTTTGCATATCTTAAGGCAGTATCGTAACAATCCATTGCAGTACCAATTGTTCCCCAAGCAATACCATATCTTGCAGAATCCAAACACCCTAGTGGAGCTCCTAATCCATCTTTGTTTGGTAAAATGTTATCCTTAGGGATTTTTACATTATCAAAAACTAATTCTCCAGTTGCTGATGCTCTCAAACTCCATTTTCCATGAGTTTCAGGAGTAGTAAATCCTTCCATTCCTCTTTCAACTAATACTCCTTTAATTCTTCCTTCTTCATTTTTTGCCCAAACAACAGCAACATCAGCAAATGGTGCATTTGAAATCCACATTTTTGCTCCATTTAAAAGATAATGATCTCCCATATCTTTAATGTTAGTTACCATACCTCCAGGGTTTGATCCATGGTCAGGTTCAGTTAAACCAAAACAACCGATAAATTCTCCAGTTGCTAATTTTGGTAAAAATTTCATTTTTTGTTCTTCACTACCGTATTTCCAAATTGGGTACATTACTAATGAAGATTGAACAGATGATGTAGAACGAATTCCACTATCTCCTCTTTCTAATTCTTGCATTATAAGTCCGTAAGAAATTTGGTCTAATCCAGCTCCACCATATTCTACAGGAATATAAGGTCCGAAACCACCAATTTCACCTAATCCTTTTACAATCTGTTTTGGGAATTCAGCTTTTTGGCAAGCTTCTTCAATAATTGGGGAAACTTCTCTTTTTACCCACTCTCTGGCAGCATCTCTAATTAATTTATGTTCTTCTGTAAGGAGTTCATCCAAAAGGAAATAATCAGGTGCTTGATATAAATCTTGTGACATAATGATTGTTAATTTTTTGGCAAAAGTATGTATTTTAAAGCTAAAAAAAGAGTTCTTAAAAGGTATATTTGCATTCGGAATAACAAGAATAATGATTGCGCTAACAAAAACCATTTTTAATCAGGATATCATAGTAGTACTACTTACTATCTCTTTTTTTTTAATTGCCCTGCTTAGAGCGTCCTATTGGAAACATGCAAAACTACTTTTTATGGGAGTGTTTGCCCAACGCTATGCAAATCAGTACTTAAGAGAGGAAAATGCATTTACCGAGAGAGTTAATTTTATTACTTTTTTATTGATGGTAATTAATTTTTCTGTAATTCTACTGAAGTTAACTGCTACAACTACTTTACTTGAAGTAATCTATTTAATAGGTATAGTTGCGTTATTTTTTATCCTGAAAATTGGATTAATGTATATATTTGGTAAAATTTTCATGTTAAAAGACATTGCAAAATTAGGTGTATTCTTTTCATTTCTATTTGATAGATCATTAGGGTTTTTTCTTTTCCCATTAGTAGTAGTACTTTGTTTTTTTGCATTTAAAATCACATCACTTCTTTTTGTATTGATTAGTGTAGTTTGTGCTATTTTATTCTTGCTAAAATTATTTTGGTTATGGAAGATAGGAACAAGTGGGTTTGGACTTTCGAGTTTCTATATATTTTTATATCTTTGCACGCTAGAAATTTTACCACTCCTAGCACTAGTAAAGAGAGTGTTTTACCAATAAAAATGCGTGAAGAATGGCCGAAAAAAAGCTAAAAGTAAAATCAATTTTAATTTCACAACCTGAGCCAGAAGGAAAGTCTCCTTATGATGCAATTGAAAAAAAGCATAAATTAAAGATAGATTATAGACCTTTTATGCATGTTGAAGAAATTAGTGCTCAAGAGTTTAGAGAGCAAAGAATCTCTATCCTTAATCATGATGCTGTAATTTTTACATCTAAAAATGCAATGGATCATTATTTTGGAATGATGGATAAATTAAGATTGAGAATTCCTGATTTCACAAAATACTTTTGTGTTTCTGAAGCAATTGCACATTATTTACAAAACTTTATTACTTACCGTAAGCGTAAGGTATTTACAGGAGAGCAAACACTTGCTAGTTTAATTCCAGTAATGCAAAAACATAAGGATTCAAAATTTTTATTCCCTTGTTCAGATGTGCTTAAAAAGCAAATGAATAAGTCATTAGAAGAAAGTGGATTAGAGTATACTAAGGCTCAAATGTATAAAGTAGCTTGTTCTGATTTATCTGATTTATCTGATGTTAAATATGATGTGTTGGTATTTTTTAGCCCTACAGGGATTAAGTCCTTATTAGAAAATTTCCCAAATTTTGACCAAGGAGAAACAAGACTTGCAGTTTTTGGTCCTACAACAATTAAATCAGTTGAAGAAAATGGTTTAAGAGTAGATATTGCAGCACCAAATAAAAAGGCGCCATCAATGTCAATGGCTTTAGACCAATATATTAAAGAGGCAAATAAAAGAAGGAGGTAATTTCTTTTTCAAATAAATAATTTAAAGGAGCTTTCGAGCTCCTTTTTTTGTAATTTTATCAGATGTTTAAGTTTCCAAAAAAACAAAAGCTGTGCAATGAAACAGCAATAAAAAAAATGTTTTCTAACGGAAAATCATTTGTAGTTGAACCTATTCGTTTAGTATGGAAACTGGAAGATGATTCGGATGAAGTGCCAATAAAATCAATTATTGTAGTTCCTAAAAAAAAGCTAAAACTAGCTGCCAGTAGAAATATGGTAAGAAGAAGAATGAAAGAGGCTTACCGATTGCATAAATCAGAGTTAGAATCACTTTTGAAAAGTAAAGATATTCAATTGAATATTGCTATTATTTATCAGAAAGAAGAAATATTATCATATAATACAATAGAAGAAAAAATAAAATTAATTTTAGGCCGTTTAAGTGAAGATTTATGAGTATTATCTTTTCCTTTATTTTTAGAGCAATAATTGTGTTTTATCAAAAAGCAATATCCCCTTTATTGCCACCAAGATGTAGATATACACCAACTTGTTCGGCTTATGGTTTAGAAGCAATAACAAAATATGGACCTTGGAAAGGAGGGGGGTTGACTTTAAAGCGAATATTAACTTGCCATCCATGGGGAGGACATGGACATGATCCGGTACCTTAAAAAAGAAATTATGAAGAAGAAAATTAAAATTATTATTTTAGGAATTGCACTTGCAATTACCTCAGTTGTATCAGTAGGTTTTACTGATAACTATTTTGAGATTTCAAAAAACTTAGACATTTTTACGACCCTTTATAAAGAGCTTAATACTTTTTATGTTGATGAAACTGATCCTGGAAAATTAATGAAAGAAGGGATTGATAAAATGTTAAAATCATTAGACCCTTACACAACTTACATTCCCGAATCAGAGATTGAAGATTTCCGTTTTATGACAACAGGGCAATATGGTGGTATTGGAGCCATGATTACAAAACGAAAAGAGTTTGTTTTTATAAGTGAACCTTATGAGGGTTATCCTGCACAAAAAGCAGGGTTGATGGCGGGAGATAAAATTTTGGAGATAAATGGAAAGTCAGCCAAAGGAAAAACAACTGAAGAAGTAAGTAAGGTTTTAAAAGGGCAGCCAAATACTTCCGTTACTTTATTGATAGAACGACCTCATTTGAATAAACCTTTTGAAGTTACTTTTGACAGAGAAAAAGTATCAGTAAAAAGTGTGCCTTATTCAGCTTATGTTAAAGATGGAATTGGATACATAAAACTTAGGAGTTTTACCAGAAATTGTAGTAAGGATATAAAAAATGCAATAGAAGATTTAAAGAAAGAAGAGGAATTAAAGGGTTTAATTTTGGATTTAAGAAGTAACCCAGGAGGGCTCTTAAATGAATCAGTTGATATTGTAAATCTTTTTGTAGAAAAAGGAGAGGAGGTAGTAAGTACTAGAGGAAAAATTAAATCCTGGGAGAAATCATATATTGCAAATAACAAGCCTTTAGATACTGAAGTTCCTTTAGCTGTTTTGATTAATTCCTCTTCCGCTTCTGCTTCAGAAATTGTTTCAGGAGCAATACAAGACTTAGATAGAGGAATAGTTATTGGACAAAGAAGTTATGGTAAAGGCTTGGTGCAACAAACCCGAAAATTATCCTACAATTCTCAACTAAAACTGACTGTTGCTAAATACTATATTCCTAGTGGGAGGTGTATTCAGGCATTGGATTATTCCAATAGAAATGAAGATGGAAGTGTGGGTAAGGTAGCAGATTCACTAATGACTGCTTTCCAAACAAAAAATGGGAGAGAGGTGTTTGATGGTGGTGGAATTAATCCTGATATAATTACTAAAACGGGAACTTTTAGTAATATTATTATCTCCCTTTTAAAGGAGCGTTTATTTTTTGATTATGCTACTGATTTCAGATTTGAAAATGACAGCATTTCAAAAGATTTTATTTTCTCAGACAGCAACTTTGAAAATTTTGTTGAATATCTTTATGGCAAAGAATATACTTATAAAACAAAAACAGAGGAGGCGCTAGAAAAGTTAAAGGAGAAAGCTACTGACGAGAATTATTTTGAATCGTTAAGTGATGAGTATGACGCTTTACTTGCTCAGTTAGTTGCTAATAAAGGAGATGATTTATTCACAAGTAAAGAGGATATAAAAGAGATTCTTACAGGAGAGATTAGAAGTAGATATTTTTATCAAATTGGACGAATTGAAGCTGCCTTAAATTTTGATCCTGAATTAGAAAAAGCAATTGAAATATTGCAAAATAAAGAGGAGTATAATGATATTTTAGGGAATCAATAAAGTGAAAAACCAAATTCAACAAGGATTATTTATCTTGTTAGGAGTCTTCATCCCAACTTCAATAGCCATAACAAACTTAATTATTGGTTTGTTGTGTTTATCTTGGATTCTTGAAGGAAATTTCAAATCCAAATTTGACTTTATAAAGTCATCAAAATGGATGCTTTCTATTTTTGCATTAATAGGATTGTATGCTTTGGGCATGCTTTGGGGAGATAATCATTTGAATGCAGAATGGCAATTTCAAAGACTAGCCTTATTACTTATTTTCCCTGTTTTATTAAGCATGGAATTGAAGCAAAAAACGATTAAAAGGGCAGTAATGGCATTTTTAGGAATAAATTTTATTGCAGCAATTCTAGCTATTTTAATAAACTACAATATTATTCAGCCATTATATGAATTGATTTTTTTTATGAAGTATAAGTGGGGAGTCTCGGCATTCTTGCCTTATAACTATCATAATGTGTTATTGTTTTTTTCTTCTTGTATTATCTTATTTCTACTTTTAGAAGGGAAAGTAAGGTACAGAGCTTTGTTTGTGGTAATGCTTTTGGTTTACGCTTATAGTATTTTTACAGAACTAGGTAGGGCAGGACAAATACTAATGATTATAGTTTCACTTTGTTATATTTTGTTTTATAATTATAAGAACTATATGAGATTAATAATGATATTATTTCTCTTTATTACTTTTCAGGCTGCAATGTATCATACTTCTTCAGAGTATAAAGGTAGAGTAGATATGTTAAGTAGCATTGTTGTTAATAAAGGAATAAAGGGAAAAGGAGGCGTAGAGGATATACGATATGTTTTTGTTAAGGAATCTGTGAGAAAGATATTAAAAAACCCGATACTTGGTTACGGAACAGGAAGTTTTGGTACAATTTTTAATAATGAAGTTGATTCAGATTATTTGTTTTATACACACACAACACCTCATAATAATTATTTATATGTTTGGTTTGAATTAGGGATATTAGGGCTTATATTATTGCTATCTATCTTTTATCATCAAATAAAGGAATTGCTTAAAAAGCAATATGGAATTCATAGGGCTTTACTCCCACTATCTTTTATGTTTTTGATGCTTGTTGATTCCTACTTTTTTATTTTTACTCTTACAGTTTGCTATATTTTTATGTATACTATTTATAGTAAATATCAAGAAGAATAAACTCGTTTGATTCTTCTGTTTAGAGTAGAAAAAATCTCATAAGGGATTGTTTCTAATTTTTTAGCAATTGATAAAACGGTATTTTCTTTACCAAAGATAATAACTTCATCTCCTGTTTTAACTCCGGTATTACTTAAGTCAATTGTACAGGAATCCATGCTGATTTTTCCAAGGATAGGGGAAGAAATATTATTCACTAAAACTGTTCCATTTTTTTCGCTCAATTTTCTATTCAGTCCATCTGCATAGCCAAAAGGAATAATTCCAACTTTCATGTCTTTATTAGCTGTGAAAGATGATTCATAGCCAACCCCCTCTCCTTTTTTAATAGACCTTACTTGTGAAATAACACTTTTTAGAGTGCTGATTTGTTGTAGGTTTTTATCATCTGAAACTCCATAAAGACCAATTCCAAGGCGTACCATTTCATATTCTTTATTTGCGAATCTTAATACTCCGTTTGTATTTAAAATATGACGGTCAACTTTATGTCCAAGGAGTGTGAAAAATGAAGTGCATATATTTTCAAAATTGGTAAATTGTTCCTTGGTAAAGTCATCTTTTTCAGGATTGTCAGTAGCAGCTAAATGTGAGCAAATACTTTGCAGTTTTAGTTTTGGGTATTTTTTTAGTGTTTCTGCAAGTAGCTCTATTTCATCAGGGTTAAACCCATAGCGATTCATCCCTGTATTGAATTTAATGTGGATGTTGATTTCAGTATTTAGTTCTCCATATAATTTCAGTAATTTAAAGTTGTAAATTACAATATCAAGCTTATTAGCTATAATTTTCTGTACGCTTTTTGTTCCTGGGTTTGCAATAATAATTGGAATATTAATACCACTTTCTCTTAAGCGACTTCCTTCTTCAAAATCAGCCACCCAAAGTGCATGCACCCCTAATGATTCCAATTTTTTGGAAAGCACAATATCTCCATGCCCATAAGCGTAAGCCTTTACGACAGCAATAACTTTAGTATTAGCTGCTAACTTACTTTTTAGGTAATCAAGATTACTTTTTAAATAACTAGTATTTACCTCTAATATGGTTTCATGAGTAATTTCCATAGCCTATTTCATTTTCTCGGAAAAACAACTTCTGCATAAAGGCTTGTATTCTTCTTTTTCGCCAATTTTTACAAGAGCAGTGTCGGTAGTTTTTCTGTAGGAATGGTTTGCAATCCCATTACAATCAATACAGATTGCATGTACTTTTGTTATATGCTCAGCAATTGCTAAAATTTGTGGCATCACTCCAAAAGGTTTACCTAGAAAATCCATGTCTAAGCCTGCAATAATAACCCTTACTCCAGTATTTGCTAATTCATTCACCACAGCAACTAAATCATTGTTAAAAAATTGAGCTTCATCAATTGCAACAACTTGTGCCTTATTAGCTAATTTCAGAATATTATTAGCAGAATCAACAGGTGTAGCTTGTATTGTGTTCTCATCATGAGAAACTACTTTTTGAATATCGTATCGCTTATCAATTTCAGGTTTAAAAACAGCTATGTTTAATTTTGCAAATTGAGATCTTTTCAATCGTCTTAATAGTTCTTCTGTTTTGCCAGAAAACATAGAACCACAAATTACCTCAATACTTCCTTTTTGTATAGGATGATTTATTTGTGATTCTAAAAACATTTAGCGTAATTTGTTTTATTAAGTTTGCTAACAAAAGTATAAAAAGCAATTCCATTTTTTATGAATTTTAAAAGTTTGTTTTTATCTCTTCTAGTACTATCTTTTTCAATAAATATATTTGGAAAATCGGATACTACAAAAATTAATTCAGGAAGAGTTTTGATTGTAAGTAGTAGTTTGGCAGCTGCTTTAGGTGGCTCGTATTTGTATGTTGAAAATGCATGGTGGTCAGATAAACAATCAACATTTTCTTTTGATGATGGAGCTGATTTAACTTATGCGTTAAATGTTGATAAAGCAGGGCATTTTATGGGTGGATTATATGCAGCTGATCTTTTTTCTAGTTCATTTAGGTGGACAGGAATGAATGAAAGCCAATCTCTTTGGTATGGTGCAGCATTCGGTTCTGGGTTACAATTAGCAATTGAAATGAAAGATGCTTATGCTCCTCATTGGGGTTTTAGTAAATGGGATTTAGCTATGGGATCAATGGGTGCTTTCTGGCTAGTTGCTCAATATTATAATGATGATTTTAAAGCAATAAATTTTAAAATGTCTTATTATAAACGCTCTAATATCTATTGGGATTTGGATAAGCAAAGGGGAAAAGAACCTAATAAATATGCTTGGCAAGATGATTATCCTAATCAAACCTATTGGCTAACTTTTGATGTGAATCATTTTGTAGAAACTTGTTGTTGGCCCGATTGGTTAAATGTTGCCGTAGGGTTTGGGATTGATGATAATCAGTTCCTAAATTCAAGTAACACAAAGATGGGAGGGAATAATGAATGGTATATTGCTTTGGATTATGATGTTCCTAAACTTTTAAAAAAGTGGAATAGTCCAACAGGAAAAAAGGTAAAACATTGGTTGAATTATTTCCATTTTCCTGCACCCACAATAAGAATTAGTCCAAAATTAGAGATATATCCTTTATTCCTATAAATTTGTAAGATGTCAAAATTATATTTAATACCTACTCCAATAGGAAATTTGGAGGATATAACCCTTAGAGCATTACGCCTTTTAAAGGAGGTGAATATAGTTTTAGCAGAAGATACCAGAACAACAAAAAAACTATTTTCTCATTATGAAATTGATACTCCTTTAGCAGCTTTTCATATGCATAATGAACATAAGGTTTTAGAAAAATGGATTCTTAGATTGAAAGCTGGGGAAACGATTGCCCTTGTTTCTGATGCAGGAACTCCTGCTATTTCTGATCCTGGTTTTTTATTGGTTCGTGAATGTGTGAAAGAAGGAATTGAAGTAGATTGCTTACCGGGTGCAACAGCTTTTGTCCCAGCTTTAGTAAATTCAGGATTACCATCAGATAAATTTATTTTTGAAGGTTTTTTACCTGTGAAAAAAGGAAGGCAGACAAGATTAAAAATATTAGCTGAAGAAGAAAGGAGTATGGTTTTTTATGAGTCTCCACATAGAATTGTAAAAACATTAAGTCAGTTTGCTGAATATTTTGGAGAAGACAGATTGGTTTCCGTTTCAAGAGAAATATCAAAAATGTTTGAAGAAACAAAAAGGGGATCTATGAAAGAGGTAAAAGAATATTTTGAAGAGAAAAAACCTAAAGGAGAGTTTGTAATAATAGTTGCAGGAAAATAATGGAGATTAAAAAATTTATAAATAAAAAACCTTATTTGATTGCTGGTCCTTGTAGTGCTGAATCAAGAGAGCAATTATTAGCTATTGCAAAATTAGTTGAAGGAACTGCTGATGTTTTTAGAGCAGGAGTATGGAAACCAAGAACAAAACCTAATTCATTTGAAGGTATAGGAACAGAAGCACTAGCCTGGATGAAGGAGGTAAAGCAAGAAACAAACTTAAAAGTTACCACTGAAGTTGCTACTGCAAAGCATGTAGAGTTATGTCTTGAAGCAGGAATTGATATGCTTTGGATTGGTGCAAGAACAACTGTAAATCCTTTTTATGTGCAGGAAATTGCTGAGGCATTGAAGGGAGTTGATATACCTGTTTTTGTAAAAAACCCAATACACCCTGAATTAGGTTTATGGATGGGTGCATTTGAACGATTAAATAATGTTGGTATTAAGCAATTGGCAGCAATTCATAGAGGATTTTATAGCTATGAAAAATCAGTTTTCAGAAATGATCCTAAGTGGGAATTGCCAATAAAATTAAGAAAAGAAGTTAGGGATTTACCAATTATTTGCGACCCAAGTCATATTGCAGGAAAAGCAACTTTAATTGAAGATATTGCCCAAACAGCAATGGATATTAATTTGGATGGATTGATGATTGAAACCCATAATAATCCTCATTTAGCATTGAGTGATGCCGAGCAACAAGTTACCCCAGAAAAATTAAAAAATATCATGCAAAATTTAGTGTTGAGAGATACTAAATTAAGAGATGAACAATTTAAAGATCAGCTATTAAATTTCAGAAATCATATAGATAAATTTGATAAGAATATTATAGAATTACTCAATAGCAGAAAAGATATTGTGAAACAAATTGCAGATTTTAAAAATGAAAATAAATTAACTATTTTTCAAATTGAAAGATGGTTTGAAATTTTGTCAACAAGAAAAGAAAATGCAAAATTATTAGGTTTAGATGAAGAAATGGTTGAGGAAATATTTGCTTTAATTCATAAATACTCTATCCTTACTCAAACCAAAATAATGCGTAAATAATGCAAAAAAATTGGAATATACTAAGCTCAGATGATACAGTTGTTTCGGAATTAGCAAAAGCTCTGAATGTATCTGAAATTGTAGCACATTTATTAGTGTTAAGAGGCATTTCTACTTTTGATGCGGCAAAGTTATTTTTTCGTCCTGAAATTTCTCATTTGCATGATCCTTATTTGATGAAAGGTATGCAAAATGCAGTAGATAGGATTGAACTGGCAATTGCTAAAAGTCAGAAAATTTTGGTGTATGGCGATTATGATGTAGATGGTACTACATCAGTAGCAATGATGTATTCATTTCTTCAAAAACAAGAGATTGAAATAGAGTATTATATTCCCTGTAGATATGAGGAAGGGTATGGAATTTCCTTAAAGGGAATTGATTATGCTAAGGAAAATAATTTTGAATTAATCATTGCTTTAGATTGTGGTATTCGTGCCGTTAACCAAGTTGATTATGCAAATGAAAAAGGAGTTGATTTTATTATTTGTGATCATCATCATCCGGGAGATAAAATTCCTGAGGCAGTAGCTATTCTTAACCCAAAACAAACAGATTGTGATTATCCTTATAAAGAGCTTTCAGGCTGTGGAGTAGGCTTTAAATTAATTCAAGCTTTTAGCCAAAAAAATGACATTGATTTTTCAGAAATTATGGAGTATTTGGATTTGCTTACTGTAAGTATTGGGGCAGATATTGTGCCAATGACAGGCGAAAATAGAGTGTTCTCATTTTATGGTTTGCAGCAAATTAATTCAAACCCTAGGGTTGGATTAAAGGCTTTAATGGAGGTAGCTAATAAAACAAAAGATGTAACAATAACTGATGTTGTGTTTGGGGTTGCTCCTAGGATAAATGCAGCTGGTAGAATTGAGCATGCTAAAAAAGCAGTTGAAATTTTAGTAGAGAAGGACTATTTAAAAGCTAAATTGTTTGCTGATAAAATTGAGGAGAATAATATTGCCAGAAGAGGTTTAGACCAAAGTATCACCAAGGAGGCTTTGGAAATGATTGATAAAAGCAAAAAATCAACTGTTGTGCACAGTGAAAATTGGCACAAGGGTGTAGTTGGAATTGTTGCCTCACGCTTGATTGAAAATTATTATAAACCTACCATTGTTTTGGCTGAAAAAGATGGAATTCTGACAGGTTCTGCTCGTTCTGTACATGATTTTGATTTGTATAGTGCAATTGCAAAATGTTCCCATCTATGCGAAAAGTTTGGAGGACATAAATATGCTGCAGGATTGAGTATTAAAAAAGAAAATTTACCACAATTTATTGAAGAGTTTGAAAAAGCAGTTAGCGACACTATAACTGACGACCAGCTTACGCCAAAAATTAATATTGATAAGGTTATTGATATTGATGCTGTTGATGATAAATTATATAGAATAATAAAGCAGTTTTCACCTTTCGGACCTAAGAATTTATCGCCTATTTTTGTAAGTAAAGGGGTAGTGGATAATGGTTATGGAAAGCAAGTTGGAGCGGATAAAACCCACCTAAGAATCAATGCTAAAAGAATTAATGGTTCTATTGCTGGAATTGGTTTCGGTATGGGAGATTGCTTTGAAAATATAAAAGACAATCAAACTTTTGATGTGTGTTATTCTATTGATGAAAATGAATGGAATGGCAGAAAAAGTTTGCAGATGAGACTGAGAGATTTAAAACCGAGTAGCTAACCTTAACTTCCTCTTTTCAAATTTTATCCAATATTCCTTCCTAAGGATTTAGCAATTTGAGTTTTTATTTGAGTAAGATGACTTAAAAGTTTGATGCCTTCAGTGTCAATATTCCCAGTTTTTATTCTCTCTTGTAGCTCTTTTATTTGTTTATCAACATGCCCTTTTTTTAATGATAAAATTGCTTTTTCAGTAGTTTTTCGCATTTTCTCATCCTCCCTTCCAGTATAGATTTTATGCCTTTCTTCCCAATTATTACTAATGCTGTGAGGATTACTTATCAGGTCAATTGCTTTTTGGCTAATCTCTTGATTTTGATGATTAATAAAGTACTGTAAATCAATATTTCCTGTTTTTTCAATAAGGGAAATTATTTCAAGATAAATACTATTAAAATCAGAATTTGTAAATGAAATATTGTCAGCTTCAAGGTCACTAATTATTAAGGCTGCTACACTTTCTTGTTCTTCCTCATCAGTAGTAAAAATTTCATTTCCATAATTGATTAAAATCCTTAAAACCTCCTCTTCTAATTTAAATAATTTTCCAGTAGTCCTTAGCTTTTCTTTCGGTTTACTTTTGGTTTGCTGACTAACTGCTGTTCTTGTAATAACAGGGGTAGCAGAACTTATATTTGCTCTTGCTTTAGCAACCTCACTCAGAAGAGTTTCTTCAGCAATATCTAGTTTTCGGCTATAGGTTTTACAGTATTGCGTGCGGTTTAAGCTATCAGGAATACAAGAGATTGACTCTATAATATCACGCTTAATGCTAGTTATTTTAGTTGGGTCAGAAACTGCGTTTAGTTCAGAAATTTTAATTTTATAATCAATAAAATCAATTGCCTCAGAATCAAGAAATTGTTTGAATTCCTCTGTAGATAATTTCTTGGAGAATGAATCAGGGTCGTCCCCTTCAGGAAAGGCAGCAATTTTAACATTCATGCCTTCCTTTAAAATCATATTTATTGATTTATAAGTGGCTTTTATTCCTGCATTATCGCCATCAAAAAGTAAAACTACATTTTGAGCTAAACGATTGATGAGCTTTATTTGCTCTAGTGTTAAGGCAGTTCCTGATGCTGAAACTACATTTTCTATTCCATTTTGATGCATGGAAATTACATCCGTGTAGCCTTCAACAATATAGCAAAGTCCCTCTTTCCCAATTGCATTTTTAGCATAGTTTAATCCGTATAAAACCTTGCTCTTATGATAAATTAATGTTTCTGGGGAGTTAAGATATTTCGCTTTTGCATTGGGATTGAAAGCTCTTCCTCCAAAACCTAAAGTTCTCCCTGAATAGGACTGAATAGGAAACATAGTTCGTTCTTTAAATCGGTCAACTATTTGCCCAGAACTTTCGTTAATTAATGATAACCCTGAAGATACTAGCACCTCTTTATCGTAAGCCTTTTTAAGTGCAGCTTTACTAAATGCGTCTTTTGCTTTAGGGTTGTATCCTAGCTCAAATTTCTTTATGGTGTCTTCAGTAAATCCTCTTTCTTTAAAGTAACTTAACCCAACTGCTTTTCCTTCTTCTGAGTTCCAGAGCATGTCCTGAAAATAATCATTTGCAAAATTAGATACAATAAACAGGCTGTCTTTTTCATTTGCGCGTTCTACTTGTTCGGAAGTTAACTCTTCTTCCTCAATTTCAATATTATACTTTTTTGCTATAAATTTTAAAGCTTCAGGATAATTAAAATGCTCAATTTCCATTACAAAATTGATGCTATTTCCTCCTTTTCCACAACCAAAACATTTATAAATCCCTTTGGTTGGAGATACTGTAAATGAAGGAGTCTTTTCATTGTGAAACGGACAATTTCCAATATAGTTAACTCCTCTTTTTTTAAGAGAGACAAAATCTCCAACTACTTCCTCAACTCGAGCAGTTTCAAATATTAAATCTATGGTTTCCTTTGGAATCATTTCTTGCGGTTTACAACATAGTCCAACAATAAGGTTAAGGATTTTCTTGCCTGATTATCCTCAAACTGATTTAGTATTTCAATTGCATCATTATGATAATTATGCATAGCTTCCTCAGCATATTCTAATCCACCATTTTCTTTTACTAAAGCAATTACTTCAGCTACTTTTGTGTCGTTCTTATGGTGGTTTTTTATGATATTAATGATGTAGTTTTGTAGCTTTTTATCTACAGTATTTAAAGTATAGATTAAGGGAAGTGTCATCTTCTGTTCTCGAATATCAATCCCTGTTGGCTTTCCAATTAACGGACTTTGGGTGTAGTCAAATAAATCATCTTTTATTTGAAAAGCAATTCCTGCTTTTTCTCCAAATAAGCGCATTTTTTCTATTATCTCCTTATTTTGCCCTACAGAGTTTGCTCCACTCGCACAGCAAGCAGCAATTAAGGTTGCAGTTTTTTGGCGGATAATATCAAAATATATTGTTTCAGTGATGTCAAGTTTTCTTGCTTTTTCAATTTGTAAAAGCTCTCCTTCACTCATATCCTGTACGGCAGTACTCATTATTTTTAAAAGCTCAAACTCCTCATGTTTCACAGCTAATAATAAACCTCTACTCAATAAAAAATCACCTACTAAAACGGCAATTTTATTTTTCCAAAGTGCATTTATGGAGAAAAACCCTCTTCTGAAGTTGGCTTCATCAATTACATCATCATGCACTAGAGTAGCGGTGTGCAATAGTTCAATCATTGAGGCTGCACGATAGGTATTTTCTTCAAACTTCCCAAAAAGTTTAGCAGATAAAAAAACGAACATAGGACGCATTTGCTTCCCTTTTCGCTTTATAATATAATGCATTATTCTATCTAGTAAGGAAACATTGCTTTTTAAGGAATCTTTGAACTTTTGTTCAAATAAATTCATCTCATCCTTAATAGGAGCTTTTATATTTTTTAGTATTGACAAAATAGGTGTAAACTAGAAGTGCGAATATACAATTTATGCTTGTTTATTTGTTTAACTGATGAGTTGTTTAATAGAAAATTTATTATTCCTTATCTTTTCAAAAAACGAATAAACACATCAACAAATAAACATAGTTTATTGCAGTTTATTTACCAATTGCCCACAAGCAGCATTAATGTCCTTTCCTTTACTTTTCCTAAGTGTAACAAGTATGTTGCGTTCCTCTAAATATTTCATAAAGTTATCGGTAACTCTATTGGAGGATTTTTCATAAGGAAGGTTTTCAACTGTATTGTATTCAATCAGGTTTATTTTACAAGGACTTGCTTTAGCAAATTGTGCTAGTTTTTGAGCATCTTCAATACTATCATTTAAGTTCTTGAATAAAATATATTCATAAGTAATTCTACTTCCTGTTTTATCATAAAAATATCGAACAGCATCCCTAAGTTCTTTCAAATTAATTTTCTGATTGATAGGCATAAGAATATCTCTTTTGCTATCACTTGCAGAGTGCAGAGAGATTGCTAAATTAAAACGCACCGCATCATCAGCTAGTTTTTTTATCATTTTAGCAATTCCTGCTGTTGAAACCGTAATTCGTTTTGGAGACATTCCCAAACCTTTCTCAGTTGTAATTAGGTTAATACTTTCTAGTAATGCATTGTAGTTTAAGAGAGGCTCTCCCATTCCCATAAATACAATATTAGATAATGGTTTCCCAAAGTTTGAAATAGCTTCTTCATTTAGGATAAACACTTGATCATAAATTTCTCCAGCTGTTAAGTTTCTAGCTAATTTTAAAGTTCCAGTTGCACAAAATTCACAAGCTAAACTACAGCCAACTTGTGAAGATACACAAGCAGTTAATCTATTTTTAGATGGGATTAAAACTCCTTCAACTAATAATTTGTCGTGTAGTTGTAAACTATACTTTATAGTTCCATCAATACTTCTTTCTCCTTTATGAATTTTTACAGCATTAATGGTAAAATGCTCGGCAAATAAATCACGCATATCTTTTGAAAGTGAAGTCATTTCATCAAAAGAAACTGCTTTTTTCTTCCATAACCATTCTTGTATTTGCTTGGCTCTGAATTTTGGTAATTTATGTTCTGCACAGAACTTTTGTAAGTCCTCTACACTTATATTTCTGATGTCTTTTTTTTCTTCCATTTCGTTTGCAAAGATATATTACTTTTGTGCTATGAGATTTTTAATGGCCGATTATTTATATCCTTTACATATTGCCCCTATAAAAGAAGGAGTATTGCAGATTTCTGATGATGGAGAGGTAATGGCTATTTTTAATAATAGAAGTGATGTTCCTCAAGAAAAACTAGAAGTATTTGAAGGAATACTTTGTCCTGGATTTGTGAATGCACATTGCCATTTGGAACTCTCGCATATGCTTGGGAAACTACCTAAACATACAGGGCTTCCTAATTTTATTGCCAAGATACCTGAACAAAGAGTTTTAGAAACTTCAAAAATGAAACTTGCAATTGAGAGAGCTGATGCCATGATGTATAAAGGAGGAATAGTTGGGGTTGGAGATATTTCAAATACAAGTGATTCTTTTTTTGTAAAAGAAAAGAGCACTATTAAGTATCATACTTTTGTTGAAGTTTTTGCAACAAACTCAGAGAAAGCTGTTGAGGTGTTTCATTTTGGTCAATCAATAATAAATAAGGCTCCAAAGCCTTGTTCTTTAGTGCCGCATGCTACCTACTCTGTTTCTGAGAAATTATTTTCGTTATTAAAAAGTCATAATTCAGGAGAGCCTATTTGTATTCATAATCAAGAGACAAAATCAGAGGATGAATTATTTAAGAAAGGTAGTGGTGATTTATATGGTTTTTTGAAGAATTTTGGAAAGTTGTATACTAGTGGTAAATCAGCATTAGTAACTGCTCTTTCACAAATGCCGAAACAGATAAATATATTACTGGTTCATAATACATTTACTAGTAAAGAGGATATTGCTTGGAGTATAAAAAATAAGTATTCAACTTATTGGTGCACTTGCCCAAAAGCAAACTTGTATATTGAAGATACTCTTCCTGATTACAGTATTTTTGATTCGGATAAATTATGTGTTGGTACAGATAGTTTAGCTTCAAATGATAGCCTTTCTATTTTAGAAGAACTTAAAGTTATACAAGAAAATTCAGATTTTGATTTGAATACGCTACTTAAAATCGCTTGTAAAAATGGAGCGGAAGCTTTGGAGTTTTCAACATTAGGAACTTTTGAAAAAGGAAAAATTCCAGGAGTAAATTTGATTGATAATTTGGAATTAAAGAAAGTTATTCTTTAAATAGATTAGCAATCTTTAAATCCTCTTGAGTAGTAATTTTTAGATTTTTTTCTTCTCCTAAAAGCGTATTTATCCCCCCTCCATTTGCTTCAAATACTGAGGCATCATCCGTAAAATCATCCGTAAATTCTTGCTTGTATGCTTGCTTTATATCAGCACTTAAAAAGCATTGTGGTGTTTGTACTTTATATAGGTTACTTCTATCAACATGAACAGAATTTTTCCCTTCTACTTTTCGGATAGAATCTTTTAAAGGGACAATAGGAATTACTCCAACTCCATTTTTTGTTTCAGCAACTAAGCTGTCGATTAATGAGGTGGAAATAAGTGGGCGAACCCCATCATGAATAGCAACAATAGAATTGTCATCAATTTCGGATAAGCCATTTTTCACAGAGTGAAATCTTGTTTCACCACCAGCAACTAATGTGTGCTTTTGCTTAAAGTTATAGGTGCTGCATAGGTTGTTCCAATACTCAAATTGCAGTTTGGGTAAAACCAAAACAATTTCCTCAAAATGAGAAAATTGTTTTAAAGTGTGTATTAAAATGGGTAAGTTATTTAATAGTAAAAACTGTTTTGGAAGTTCAACATTCATGCGCATCCCCTTTCCTCCAGCAACTATTAAAGCAACTTTTTGCATATTATAGAATTAACATTGCATCTCCATAAGTATGGAAGTTATATTTTTTCTTAATTCCTTCTTTGTAAGCTTTCTTTAATAAATCCAAACCTGAAAATGCTGCAACTTGCATCATTAAAGATGATTTTGGTAAATGGAAATTAGTTAGCATACAGTTTGCAATTTGGTAGGTGTGTGGTGGGAATAAAAAGATATTTGTCCAACCTTTATAAGCAATAACTTCACTTTTAGTTGATACTGAACTTTCTAGTGTACGCATTACAGTTGTACCAACAGCACAAATTTTTCTTCCAGTATTTTTTGCCTTATTTATTTTTCCAGCAGCTTCTTCTGTAATGATAATTTCTTCCGACTCCATTTTATGTTTTGAAAGGTCTTCTACCATAATTTCATTAAAAGTACCTAAACCAACATGTAGTGTAGTTTCAGCAAATTCAACTCCTTTTAGCTCCATTTGTTTCATCAGTATTTTACTAAAATGCATTCCTGCAGTAGGTGCTGAAACAGCACCTTCATGTTTAGCATAAATAGTTTGAAAACGCTCAGTATCTTCTTCTGTTGGCTCTCTGTCAATGTGTTTTGGAAGTGGAGTTTTTCCTAAAGCAGTTAAAGTTTCTTTAAATTCTTCATGTGTACCATCAAATAAGAAACGCAAAGTTCTTCCTCTTGAAGTTGTGTTGTCAATTACCTCAGCAATTAATTCATCATTTTCACCAAAGAACAATTTATTCCCAATTCTAATTTTTCTTGCTGGGTCAACTAATACATCCCAAAGTCTGTTTTCTTGGTTCAATTCTCTAAGTAAGAATACTTCAATCATTGCTCCAGTTTTCTCTTTATTAGCATATAATCTTGCTGGGAAAACTTTAGTATTATTAGTTGCAATTACATCTCCTTCATCAAAATAATCTTTAAGATCAGAAACATTTTTATGTTCAATTTCTCCTGTTGACCTGTGTACAACCATTAGTTTTGCATCTTCACGATTTTCAATAGGTTTTGTAGGGATTCTTGTTTGAGCTAAGTCAAACTTAAACATTGACAATTTATATTTCATCTGATTTGGGTTTTGGTTTATACCTTTAGGAAATTCCTGAAGGGAGTAATTTTAAGCCGGCAAATATAAAGCATTGGCAAGCGGAAGTCAAGTGATTAGCTATTTAGTTGCTTTTCAAACTCAGCTATATCTAGTGCGTTTGCTAATTGGTAATCACCAATTGCAGTTCGGCATAGTTTTGAAAGGTGAGCTCCACTTTTTAATGCAGCTCCAAAATCGTAAGCTATTGATCGGATATATGTGCCTTTACTGCACTTTATTTCAAAGCTTACTTTTGGCATTTCTATTTTAGTAATTTCAAAAGAATGAACGCTTACTTTTCTGCTTTCAATTTCTATACTTTCTCCTCTTCTTGCTTTTTCATATAAGCGTTCTCCACCTCTTTTTAAAGCAGAAAAGATAGGTGGTTTTTGGTCTATATCTCCAGTAAACTGGGTGGTAGTTGCTTTAATTAACTCATCTGTTATGTGCTTGGTTTCAAAAATAGTATCTACTTCCGTTTCCAAATCATAACTAGGAGTAGTTCCTCCTAAAGTAATGTTGCCATTGTATATTTTTTCTTGTCCTTGAAGTTCAGTAATTCGCTTAGTAAATTTGCCTGTACACACAATAAGTAATCCAGTTGCTAAAGGGTCCAAAGTACCAGCATGCCCAACCTTTATTTTCTTTAAACTGTACTTTGTGCGAATGAGGTTTTTTATCTTTTTTACAACATCAAAGGAAGTCCATCCTAAGGGTTTGTTGATTAAAAGAATTTGCCCAGCTAAAAAATCCTCTACCATTTCAGGGAAATTTTCCATACTTATAGAAGTGATGTTACTATTACAATACCTCCAATAGCAAAGCAGTAATAAGCAAAGTATTTAAGCTGACTACTTTTAACTAATTTAATCATCCATTTACAAGCAATCATTCCTGTTAAAAAAGCAAAAATGAAGCCAATAAATAGTGCTAAAAAGTTTGTGTCAGTTGTTGAAACTTCTCCTGATAAAATATCCTTAGCCATTTTTCCAAATATTAAGGGTACAACCATTAAAAATGAAAATCTTGCTGCTTTCTCTTTATCAATTCCTAAAAGTACAGCAGTTGATATAGTTGCCCCTGAACGAGAAATTCCTGGAAGAATAGCAATAGCTTGTGATATTCCAATAAGTATAGCATCTTTAACTCCTACTTGTTTTGCTGAAGGTTTTGCTTTATCAGCTAGCAATAATAGCAGACCAGTAATGATAAGCATTCCTCCAACTAAAGTTAAAGCACCTCCAAAAAGGGCTTCAATTTCATCATTAAAAAATACACCAACTAAAGCAGCAGGTATCATGGATAAAACAATTTTTAATGAAAACTGAAAGGACTCATTATTTTTGAACTGAAATAATCCAGAAAATATTTCTACTAGATCTTTCCTGAAAATGATAATTGTAGATAGGGCAGTTGCAAAATGAAGTACTACTGTCATAAGTAGGCTTTCTTGTCCAACTTTATTTTCACCTAATATTGCTTTCGCTATTTCTAAATGACCACTACTGCTAACGGGTAAAAACTCAGTTAGTCCTTGGATAATTCCAAGGATAATAGCATTAATAATTTCCATTTATTAAACTTCTTTTCCTTTGTACATTACAGCAAATATTTCAATTACAAAGCCAGTTGCTAATAAAATAGGTGCAAGTGTTAATCTTTGAAAATTAAATATCTCATCAGAAAATTTTGTAGGATCTTCTGATCCCCCTCCAATCATTAAAATTAGTCCGCTAGCCATAAATGCTAAACCGACAAATAATAAAATGTAATTCTTTTTTTTAAATGCAAAATCCATAGGTAATGTTTTAGTTGTAAAGTTCGCTTTCGTTTTGTTTTATAAATTTTCGTACTGCAAAAAATGTAGATAACCAGCTGAGTAAAAATCCTGAAATAAATATTAATATGAAAATAAGACCAATAATTTTTAAGTCAGTAATATTTAGCATACTTGCCGTTTCACTTTGTATCATTTGTATAGCGCCAATCAGCATAAAAATTGCAAAAATGGAGCTGTAAATTCCTTGGTATATTCCTTTAACTAAAAATGGTTTCTGAATAAAACGATTAGTTGCTCCAACAAGGCGCATAGTGCGTATTAAAAATCGTTTGGAATAAACGGAAAGTCTAATTGTATTATTGATAAGAGCAAATGCAATAACAAATAATAACAGACAAAAGCTAAGTAAAAAGAAGCTGAGTCGGTTTACATTACTATTGAGTTTGTCAATTAAGTTTTCTTGATAAAAAATATCGTGTACAGCTGTATTTTTAGTCAATTCTGTTTTAATTACACCTAAGCTATCAGTATTTGCATAAGCTGCATTTAGCTTAACATCAATAGATGCTAAAAGCGGGCTGTACCCTAAAAATGAAACAAAATCCTCTCCTAAATCTCTCTGTAGGTCTTTTGTAGCTTGTTCTTTTGATATAAAAGTGCTGTTTTTTGCGAAACTAGCAGCATCCAAAATTTTCTGGAATTTCATAATTTCCATTTCATTTACCCCCTCTTTAAGCATTATAGTAAAGCCAATATTTTCTTTTACATAATTGGAAACTCTTTGTGCATTTATTAGTACTAAACCTAGTAGCCCAACTACAAATAAAACAAGGGATAAGCTAATAACAACTGAAGCTGATGACGATAAAATTCGTCTATTTAATGATATGTTCTTGCTTGATTTCATATAGTTCGCTAAAATATAAAAATACAAATTACTAATTGATGTTATTCATTAACTTTGCAAACTGAATAATATTATAAGATGGATTACAATTTTAATGAGCTGGAAAAGAAGTGGCAACACTATTGGAGAGAAAATGAAACCTATAAAGTTTCTGAGGACCCTTCAAAAGAAAAATATTATGTGTTGGATATGTTTCCTTACCCTTCAGGAGCAGGTTTGCATGTTGGTCATCCACTAGGGTATATTGCTTCTGATGTGTATGCTCGATATAAAAGATTAAAAGGGTTTAATGTTCTACATCCTATGGGATACGATTCCTTTGGTTTACCAACAGAACAGTATGCTATTCAGACAGGAATTCATCCTGCAGTTGCAACAAAAGATAACACAGAAAGATACAGAAAACAATTAGATCAAATTGGCTTTTCATTTGATTGGAGTAGAGAAGTGCAAACTTCTGACCCTAATTATTATAAATGGACACAATGGATTTTTAAGCAATTATTCAATTCCTGCTATTGCAATGTGGAGGATAAAGCAATGCCAATTTCTGACTTGATAGATTATTTTGAAAAGAAGGGAAATTTGAATTCTCAGGCAGTTTGTGATGATAATACTCCAAAATTTTCTGCAGAGGACTGGAATAGTTTTTCGGATACAGAAAAAGAAAAAATATTGTTGAATTATCGTTTGGCATTTTTATCGGACACTTGGGTGAATTGGTGTGAAGGTTTAGGTACCGTACTTGCTAATGATGAGGTAAAAGATGGCCTTTCAGAAAGAGGTGGTTTTCCGGTAGAACAAAAATTAATGAAGCAATGGTCATTAAGGATTACGGCTTATGCGGATAGGTTAATTTCAGGTTTAGATACGGTAGATTGGTCGGATTCCATAAAAGAAATTCAGAAGAATTGGATTGGAAAATCAAAAGGTGCATCAGTAAGTTTTGCTATAGAAAATTTGGAAGATAAAATTGAAGTTTTCACTACTCGTCCTGACACTATTTTTGGGGTAAACTTTATGGTTTTAGCACCAGAACATGAGTTGGTAAATAAAATTACTACAGATACTCAAAAAGAGAAAGTGGAGGAGTATGTAGATACTGCAAAACTAAGATCAGAAAGAGATAGGCAAGCAGATAAAAGTGTTACAGGAGTATTTACAGGAGCCTATGCAATTCATCCGTTTACAGGAGAGAAAGTTCAGGTTTGGATAGGAGATTATGTTTTAGCTTCTTACGGAACGGGTGCTGTAATGGCTGTGCCTTGTGGAGATCAAAGAGATTGGGATTTTGCGACTCATTTTGGATTGGAAATCATCAATATTTTTGAGGGAGTTGATGTAAGTGAAAAAGCAAATGAAGATAAAAGCGTAACAATTGCGAACTCTGATTTCTTAAATAGACTTAAAGTTAAAAAAGCCATGAATTTGGCCATTTTTAAAATTGAAGAAGGAGGCTTTGGAAAAGGTAAAATCAATTATCGCTTGCGTGATGCTATTTTTAGCCGTCAAAGATATTGGGGAGAACCGTTCCCGGTATATTATAAGGGAGAAACCGCTTATGTTTTAGAAGATGACAAGCATGTAACCTTGCCTACAGTAGATAAATATTTACCAACTTCAATAGGAGAACCTCCATTAGCAAGAGCTAAAAAAGAGGATTGGAATGTGTTTGAAGGAGATAGAATGGAGACTAATATTATGCCAGGTTGGGCAGGAAGTTCTTGGTATTTTTTACGCTACATGGACCCAAATAATGAGGGAGAGTTTTGTGCAAAAGAAAAGTCAGATTATTGGGGGCAAGTAGATTTATATATTGGTGGAGCCGAGCATGCTGTTGGACATTTATTATACTCTCGTTTTTGGACTAAATTTTTGTACGACAGAGGATTTATTGGCTTTGATGAGCCATTCAAAAAAATGATTAACCAAGGAATGATTTTAGGAAGGTCGAGTTTTGTTTACAGAATAAAGGACACCAATACTTTTGTAAGTTTTGATAAAAGAAAAGAGCATAAAACTACTCGTTTGCATGTAGATATTGATTTTGTAGACAATGATGTTTTAGATCTAGAAAAGTTCAAAAACTGGAGGGAAGAATATGCTGATGCAGAATTTATTTTAAATGAGGATGGAAAATATTTATGTGGGCATGAAGTAGAAAAAATGTCTAAATCAAAATATAATGTTCAAACACCTGATAATTTAGTAGAGGACTTTGGTGCCGATACTTTGCGTTTGTATGAAATGTTTTTGGGTCCTTTAGAGCAGTTTAAACCTTGGGATGTGAAAGGGATAAATGGGGTGCATAATTTCTTGCGTAAATTCTGGCGTTTGGTACATGATGCAGAAAATAATTTTGAAGTTTCTGATGAAACACCAACAAAAGCAAACTATAAAACATTGCACAAAACCATTAAAAAAGTGGAGGAGGAAATTGAGCGTCATTCTTTTAATACTGTGGTAAGTACATTTATGATTTGTGTAAATGAGCTAACTGAACAAAAGTGTAATAACAGAGAAATTATTTCAGACTTTACGGTTTTACTTTCGGCTTATGCTCCACATATTGCTGAGGAAATTTGGAGTAATTTAGGAAATGAAACTTCAGTTACTGGGGCGGATTTTCCTACATTTAATGCAAGTTATTTAGTAGAGAATGAGGTAAATTATCCGGTTTCGTTTAATGGGAAGATGAGGTTTAAAATTACTTTGCCTGCTACAATGACAAAAGAACAGGTGGGAGTTGAGGTGCTGAAACATGAAAAAACAGCTCATTATTTGGAAGGAAAATCTCCTAAAAAAGTAATTGTGGTGCCAAAACGAATTGTAAATATCGTTATTTAGATTTTGTATTTTAGCAAAGTGAAATCATTTATTCGCCTTCTTGTTTTTAGTAATATTTGGGTTGCATTTTGCGTGCTTGCTTTGGCTTTGAGTTCGGAATTATTGCTCGGAACAGCAAATCATCAAATTAGTAAATTTGTATTTTTTGCTACTATATTTACTTATAATTTCCAAAGAATTGTAAGAGTAAAAAGAGGCGAAAATCATATTAGAAAACATTGGTTACAAGCCAATAATAAGTTGCTTTATTTATTTGTTTTGTTAAGTGGAATAATGAGTAGTTATTTCTTTTTTCAATTACAAATACTTACTCAAATAGCTATTGTATTTTCAGGAGTACTTTCATTGCATTATCCGTTCGGATTAAGAAAAATCCCATTTAGTAAAATATTTATAATTTCTTTAGTATGGACAATGAGCACTATGTTGTTGTTGGTATTTGAAAATAACATCCTAATTACACAAAATGTTGTTTTGCATTTAATGTCACGATTTTTGTTTGTTTTCGCCATAACTATCCCTTTTGACATTAGGGATTTGAAGTATGATACTCATAATTTACAAACAATTCCTGTATTTTTTGGAGCTTCAAAAGCTCGGTTTATGGCTTTTATTGTCCTATTTATTTGTGGAATAATTGGGTTTTTTCAATACACACAAAATGCATTAATTTTCTCAAAATTACTAGCATTAATTTTGCTCTATTTTATGGCTTCAATTTTTATTGTAAAATCAGATGAAAGTAAAGGAGAAATGTATTTTTCTTTTTGGATAGAATCGCTCAGTATTTTTGGCTATCTGTTTTTAGCAATTTCTCTTTTGATTTTTTAAATCATATTGCTTACTTTTACTGCATTATAAATTTCAAATAATGTCAGAAGAAACAACATCCGTACACTATATAAATTACTTGGAACTTGATAAAGTTCTTGATGCTCAACATCCTTTAAGTGGAGAAGGGAAAGGAGCTGCACATGAGGAAATGCTATTCATTATCATTCATCAGACTTACGAATTGTGGTTTAAACAAATATTGCACGAAATAGAATCGGCAATGGATTTGTTTAAGGAAGATAAAATTGATGAAAGCAATGTTGGGGTTATTGTAAGAAGAATGGATAGAGTAAATAAAATTATGACTACCCTTGTTGGTCAGTTAGATATTTTAGAAACTATGACTTCTTTAGACTTTTTAGATTTTAGAGACCAACTTTCCCCTGCTTCTGGTTTTCAATCTCACCAATTCCGAAAATTAGAAGTAATGTTAGGACTTAAAATTAAAAAGAGGCATCAGTTTGGAGGATGCCCATATCATGCACAATTTGAAGGAGAAAAGAAGGAAGAAATTTTAGATTTAGAAGAAAATCAATCTTTGTTTAATTTAGTTGAAAAATGGTTGGAACGCATTCCGTTTTTAAATATGGAAGGATTTGATTTTACTGCAAAATATGAAAGAGCTGTTAATGCAATGTTAGATAAAGAAATTGCAGGAATTAAAGCAGCAAATTTAACGGATAGCGATAGAGAAATCAGAATTCGTATGATTGAAGAAAACAAAAAATATTTTGCGAGAGTGCTTTCTGAAGCAGATCATAATAAGGCAATGGAAGATGGGGAAACGACACTTTCATACAAAGCAACTATGTCGGCATTACTAATTAATTTATACCGAGACCAACCTATTTTGCATTTGCCATATCAGTTTTTAAGAAGTCTGGTAGAACTTGATCATAAAATTGCAACTTGGAGGTTCCGTCATGTACAAATGGTAGAAAAAATGTTAGGACAAAAAATTGGAACTGGAGGAAGTTCAGGACAAGGATATTTAAAGCAAACTGTGGATAAACACAAGTTATTTACGGACTTGGCAAATATTTCTACATTGATGATTTCTCGTTCTTACTTGCCAGAATTACCAAAAAACATAAAAGATACTTTAGGATTTAACTTTAAAAATTAAGATTATGAAAAAAATTATTTTACTATTGATTATCCCTTTATTTGGATATTCTCAATTTCCTGCCGAAAATGTAGAGCTATTATTGAATAAAGAGATTAAGGTTCTGCCAAAATCTGAGTCACTACAACAATATGGATATGATTATTTTTATAAAAATAAAAAAATAAAGAAGAAATATGCTTGTTGTGAAAGCTATAACTCAAAATATTTATCATTAGTTAATCAAGTATTTACTGTAATTAATATTGAACCATATAAATATGGCAATTACATTTTAGAGCTTTCAAATAATGAAATAGGGACAGTATATTTTAAATACCAACCAAAATTTGAACATACATTTCCATTTGAATTTGTAGGAGGAATAACATATCCTGATGGATATTTCTGTAAAGATATAATGGAAGAATCAGATAAGTTTTCTGATAAAGTAACATATCGAACTCCCTCATTAGATAATATATCTTTTACAAAAACTATTGACAATAATAATACTGTATACTACCTAAGCTGTAAGACCATTGGGTCTACAACTATTGTTGATGGAAAAGGAGTTATCTTGCTTCTAGATAATGGAGAGAAAATACAATGGAAAGATAAAGATATAAGTATTAGAGTAAATAATAATGCTAAATTCGAGTATAGTTGTTTTGTTAGATTAACTGATTCAGATATTGATAAGTTGAAAAATAACAATATTACTGATTTTAGACTTTATATTTTTGATCATGTAGTAAAGGATCCTGAGAAGTATAAGGAATATTTAAAGTGTATTACTAAATAAAAATAAATGAACTTAGATTTAAAAAATAAAAATGCGATTGTATGCGGAAGTACCCAAGGAATTGGAGAAGCATCTGCAATAGAATTGGCAAAATTAGGAGCAAACATTACCCTTATTGCCCGAAACGAAAGTAAACTTTTGAATGTGTTAAACGAATTAGATAAATCCCAAGGACAAACGCATTCTTTTTTATGTATTGATTTTTCTGATTCAGATAGTTTGAAAGAAAAAATAGATACACTTTCGGATGATTATCATATTCTAATCAACAATACTGGAGGTCCTGCAGGAGGTCCAATTACTGATGCAGAAACTTCTTTTTTTGAAGATGCGTTTAGAATGCATTTAATCAACAATCAAATTTTAGTGCAAAAGGTTGTAAAAGGAATGAAAGCAGCAGGATTTGGTAGAATAATTAATATCATTTCTACATCAGTAAAAGCGCCAATTCCAGGTTTGGGAGTTTCAAATACTATTCGTGCGGCAGTTGCCAATTGGGCAAAAACACTTTCTATTGAAGTAGGAGCTTACGGAATTACGGTAAACAATGTATTACCAGGATTTACGGATACTAACCGATTGAAGACTTTAATTACAAAGAAAGCATCTGTACAAGGAAAAACAGAAGAAGAAATTGCAAACACAATGAAATCATCTGTGCCAGCTAATAGATTTGGACAGGCATATGAAACTGCAAATGCTGTGGCTTTTTTATGTAGCCCAGCAGCAAGTTATATTAACGGAATTAACCTCCCAGTTGATGGTGGTAGAACAGCTAGCTTGTAATGGAAAAGATTTTAAATTATATAAATGGAGAGTTGGTAGCACCAACAAACGGTAATTATTTAGATAACTACAATCCATCTAACGGGGAGGTATATTCTTTAATTCCAGACTCTGAAAAGCAGGATATTGATAATGCAGTAGTAGCTGCCAAAGAAGCGTTTAAAGGTTGGAGTAAAACTCCAAAACAAAAGCGTTCTGATATCCTAATGAAGTTAGCTGATACGATTGAAAAGTATTCAGATGAATTGATAAAAGCTGAAAGTAAAGACAATGGAAAACCAGAAACTTTAGCCGCTCATGTGGATATCCCAAGAGCACCTGCTAATATTCGATTTTTTGCAGGAGCAATCCTTCATGATAGTTCTGAAATGCACGAAATGGACGGTATGGCAATCAACTATACTTTGCGACAACCTATTGGAGTGGCAGCTTGTATTTCTCCTTGGAATTTACCCCTTTATTTATTGACTTGGAAAATTGCTCCAGCACTTGCTGCAGGAAATACAGTAGTCGCAAAACCTTCTGAAGTTACACCAATGACCGCTTACATCTTAAGTAAAATTTGTATTGAAGCAGGATTGCCAAAAGGAGTTTTAAATATTGTTCACGGATTAGGAAGTAAAACAGGAGACCCTCTTACCACTCACCCAGACACTCCTATTGTTTCCTTTACTGGAGGTACCGTTACCGGAAAACATATTGCAACGGTTACGGCTCCTATGTTCAAAAAACTCTCTTTGGAATTAGGAGGTAAAAATCCAAATATCATTTTTTCAGATGCTGATTTTGATAAGTCCGTTAGTATGGCGGCTCGTGCAGCATTTACTAATCAGGGGCAAATCTGTTTGTGTGGTTCTCGACTGTTTGTTCAAGAGGAAATTTACGATAAATTTAGAGATGCTTTAGTTACTAAAACATCAAAATTAAAATTAGGTGATCCAAAAGACACTACATCTAATTTAGGAGCAGTAGTTTCTAAGGATCATATGGAAAAAATACTAGCAAAAATTGAATTAGCAAGAACTTTAGGAGGAAATATTTTAATTGGAGGAGAAAGAGAAATACTAGAAGGAGAGCTAAAAGATGGGTACTATGTTCAGCCTACAATTATTGAGGGACTTTCTTCTGATTGTGATATAAATCAAGAGGAGATTTTCGGACCTGTTGTTTCCTTAATTCCTTTTAAAACAGAAGAAGAAGTAGTGGAAATGGCCAATTCAACTAAGTATGGATTATCAGCATCTATCTTTACCGAAAATATAAGTAAAGCCCACAGAGTTGCTGCAAATATTGACTCTGGAATTGTGTGGATTAACACATGGCTTTTACGAGATTTACGAATCCCTTTTGGAGGCATGAAACACTCGGGCGTTGGAAGAGAAGGAGGATTTAAATCCCTACAATTTTTTACAGAGCCTAAAAATGTTTGTGTTAAAATATAAAATGGAATACCAAGTTGCAAATATTAAATTAGTTGATGCTGAAGAAATTCGTCCTTTAAGACATAAAATGCTAAGACAAGGAAAAGAATTTTCAGCTACATCCTATGATAGAGACAATGAAAGTCTCACCTTTCATTTAGGAGTTACTATAGAAGAAAAGATTGTGAGTTGCGCTACTTTCTATCCAGAAGAAACAAATAAAATGCGAGAAAAAAATCCGTACAGATTAAGAGGAATGGCTACAGATTCCAATTACCTCCGAAAAGGATATGGTAGACAGATCATGCAAGAAGCTTTTCAGATTTTAAAACTAAAAGAATGTAATTTACTTTGGTGTAATGCAAGAATTATAGCGGTTCCTTTTTATCATTCTGTCGGGTTTCAAGAAATAGGAGATTTATTTGATATCTCAGATATAGGACCACATTATTATATGTATAAAAGAATAAAATAAATGAACGGAGATAAATTTAATTCAGACAGAGCGCCTGGGGCAGTAGGATTATATCCTCATGCCAGAAAAGTAGGTAATATTTTATATTTATCAGGAGTAGGCCCAAGAAAGGCAGGACAAACAGATATTCCAGGGGTAACATTAAATGAAAGTGGTGAGATAGAAAGTTATGATATAGAAACGCAATGTCATTCCGTATTCGATAATATCCGTTTTATCTTGGAAGATGCAGGTTCTTCTTGGGATAATATTGTAGATGTTCAGGTTTTTCTTACCAATATGAAGGATGATTTTAAAACCTATAATAAAATATATGCGGAGTATTTTAAGGATAATCAACCTTGTAGAACAACTATTGAAATAAAGAGTTTACCTACTCCTATTGCAATAGAACTAAAAGTAATAGCAACCATCTAAAAATAAAAATTATGAGCAATATCAGAAAACCTTTTAATTTCCTGAAATGGATAGAAGACAATAAAGATTTATTAAAACCACCGGTTGGAAACAAATGTTTGTATACCGAATCAGGTGATTTTATTATTATGGTTGTTGGTGGACCAAATGCTCGTAAGGATTATCATTATAACGAAACAGAAGAATTCTTTTATCAGATAAAAGGAGATATTGTTGTGCGTATTCAAGAAGATGGGAAAGCAGTTGATGTACCAATTAAAGAGGGAGAAGTTTTCCTCTTACCAGCAAAAGTACCTCATTCACCAATGCGTTCAGAAGGCTCAATAGGATTAGTAATTGAGTGCAAAAGAACTGCAAACGAAAGAGATGGACTCATGTGGTTTTGTGATAAATGTAATGAGCCACTACACGACACTTATTTCCAATTAACGAATGTAGAAAAGGATTTTCAACCTAGATTTAAGGATTTTTATAGTTCAGAAGATAAAAGAACTTGTAATAGTTGCGGACATACTATGGAAGCAGATAAAAGATTTATATAATGAAGAAGAAATTATTTACAATAGATATTCACACGCATATCCTTCCAAAGGATATTCCAAACTTCAATAAACGATTTGGATATGGAGAATTTGTACAATTAGAACACCACAAGCCTTGTTGTGCCAAAATGATGATGAACGATCAGTTTTTCAGAGAGGTAGAATCAAACTGTTGGGATCCTAAAGTAAGAATAGAGGAATGTGATCATCAAGATGTTAATGTTCAAGTTTTATCTACCGTTCCGGTTATGTTCTCTTATTGGACTAGCCCTAGAGATGGGTCCGATATTTCTAAATTCATCAATGATGATTTAATAAAAGTAGTGGATGATAATCCTAATCGTTTTGTAGGCTTGGCAAATTTGCCAATGCAAAATACTGACATGGCAATTAAAGAATTAGAAAGAGCTAAAAAATTAGGTTTTAAAGGAGTTCAAATTGGATCTCATATCAATGATTTAAATTTAGATGACCCTTCTTTCTTTCCAATTTATGCAGCATGTGAGGAGTTAGATATGTGTATTTTTGTGCACCCTTGGTGGTGGATGGCAAAGGAGAAAATGGATAAATATTGGTTGCCTTGGTTGGTAGGGATGCCAATGGAAACATCTCTTGCAATTTGTTCCATGATTTTTAGTGGAGTGTTTCAAAAGTTTCCAAAATTGAGAGTTGCCTTTGCACATGGTGGAGGTTCTTTTCCTGCAACTATCGGTAGAATTGAGCACGGGTTTAATGTGCGACCAGATTTAGTAGCAGTAGATAATGATGTAAATCCAAAAGATTATTTGGGACAATTTTGGTTAGATTCTTTGGTGCATGATGATAAGATGTTGGAGTACTTAGTAGAATTAGTGGGTGAAGATAAAGTGGCCTTAGGAACAGATTATCCTTTTCCTCTTGGTGAATTAGAGCCAGGAAAATTGATACATGGTATGCCTTACCCAATTAATATAAAAGAAAAATTACTATCAGGAAATGCTTTGAATTGGTTAAATATGAAAAAAGAAGATTTCATATAAATTGAAGGCAACTATTAACATAGAAGGAAAAAAAGTTGAAGTCAATTTCTCTGAAGGAA
Source organism: uncultured Flavobacteriales bacterium (assembly GCA_943788405.1). Taxonomy (GTDB): domain Bacteria; phylum Bacteroidota; class Bacteroidia; order Flavobacteriales; family BACL11; genus UWMA-0277. The sequence goes on from CALSQD010000001.1 coordinate 453,289, forward strand.
ATGCTATTTCTATTCCCTTAAATTTTAATGGAAAGCAGCCCAATACTTATGGTGTCGACAGGGCAATTTCATCACCTTATCAAGATGGGCAATTTATTGGAGATACTCGTAAAGGTGGTCCTTGTAATTTTGAAACTTATAGTTTTACGCCACATTGTAATGGTACACATACTGAATGTATTGGTCATATTACAGATGAGAGAATTTCAGTTTTATCTTCTTTAAAAGATGAAATGATTCCTGCAACTTTAGTTTCTGTAACTCCAAAAAATACAACTGAAAATTATACTCCCAAATTAAATAAGGAGGATTTAGTAATTACAAAACAGGATTTAGAAACTCAACTCAATGGAGTTAATTCTAAATTCTTAAAAGGAATTATTATCAGAACAAATCCAAATTCTGAGAAAAAGAAAAGCAGAGATTATATGCAAGAAACCCCTTCTTTTTTCAGTATTGAAGCAATGGAATATTTAGTGAGTTTGGGAGTGCAACATTTGTTGGTGGATACTCCTTCAGTGGATAGATTATTTGATGATGGACATCTATCTGCACATAATATATTTTGGGAAACTACAGGAAAAGAGTTTAACCCAAATACCCAAAATAAAACGATAACAGAAATGATATTTGTTCCTGATTCTTTGGAAGATGGAGCTTATTTATTAAATCTGCAAATTCCTGCATTTGTTAGTGATGCAGCACCTAGCAGACCTATACTTTATAAGATAAATGAATTGTAAAAATACAGCAGAATTTGCATTGGAATTAGATGCAAAAGATGAGTTGAAAGACTACAGAAATGAATTTCATATTCCATTGCAAAAAAATGGAAAAGAGCACATTTATATGTGTGGAAATTCACTGGGATTGCAACCAAAACGCACAAAAGAATTCTTAAATCAGGAGTTGGAAGATTGGGCTACTTTTGGTGTGGAAGGACACTTTCATGCTAAAAACCCTTGGATGCCTTATCATGAGTTTTTAACCGAGAGTTATGCTAAAATTGTTGGTGCAAAACCTGCTGAGGTAGTCGCTATGAATACCCTTACGGTAAACTTGCATTTAATGATGGTTTCTTTTTATCGTCCTACTGAAAAAAGACATAAAATAATTATTGAAGGAGATGCGTTTCCATCTGATATTTATGCAGTAGAATCGCAAATAAAACATCATAGTTTATCTCCAGAAACATCACTTATAAAATTAAGACCAAGAGATGGAGAATCTGCAATAAGAACAGAAGATATTCTGGCAATAATTGAGAGAGAAGGAGATGAAATTGCATTAATTATGTTAGGGGGAGTAAACTACTATACGGGTCAGGTTTTTGATTTTGAAAAAATCACAAAATTAGCTCAGGATAAAGGAATAAAAGTTGGTTTTGATTTAGCTCATGCAGCAGGAAACATAAAATTAGAATTGCATAATTGGGGAGTTGATTTTGCAGTTTGGTGTTCCTATAAGTACTTAAATTCAGGGCCAGGTTCAGTGGCAGCAGCTTTTGTGCATGAAAAACATCACACAACAAACTTAAACCGTTTTGCAGGCTGGTGGGGACACAACAAAGAAGATAGATTTAAAATGCCAGATGATTTTAATCCGATACAATCGGCAGAAGGTTGGCAATTGAGTAATCCTCCAATTTTATCTTTGGCAGCAATTCGTGCTTCCCTCTCTATTTTTGATGAGGTGGGAATGGATAAATTAGTTGCAAAATCTAAGGAATTAACAAACTACTTATTGTATTTATTGAATACAATTTATACCGATAGAATAGAAATTATTACTCCAGAAGAAAGAGGTTGTCAGCTTTCTATCCGAGTTAAAAATGGAAATAAAAATTTGTTTGATGCAATTACAGAAAAAGGAGTAGTTGCGGATTGGAGAGAGCCAGATGTAATTCGTGTGGCACCTATACCACTTTACAATAGTTTTCATGATGTATTTAATTTTTATTCCATACTAAAAGAAGAGCTATAATGGAGAAAAAAATTACAATTGTTGGTGCAGGTTTAGCAGGGTCTTTGTGTGCTTTGTACTTGACTAAGAGAGGTTATAATGTTTCTATTTTTGAAAGAAGAAATGACTTGCGATCAGAGATTATTACTGCAGGGAAGTCTATCAATTTAGCACTTTCAACTAGGGGATTGACCGCATTAAAAAAAGTTGGTGTTGATGCTGAGGTAATGAAAATTGCTATACCTATGTATAAACGAATAATGCATGATGATAAAGGTAATTTAACAGAGCAACTTTACGGAAATGATGGTCAGGCAATTTATTCTGTTTCAAGAGCACAATTAAATGTACTAATGATGAAATTGGCTGCAAAAAATGGAGCGAATCTTTATTTTAATGAGAAATGCGTAGAAGCTAACCTTGAGCAGGCAAGTGTAGTTTTTGAAAACACTAATACAAATCAAAAGCAAACCGTCACATCTGATTTGATAATTGGAGCTGATGGAGCTTTTTCAGCCGTTAGGAAGCAAATGGTAGTGCAGTATGATCATGACTATAGTTATAATAAAATCGAACATGACTATAAAGAATTACATATTCCTCCAGCTAAAAGCGGAACTTTTTTATTAGATAAGAATGCTTTACATATTTGGCCAAGAGGAGATTTTATGCTTATTGCATTAGCTAACTTGGATGGCAGTTTTACTTGCACTTTATTTGCGCCTAAAAAAGGAGAGAAATCTTTTGAAGGTCTAAACTCAAAGTTAGAGGTAGAAAATTATTTCAGCACTATTTTTCCTGATTTTTCAGATTTAGTTCCTGATTTATATGAACAGTGGATTGCTAATCCTACTTCTGGCTTAGGTATTATAAAAACTTATCCTTGGCATATAAAAGATACTTCCGTTTTAATTGGGGATGCTGCTCATGCAACAGTACCGTTTTACGGACAAGGTATGAATGCAAGTCTTGAGGATTGCAGAATGTTAGATGAATTATTAGATAAGCATGGAGATGATTTAAAGTCATGCTTTGAAGAATATTCTAAAAGCAGAAAACCTAACGGTGATGGGTTGCAGGATTTGTCTATGCAGAATTTTATTGTAATGCGTGATAATACAGCTGATCCTACATTTTTACTACAGAAGGAAATAGAAAAGAAATTTTCTAATTTATATCCTGATAAATGGATTCCACTTTATTCTATGGTTAGTTTTACGAATATCTCTTATTCGGATGCATGGGAAATTGGTATGAAACAAGAAAAAATGATGGAGGAAATAATGAAAACGCCAAATATTGAAAATGTGTGGGGAAATGATGAAATCATGCAAAAAATGTTAAGTTTGGTGTAGTTGTAGTGAATTTATTAAAGTTTTCGTGCATTTTCGTGCATTTTATTAAACTATAAGGACACTATTTTAGTGATTTTTAATAAAAAGCACTATTTTGTAAAATAAAAATTAATAAAAATGTATTATTTTGTAATAAAATGGTAGTTATTTCATAAAAATGATACCTTTTTGCACAAAAATGAAAAATACAGATTACAGAAGGATCGAGAATATAAAAACAACTAAATACATCTGTAATGATAAGACTAATTGGGGAGTAGTTGAAAATAATTATTAAGTTTGTGCGTCACTTAAAAAATTAAAATTATGAAAAGAATATTATTGACTTTACTTTGTTTACCACTGCTAACTCTTTCTCAATTTAACTGCATGAAAAACCTAATCTTTCTTTCCTTAATTTTCTTTCTTTTCTCTTGTCAAAAACAAGAGTCCAAAACTATTATTCTATCCAAAGCATCTGAAAATTATGTAAAATGGATGGAAGATAAAAATACAATTATACTGGATGCCTACACAATTGAGAATACTGATTCTATCTTAAAATTAGCAGATGGAATTATTTTAACGGGAGGAGAAGATATTAATCCTTTAGAATATAATGACACAACAAATATTAAAGTTTGTGGAGATTTTAATTTAAGTAGAGACACATTGGAGCGAAAGTTATTTGATTTTGCTTTTGAAAATAAAATCCCATTAATTGGAGTGTGCAGAGGAATGCAAATGATGAATGTGGTAAGTGGAGGAACTTTGTATGGTGATATTCCTACAGAAATAGGAACAGAAGTAATCCATAGGAATAATGGAGAGGTAAATCATGAAATAGTAATGGTGGATACTTGTTCTTTAATTTTTCCTTTAGAAACAGATACAATTATGGTTAACTCTAGGCACCATCAAGGGTTAAAAATTATGCCCAATCACTTAAGGGTTATTGCTCGTTCTTTTGACGGATTACCTGAGGCAGTAGTAATGAATAATGACCAACATCCTTTTATGATTGCAGTTCAATTTCATCCTGAAAGACTTGGAAAAGAAAACATTATTCACACAACAATGAAAGAGAGTTTCTTTAAAGAAATTGACAAATAAAATAATTGATATTAATTATTTAAAATAGAGGGAATTAGAACAAATCCATTACATTCGCCATCTTAAATTTTAGTAATGATACAGGACATTTTATTTACTTTCTTAATTAGCTTTTCTCCTTTTGGTGAGGCTAGGGCAGGTATCCCTTATGGAGAGTTAAATGGATTGCCTATTCTGCTCGTTTTTTTTGTAGGACTTGCCGCAAATTTGTTAGTTTTCCCAATATTCTACAAAGCAATTGAACTAGCAAACAAACACCTATGGAAGAATCCTTTATACAAGAAGGCCGCACTTTATTTAGCCTTAAGAGCAAGAACCAAAACAAAAGAAGTGATAAAAAAATATGGGGTTTGGGGCTTAATGGTTTTTGTAATGATTCCACTACCAGTTACAGGTGCTTATATTGGAACAATAGCTGCATTTATCTTTGGTATTTCTTATCAAAAATCATTAATAGCAATTAGCACTGGAATAACAATTTCCTCTATTATGGTCGCTTCATTCATGCATGTTATCTAAGTTTAGCATTGTAAAATAATCCTCTATATTTGCATAGATGAAAGGGAAGAAAACAGCACTTATTATTTTAGATGGTTGGGGACATGGCGATAAAACCAAATCGGATGCCATACACCATGCAAATACACCTTTTGTAGATTCACTTTATAGTAAATATCCTAATTGCGAACTCCATACTTTTGGTGAGTATGTTGGTCTTCCTAAAGGTCAAATGGGTAACTCGGAAGTTGGGCATTTAAACATTGGTGCTGGTAGAATTGTCTATCAGGATTTAGCAAAAATCAACATTGCTTGTGCAGATGATTCTATTGCTGAAATGGAAAACCTAAAAGCCTCCTTTGCTTACGCAAAAGAAAATAATAAAGCACTTCATTTAATCGGTTTGGTATCGGATGGAGGAATTCATTCTCATCAAAAGCATTTATATAAATTGTGTAAATTGGCACAAAAACAAGGAATTGAAAATGTATTTGTTCATGCCTTTACGGATGGTAGAGATTGTGATCCGAAAAGTGGAAAAGGATTTATTCAAGAATTAGAACAGAATTTATTTGGAGCAAAAATTGCTTCCATTTGTGGCAGATATTACGCAATGGATAGAGATAAAAGATGGGAAAGAGTACAACTTGCTTATAATCTATTAACAAAAGGGGTAGGAGAATCTTCTCAAAATCTTGTGGAAAGCATCCAAAATTCTTACGATAATGAAATTACAGATGAGTTTGTAAAACCAATTGTAAGTATAGATGAAAACGGAAATCCTATCGCAACAATAAAAGAAGATGATGCAGTAATTTGTTTTAATTTCAGAACTGATAGGTGTAGGGAAATTACAACTGTACTTACGCAAACCAATATGCCAGATTTTGAAATGAATACTTTAAATCTGCATTATTCCACCATGACAAATTATGATGCATCTTACAAAAATGTAAATGTAATTTACAATAAAGAAAACATCAAAAATACTTTGGGTGAAGTGTTGGAAAGTAACAACAAAACTCAAATCAGAATTGCTGAAACTGAGAAGTATCCTCATGTTACTTTTTTCTTTTCAGGAGGTAGAGAAGCAGAATTTGTTGGCGAAAAAAGATTGATGGTAAACTCACCAAAAGTAGCAACTTATGATTTGCAACCGGAAATGAGTGCTCCTGAAGTTACTTCAACTATTGTAACAGAATTAGAAAAAGGAGAAACAGATTTTATCTGCTTAAACTTTGCAAACCCTGATATGGTTGGACATACTGGCGATTTTTTAGCAATTACAAAAGCAGTAGAAACTGTAGATAATTGTACCAAAAAAGTAGTGGAAGCAGGATTAAAAAACGACTATGCTTTTATCATTATTGCCGATCATGGAAATGCTGATTTTGCATTGAATCCTGATGGAACACCTAACACATCACACAGCACAAATATGGTGCCTTGCTTTGCAATAAACACCAATTTTGAAAAAATAGAAAACGGAAAACTAGGAGATATTGCTCCTACAATTTTATATATAATGGGAGTGGAAACTCCAATAGAAATGACAGGAGAAATCCTAATAAAATAAAGAAATGGAACACATTAACAATTACATAAACGAAAACAAGGACAGGTTCATTAACGAATTGATTGATCTGTTAAAAATACCATCTATCTCAGCCGATCCAGCTTATAGTGAGGATGTTTTAAACTGTGCAGGTGCAGTAGCAAAAGCAATGGAAAGTGCAGGAGCAGATAATATTGAGATCTGTAAAACGGCAGGTTATCCTATCGTTTATGGAGAAAAAATTATTGACGCGAGTTTACCAACTGTTTTGGTTTATGGTCATTATGATGTGCAACCGGCTGACCCTTTAGAATTATGGACAAGCGGACCATTTGAGCCAGTTGTTAAAAAGACAGAAATTCACCCAGAAGGAGCAATTTTTGCAAGAGGTGCTTGTGATGATAAAGGACAATTTTATATGCATGTAAAGGCATTTGAATTAATGATGAAAACCGATACTTTACCTTGTAATGTAAAGTTCATGATTGAAGGAGAGGAAGAGGTTGGTTCGGAAAATTTAGGTGTTTTTGTAAAAGCAAATAAGAAAAGGTTAAAGTGTGACGCCATCTTAATTTCTGATACTGGAATTATTGCAAATGATACGCCATCAATCACAACTGGATTGAAAGGTTTGAGTTATGTTGAGTTAGAGGTTACTGGCCCTAATCGTGATTTACATTCAGGATTATATGGTGGTGCAGTTGCTAATCCTATCAATATTTTATGTGAGATGATTGCAAAAATGAAAGATGAAAATAATCATATTGCAATTCCTAAATTTTATGACAATGTAGTGGAACTTTCAGCAGAAGAAAGAGCTGATATTGCAAGAGCTCCATTTTCTTTAGACAAATATAAAGCAGCATTGGATTTATCAGATGTTCATGGTGAAGAAGGATATACTACTATGGAGCGTACTGGAATTCGCCCTACTTTAGATGTAAACGGAATTTGGGGTGGATACACTGGTGAAGGAGCAAAAACAGTTATTGCATCCAAAGCATATGCAAAAATATCTATGCGATTGGTTCCTAATCAATCTGATGAGGAAATCACTACTTTATTCTCAGACTACTTTAAAAGTATTGCACCTAAAAGTGTAAGTGTAAAAGTTAGCCCTCATCATGGTGGGGAACCTTATGTTTCTCCTACTGATATTCCTGCTTATGTTGCAGCAAGTAAGGCAATGGAAACTACTTATGGCAAAAAACCTGTTCCGGTTAAAAGCGGGGGGTCTATCCCTATTGTTGCTTTGTTTGAAGCTGAATTAGGTGTTAAGTCTATCTTACTTGGTTTTGGTTTGGATTCGGATGCTATCCACTCTCCAAATGAGCATTATGGAATTTTCAACTACTTAAAAGGAATAGAAACCATTCCTCATTTTTTTGCCAATTACGCAAAGGCTCATTAAACTTTTCGGCAATAATTTACTCTAAATTTTGTTATTTGTAAAAGTTGATGTTTTTATCTACTTTTATGCCTTACAACACATTTCATGAGAAAAGTATTTTTCTTCTTTACTATTATACTAATTGCATCCTGCACAAAAGTTGAGGATATATTGGTTGATGGAAATATAGTGCCTCCTGATTATACAATTGAAAACACAACAATTGACATCTATATTAACAAGTTGTATATAAGTACAATTGGGCGTGAACCAACTGCAAGTGAGTTTGACGCTAATTTTGAAATGCTAAGGGGATCTAATCTGAGTCAGCAAAGTAGAGAGCAAGTAATTGCAGATATTTTAAATAAGGAAGATTATAGTAATAATCTATTTAAACTAGAAAGTGCAAATGTCTTAAATGGAGTAGATACTAATATGATAAATGAACGAGTTTATATTTATCAGTTTTTATTGACTACAGCTAGTGGATTTGATAGCATTTATATTGAGTATGAGTTGGGAAGAATGTTGGAGTTTCAAGATGCCTTACCCGAGTTGAATGATGGAGTAATTACAAATACTGAACTGTATAAACGCATGGTGAATAATAATTTCTTTGATGAAATAAATATGGGTACAGAAAATTTTGTTGTGGCTATGTTTCAGCACTTTTTATTAAGATACCCTACTGAATCTGAGATAGAAAATTCAAAAATTATGGTGGATGATGGTAACTCAACTGTGTTTTTTGAAACAGGAAATGGAAAGCTGGATTTTATAAATATCTTTTTTGCCTCTGATGAATATTATACCGGACAAACAAGCATTCTATTTAATCGCTATTTGTTTCGTGACCCTACTTCAGAAGAGAGTGTAAATTATAGTTTAGATTACATTAACACAAATGATTATAAAATGCTTCAAAAAAGAATATTATCATCTGATGAATATATTGGCCTATGAAGAAAGTAATTTTTATATTGAGTGTCCTAATTTTGTTTTCTTGTAAAAAAGAAAAGAAGATTTCTTATGCTTTAAATGATGTGAATATTTCCCAAAATTCAGCTAATAAAGACCATCTTAAAAGTACAACTGAGTTTATTTCTATTGCTTATTCTGATATTTTTGGAACAGTTATTACTACTGATAAGTTAGCTGATTTAAGCACTATGTATAAAGCTTTTGGAGATAAAAAATTGATTGAAGAAATGGTGATTAAGAATTTCTTAAACGAGCCAACTATTCAAATCCCCCAAATTGATAGAACTTCAGAAATTACTATTCAAAATTTTGTAACTGATTCCTATAAGAAATTATTCAACCGTACACCAGATGAATATGAGCTATGGTTTGTAACTGATATGATTCAGAAGGATGCTGATTTAACATCAGAGCTTATTTATCTTTCTTTAATGACGGCTAACGAATACAGATATTACTAATGGAAAGAAGAAAATTTATTAGAAATTTAGGCTTAGGAGCAGCAGCAACTATTGGCGTTCCCTACCTTTTGCCAAGTGGCAGATTATTTGCCTCAACAGGAGTAAGAAAAGCAAATCATGTAGTGTTTTGTTTGTTTGCAGGAGGAGTGAGAAATTTAGAATCAGTACATAAAATAGATGGAAATTTAATGCCTTATAGTTTTAAAGGGAATGAAAATATTTCATCTGATATTATAAGCGGAATTGATTTAGTGCCTCCAAATACAGGAATAACTTTGCAAGAACAAGGAACCTTGTATAAGGAGTTCCGAATGAAATATGGGCCAACAGGACATTATGGAGCGCATGCCACAGCAATGACAGGAGTTTATACTGGAGAGAATTTAAACATAAATACAAATCCTCAATATCCAACTATTTTTGAGCTATACCGAAAACATAATTCTCCAGGTATGAGTGCCAAAAATGCTTGGTGGGTTTCTAATTCTTTAGGGCCATATGCACATCTTAATTATTCATCTTATGAAGGATATGGAGCGGATTATGGAGCAAATTTCATTCAACCTGGCTCTATTATTTCTCAAGATGGATTTGACAGTTTAGGAAATTCAAGAGTGTATAACAATACAGAGGAAGATAAAATAAAAGCATTAAGAGGATTTTGTGATGCGCACTTTACCTCTCAATATAATGGAGCTGCTAATAGTATTGTAAATACTGAAGCAGACAAAAAAGAGATTGAAAGTTTCATTAATCAATGTTTTACGGATGCAGTTGCTGGGCAGTTTGATGACCCTTGGGGAATAGGACAAGGTTTGTATAATAATGATATGCGTACTGTACAATTTGCTGAAAAAGTAATTCAGGAATTTAACCCAGAATTATTAGTAGTAAATATGCAAGGGGTGGATGTAGCACATGACGATTTTACTGAGTATGCAAGCAATTTACAAAAGGCTGATTATGCTTTAGGGCATTTATGGAATACCATACAGAATACACCAGGAATGGCAGATGATACCATATTAATTGCTATGCCAGAACATGGTAGAAATTCTGAAGGAAATGGCTTGTATGATGCTTATGGAAGACAGGCTTTGGATCATACAAATGATGAAATGAGTAGAGAAATTTTTGCTTTAGTTCTAGGGCCTAATGGGGTGGTGGTTCAGGACCAAGTTTTCTCACAGGAAAAAGGAGAAAGTATAGATATTGTTCCTACAATTGCAAATATTTTAGGATTTGATGCTGATATTCCTGGCGGTTTACTTAGTGGTAATGTGTTAAACGAAAGTTTTTATTAAGATGAGAAAGTTACTTTTTTTAGGGTTTATATTGTCTTTGTGTTTAGTAAATTGTACAGAAGATAATTTGCCGATTAATCCTTATGATGGGGTGGATTATGGCAATACAACTTTGGTGATTGATACGGTTTCTTCTACCTCTTTTGTAAAATTACACAGAGATGTTTTAGGCCCTTCATGTAATGTTATGGGATGCCATGATGGTTCTTTTGAGCCTGATTTTAGAACAGTAGAGAGCTCTTATAATACTTTAGTTTATCATGAAATTATCAAAAATAACTTAGCGGAAGATTTTACTTATAGAGTAGTTCCAGGGGATACTGCTTTATCCGTTTTACATGAGCGATTAACCAATTGTTGTTTTGTAAATACGAATGATAGGATGCCTCAGGATAACATAGGAAATGCTTTACCTCAAGAAGATTTAGATGCAGTAACCGCTTGGATTTTAGGTGGGGCAAAAGACATTACAGGAGCAATCTCTAGTGAGCCCAATAATTTACCAAATATAGATTTCTTTTTTGTTATGGATTTAATGTATGATTCTACATATTCTGACAATAGAATTGGGGAATGGTATGAGCCGTTTTTAATGCCTGAAAACGAACAAGTGAATTTTATATTTAGAGTATGGGATGATAAAACTAACCCAGCAGACATGTTAGTTAATGAAGTGATGATTTCTGAATTTCAAGATGATTTTTCTAATGCAATTACGGCTACCGCAACTTATTATGACCCTACTTATGATGTGTGGTCAGTTCCTGTTAATACGACTGTTTTGCAAAGCGGTGAAACATATTATGTACGATATAAAATTAATGATGGAGAAAATTCAAGCAATACAATTTACCCAAATAATCAAACCTCTTTTATTTTTAAAAGCATGTGGTCCTTTATTGTTCAATAGATGAAAATACTAATTTTTATACTTTTTGCAATTCTGCTTTTTTCCTGTAAAAAAGAGGATGCAGTTTCTGATATTCCTCAAATTGAATTTCTAAGTATTTCTCCTACTACAGCACAAGAATATATTGATGATATTATAGTTAAAATATCATATGCTGATGCAAATGGGGATTTGGGAGAAAATAATCCTGATATATTTAATCTATTTATTACCGATAAAAGAAATGAAATAGAGTATAAGTTTCGTATTCCTGAACTTACTCCAAATGGCAGTGATATTGCAATAGAAGGTAATTTTAATATTACGATAAATGGTACAGGAATTACGAGTGAATCATCTAGCCAAAAAGTTGCTTATTCTATTTATGTAAAAGATAGAGCTGGAAATAAGAGTAATATCATTACTACTTCTGAGATTACAATCCAAGAATAAAAATGAAATTTTTTAATTTAGTGAGTATTTGTTTATTGCTCACAATGAGTTTTAATAGTCAACACAAAGAAATAAAAACTGTGGAAAATCATCATCAATATACCAATGCTTTAGTTAATGAAACAAGTCCTTACCTTTTGCAACACGCACATAATCCTGTGGACTGGTATCCTTGGAACGAGCAAACTTTGGATAAAGCAAAAGCGGAAGGGAAGTTATTACTGATTAGTATTGGTTATTCTGCTTGCCATTGGTGTCATGTAATGGAACACGAAAGTTTTGAGGATGCTGAGGTGGCAAAGATTATGAATGATAATTTCATTTGCATTAAGGTAGATAGAGAAGAAAGACCAGATATAGATCAAATTTATATGACGGCAGTTCAACTGATGAATCAAAGAGGAGGTTGGCCATTGAATTGTGTAGCATTGCCTGAAGGTAAGCCGTTTTGGGGAGGAACTTATTTCAGAAAAGAGGATTGGAAAAAACAAATTTTAGGTTTAGCAAATACTTATAAAACGGAGCCTAATCGAGTAAAAGAATTTGCCGATAGACTTGCAAAAGGAATACAAGAAGTAGAAAATATTGGTTTGAATACTGAAGCAGTGAACTTCACTTGGAAGGATTTACATAATATGGTTAGTCCTTGGGCTGAACGATTTGATAATATGGAAGGAGGGAGCAATGGAGCTCCAAAATTTCCTATGCCAAATGCCTACCATTTTTTATTAAAGTACGCTCATCTTTCTAAAAATAAAGAGGTGCTAAATCATGTTGAACTCACTTTGGGTAAAATGGCTTTTGGTGGTATTTATGATCAAATAGGGGGTGGTTTTTCTCGTTATTCAGTGGATAAATTATGGAAAGCTCCCCATTTTGAAAAAATGCTGTATGATAATGGACAACTCGTAAGTTTATATTCGGATGCTTATTTAAAATTTAAAAAGCCTTTATATAAAGAGGTTGTTTTTGAAACACTAGACTTTATTGATCGTGAATTAATGGCAGAAAATGGAGCCTTTTATTCTGCTTTGGATGCCGATAGTGAAGGGGAGGAAGGAAAGTTTTATGTATGGAATGAAACGGAATTGAAATTATTTATCCGTGAGGATTATGATATTTTTAAGGACTATTACAATGTAAATTCTGTTGGGCTTTGGGAACATGGAAATTATATTTTACTGAAAAAGAAAACCAAAGCACAAATTGCTAAAAAGCATAAAGTTTCAGTTGCTGATTTGGAAAATAAAATTGAAAATTGGAAAGCAATTTTAATGAAAGAAAGAGATAAACGCATTCGCCCAGGATTGGATGATAAATCCTTAACCTCTTGGAATGGTTTAATGCTAAAAGGATATGTGGATGCTTATATGGCTTTTGGGAAAAAGGAACATTTGGAAGTGGCTTTAAAGAATGCAAATTTCTTAGCCAATACACAAATACAATCAGATGGAAGATTATGGCACTCCTATAAAGATGGACGCTCCACTATCAATGCTTATTTGGAGGATTATGCCATTGTAAGTTCGGCATTTATTCGTCTATATGAAGCCACTTTTGATGAGGTTTGGTTAAGTAGAGCTAATCAATTAGTGGCTTATGCTTTGGATAATTTTTATGATAAAAACTCTGGGATGTTTTATTTTACTTCCAAGTTAGATCCTGAATTGGTTGCTAGAAAAATGGAGATTAATGACAATGTTATTCCTGCTTCTAATTCAGTAATGGCAAATGTATTGTACGATTTAGGAACACTTTTGGATAATAGGATTTACAAGCAAAAAGCAGTTATTATGGCAAATAATGTAAAGCCTGATATGCAACAATACGCTTCAGGATATGCAAATTATGCTACCCTTATGTTAAAAGAAATTGTTCCTTTTCATGAAGTGGCCATTGTGGGGAAAGATGCCCATGCAAAGGCTATGGAATTGAATAAAAAATATATCCCTAATAAATTGTTATTAGGGAGTGTAAAGGAAAATGAGTTGGAATTATTGCAAGAAAAATATGTTCAAGGCAGTACAATTATTTATGTTTGCGAAAACAAGGCTTGCCAATTGCCAACTAGTAATATAATGAAGGCTCAAAAATTAATGAATTAATGAACTATATATTTGAAGAAAATCAGAAGTTTACCCAGTGGTGGTTGTGGGTAATTTTATTGTCGTTTCCAATTATGGCCTTTGGGCCTTTTGATGAAAATGAAGTTAATATTGAGTATGTATTGATAGGGCTAGCATTACCATTATTATTCTACCTATTTGAGTTAAGAATTAAAGTAAGCAATGATGGTTTGCATTATCAATTTTTCCCATTTCATTTCAAATCATATACGATAAAGCATGAGGAAATTGAAAAAGCTAAAGCCATGGAATACTCCCCTCTAAAAGAATATGGAGGTTGGGGAATAAAGTACGGATTTAAAGGAAAGGCCTATAATGTAAGCGGTAATAAAGGCGTGAAGATTTTCCTGAGAAATGGAACAAACATTATGTTTGGAAGCCAAAAACACAAAGAGTTGGCAAAGGCTTTGAAAAATGCTAAGCAACAATAATCAAAAAGTAATTCTTCTTTCCTTTTTGTGCCAATATATATTTCCCGTTCAATAAATCGTTTTCAGATAATTGATGATTTTCCTTTATTTTCTCTTTGTTAATACTTACAGCATTGCTTTTTATCATTCTTCTTGCCTCTCCTTTACTTGCAAAAATCTGAGTTTTCTCAGCAACTATATCCAAAATTCCTAAGCTCAAATCAGCTTTGCTCATTTCAAATTGAGGGACACCTTCAAATACGGATAGGAAAGTATCTTCATCCAAACTTTTCAAATCATCAGCTGTTGATTTCCCGAATAAGATACCAGATGCTTTAATAGCCATTTCTAAATCTTCAGCAGAATGTACTCTAGTTGTTACTTCTTCTGCAATTGCTTTTTGTAAAGTTCTTAAATGCGGAGCTTCATTATGCTCAGTAATTAATTTTTCAATTTCTTTTTCAGATAATAAAGTAAAAATCTTAATGTAGTTTTTAGCATCTTCATCAGTTGCATTTAGCCAAAATTGGTAGAATTTGTAAGGAGATGTTTTTGCTTTATCTAACCAAACATTACCCGTTTCTGTTTTCCCAAACTTACCACCATCTGCTTTTTTTATCAGTGGAGTAGTTATCGCAAATGCCTTTCCGCCTCCTTTTCTTCTTACTAATTCAGTTCCGGTTACTATGTTCCCCCATTGGTCAGAACCTCCTAATTGTACTTTACAATTTTTGTTTTTCCAAAGCCAGTAAAAGTCATATCCTTGTACCAATTGGTAGGAAAATTCAGTAAAGCTCATTCCTGTTTCCAATCTGTTTTTCACTGAATCCTTTGCCATCATATAGTTAACTGAAATGTGTTTTCCTACATCACGGATAAATTCCAAAAAATTAAATTCTTTAAACCAATCGTAATTATTTACTACTTCTGCTGAGTTTGCACCACAATCAAAATTTAAGAATTGTTCCAATTGTTTTTGAACGCAAGCCAAGTTATGGTTTAGCGTATTTTCATCTAGCAGGTTTCGCTCTTTGCTTTTTCCTGAAGGATCACCTACCATACCAGTAGCACCACCAACTAAAGCAAAAGGTTTGTGCCCACATTTTTGTAAATGAACTAAAATCATTATCTGAACTAAACTTCCGATATGTAGAGAGTCAGCAGTAGGATCAAAGCCAATATAGGCAGCAGTCATTTCTTTTTCAAATTGCTCTTTTGTCCCTGGCATGATATCGTGTATCATCCCTCTCCATTCTAATTCTTCTACAAAGTTCATCTTAAATAATTTTCCTCAAAAATAGACAATTATTCTAAATCTCATGTCTAATATCTAATATCTCAAATCAATTCTCCTATCTTTGTTCCATGATATTTGTTACTGGAGGTACAGGACTTGTGGGTTCTCATGTGTTATTAAATTTAGCACAAAAAGGGGAGCAGTTTAAAGCGCTTAAAAGAGAGTATTCTTCTTTAGAAGTTTGTAAAAATATTTTTGCACACTACAAAGAATTGGATTTGTTTGATAAAATAAATTGGGTGAATGGTGATGTGAGTGACATCCCTTCTTTAACTGAGGCAATGCAAGATTGTGAACAGTTGATTCATTGTGCAGCTATTGTTTCTTTTTATGCAAGTGATGCTGATTTACTTAGAAAAGTAAATATTGAAGGCACGGCTAATGTAATGGATGTTGCAATAGCAAGTGGAATTAAGAAAGCAGGTTTTGTGAGTTCTATTGCTGCGTTGGGAAGAAATTCTACTGAAGGTATGGTAGATGAAGAATGTCATTTTAAGATAACTAAACATGATAGTAACTATTCCCTAAGTAAGTATTATGCCGAACAAGAAGTGTGGAGAGCAAGCCAAGAAGGATTGGAAGTTGTTATTATAAATCCCTCTGTTATTTTAGGTCCTGGGGATTGGACAAAAGGAAGTTCTCAAATATTTCAAAAGATTTATAAAGGGCTTAAATTTTACACTTCTGGCAGCACAGGTTATGTGGATGTGGTGGATGTAGCTGATTCCTTAATCGAGTTATTGTTTTCAGAAGTGAAGAATGAACGATTTATTGTGAATGGTGCTAATCTGAAATTCCGTGATTGTTTTGATAGTATTGCTGTTGCTTTAGGGAAGCCAAAAGCAACAATTAAAGCAACCCCTTTTTTAAAAGAAATTGCATGGCGAGTTGATGCAGTTCGTGCT
Organism: uncultured Flavobacteriales bacterium; assembly: GCA_943788405.1. Lineage (GTDB taxonomy): Bacteria > Bacteroidota > Bacteroidia > Flavobacteriales > BACL11 > UWMA-0277. The sequence goes on from CALSQD010000001.1 coordinate 469,967, forward strand.
TTTATCACAGCAACAAAACCTTTATTAACTAAGGAGACTGCTAATAGTGCAATGAAGTCTAATACTTATAGTACAAAAAAAATAGAAGCAATGTTGGGTTATCAGTTTACTGATGTGGATGCTACAATAAAAAAATATGCAAATTGGTTTATTGCTGATTTAAAGTAGTTCGTTCTTTTGATATTTGCTCCAGAACACTAGCATAAATCTGCTCTAATTTTTCAGGTTTTTCTGCATAATATTGGAGTGTTTTTTCAAAATCCTCTGCAGTTATTCTACTTTTCTTATAAATAGTAGCATAATTACTAGCCAATTCTTTTTTAGCATTCTCCATTCCTTTGGTTTTGTGCAATTCAAATTTTGCTTCAGCTAAATGCACCTCTTTTAAGATATTTATAAATACGGCTTCCGATAAAATGTCATTAGGAACTTCTGTTTCTGGAGCAGAACATGCTAGTAGTAAAATACTTAGTAGTAAAGGAAAAATTTTCATTAAACAAAGATAGCTTTTAAGCAAGCAAAAAATGTATATTTGCTTAATTATTAATCAAACAAAATATTTAAGATGAAAAAGTTAATGTATTTATTAGTTGCAGGATCACTTTCTGTATTTGCAGCTTGTGGTGGTGCGTCAACTACTGAAGGAGCAGCTACTGATGTTGCTGTTGAAGAAGTGGCTGTTGAAGAAGTGGCTGAAGCTGTTGGTTGCCAAGTTGAAGGTGGTACTTGTTTAGCAGATCATTCTTGTTGTGCACCTAAAGCTGCTGCTTGTTGTTGTGGTGATGCTACTTGTGATGGTTCTTGTCATGGTGATGCTGCTGCTGAAGCTCATGGAGATCACGATCATGCAGGAGACGATCACGATCATGCAGGAGACGATCACGATCATGTAGGAGAAGATCAAGAATAAGAATTTTATTCTGAGAAATTAAAAAAAGGCATCCATTTGGGTGCCTTTTTTAGTTTTTATCGATTAAAAGTAAGTCGCATTCCTCTGCTGGTTTCATCAAAGCTTCCAAACTCATAAGCAATATGTCCGTTAACAAAAGTATGCGTGATTTTTGCATTAAATGTTTCTCCTTCAAAAGGTGACCAACCACATTTGTATAAAATATTTTCTTTAGTAACTTCCCAAGGTTTATCTAAATCTACTAAAACTAAATCTGCAAAATAACCTTCACGAATAAAGCCTCTGTTTTCTACTTGAAAACAAATAGCAGGATTATGACACATCTTTTCTACAACTTTTTCAAGGCTTATTTTCTTTTGATTAACAAAAGCTAGCATTGCCGGTAAAGCGTGTTGTACAAGTGGCCCTCCTGAGGGAGCGTTAAAGTAAGTGTTTGACTTTTCTTCCAAAGTATGAGGGGCATGATCAGTTGCAATTACATCCAGCTTATCATCTAATAAAGCTTGAAATAATGCTTTTTTATCACTTGCTTTTTTTACTGCAGGATTCCATTTTATAAGTGTTCCTTTATCCTCATATTTACTTTTGTCAAACCAAAGGTGGTGTATGCAAATTTCAGCTGTTATGCGTTTTTCTGCTAAAGGTAAAGTATTGTCAAAAAGTTCAATTTCTTTTTCAGTAGAAAGGTGAAAAACATGAAGCCTTGTATTGTATCTTTTTGCCAATTCCACTGCCATTGAAGAAGATTTATAACAAGCTTCAGAACTTCTAATATTCGGGTGTTCACTAATTGGTACTTCCTCTCCAAACTGAGCTTTTGCTTTCTCAATATTTTCTTGAATAGTTGCCTCATCCTCACAATGAACAGCAATTAACATAGGTGATTTTTCAAAAATTTCTTTCAATACGGATTTATCATCAACCAACATATTACCAGTTGAAGAACCCATAAATATTTTAATAGCACCAACAGTTTTAGGATCAGTTTTAAGTACTTCTTCCAAATTATCATTACTCGCTCCCATAAAAAAGCTGTAGTTAGCAATTGAAGTTTCTGCTGCAATTTGGTATTTATCCTCTAGTAGTTCTTGTGTTAAAGCTTGGGGATTGGTGTTTGGCATTTCCATAAAAGAAGTAATTCCACCAGCCACTGCTGCTTTACTTTCAGTGTAAATATTTGCCTTGTGTGTTAAGCCTGGCTCACGGAAATGAACTTGATCATCAATTACGCCTGGTAAAAGATGCAAACCTTCCCCATCAATAATTTGGTCAGCTTCAATGTTAATTTCAGCATCAATTTGTTTGATAATTTGATTTTCGATCAGCACATCTGATTTGTAAATTCTTCCTTCATTTACAAGTTGTGCATTTTTAATAAGTGTTAGCATTTGCTATTGTTTATTTGTTTAACTGATTATTGGTTTAGTTGATGTTTTAGGATTGTTTATTTTCTCAAATAATCAAATCAACCTATAAACAAATAATCATTTTTGTATCTATTGTCTAAAAGCGTAGGGGTCTAACTTCTAATATCTATTTTATCTTTTCCAGTTTCTAAAAAAACTTTTGAGTTTCATTTGGATTACTCCAATAACGGCTTCCATAAAAATTCCACCACTCATTTTTGATTCTCCTTCAGTCCTGTCCGTAAAAATTACAGGAACTTCAACTACATTAAATCCGTATTTCCAAGCTTTAAATTTCATTTCAATCTGAAAGGCATACCCAACAAATTGAATTTTGTCAAAATTGATAACTTCTAAAACTTCACTTTTATAGCATTTAAATCCTGCAGTAGAATCATGAATGGGCATACCGGTAATGAATTTAACATATTTTGATGCAAAAAAGGACATCAATAATCGTGACATAGGCCAATTTACAATATTAACTCCCCTTACATAGCGTGATCCAATTGCAACTTCTGCACCCTCTAGTGAGTTTGCATTGTAGAGTCTAATTAAATCATTAGGGTCATGTGAAAAATCAGCATCCATTTCAAAAATGAATTGATAATCTTTTTGCAATGCCCATTTAAACCCGTGAATGTAGGCAGTACCTAGCCCAAGTTTCCCAGTTCTTTCTTCAATATGTAATTGTTCAGGAAATTCTGATTGTAGTTTTTTTACAATACCTGCTGTTCCATCAGGAGATCCGTCATCAACAATAAGGATGTGAAATGATTTTTCCAAAGAGAATACTTTGCGAATTATCCTTTCAATATTTTCCTTCTCGTTATAAGTTGGAATTATGATTAAGCTATCTGACATTATTGAATTTTAAAAGTGTAAAAATACAAAACAAATCTAGATAAGATTTATTGTGCTGTTATTTTGATTTCATCAACAACTGAAGGGTCTAAAAGGGTGCTTGTATCTCCTAAATTATCGCTCTCTCCTGCGGCAATTTTTCTTAGGATACGCCTCATTATTTTCCCAGAACGCGTTTTGGGTAAGCCATTTACAAATTGGATTTTATCTGCTTTTGCAATAGCTCCAACCTCTGTAGTAACCAAATCATTTATTTCTTTCCTGAGCATTTCTTCATTTTTTGGCAGATGATGACAAATTACATAAGCATAGATAGCATTTCCTTTTATGGGGTGAGGGTAGCCTACAATTGCAGTTTCACACACATTTTCGTGTTCGTCCATAGCACTTTCAATTTCAGCAGTTCCTAAGTTATGTCCTGAAACAATAATTACATCATCTACTCTTCCAGTTATTCTGTACATACCATTTTCATCACGCAAAGCACCATCACCAGTAAAGTATTTATTCTCAAAAGCTGAAAAATAAGTTTCCTTAAATCTCTTATGATTTCCATAAATAGTACGGGCCATTGAGGGCCAAGGGTGTTTTATGCAGAGCCTTCCTGCTACATTATTTCCTTCAATTTCTTGCCCTTTTTCATCCACTAAGCAAGGTTGTATTCCTGGTAAAGGTAGGGTTGCAAAAGCAGGTTTTGAAGGGGTAACTCCTCCTAAATTAGAAATCATAATTCCCCCTGTTTCTGTTTGCCACCAAGTGTCAACTATTGGACAATTTCCATTTCCAATTTCTTTATTATACCAATGCCAAGCATCCTCATTTATAGGCTCGCCAACTGTTCCTAATACTTTTAATGATGATAAATCATAAGGTTTTACAAATTCCATTCCTTTGGCTTCTAGGGCACGTATAGCAGTTGGTGCTGTGTAAAAGATATTTACTTTATGTTCTTCCACAATTTTCCAAAATCTTCCTGCATCAGGAAAAGTAGGAACTCCTTCAAACATTATTGTGGTTGCCCCTGCTAAAAGAGGGCCATATACAATATAAGAGTGTCCTGTTATCCAACCAATATCGGCTGTACACCAATAAATATCACCTTCACTATATTGAAAAACATTGCGAAATGAATACTCTGTATAAATCATATAGCCAGCAGTGCTGTGTTGGATTCCCTTTGGTTTTCCTGTAGAACCGGAAGTATATAAAATAAAAAGTGGGTCTTCTGAATCCATAATCTCAGCAGGAAAATTAGAGTTTACTTTTTGCATTTGTTCATGCCACCAAACATCTCTGCCGTTTTGCATAGTAATTTTGCTTTTTGTACGCTCTAATACTATGCATTTTTCTATTGATGGAGTAGATTGCATAGCGGTATCAGAAATTTCCTTTAGAGGTGTAATTTTCTCACCTCTGAACCCTCCATCAGCAGTGATTAAAATAGAACAATCGGCATCATTTATTCTATCAGAAAGTGATTTTGAAGAAAACCCAGCAAATACAACTGAGTGGATTGCCCCAATCCTAGCACAAGCTAAAACGGCAATAGCCAATTCTGGTACCATAGGCATGTAAAGGCAAATTCTATCTCCTTTTTTTGCGTCATTATTTTTTAGCACATTGGCGAATTTACAAATCTCAGTATGCAATTCATTATAGGATAAACATCTGCTTTGTTCATTAGGATTATTTGCTATCCACTTTATGGCTGTTTGCTCGCCTTTAGTTTTTAGGTGTCTGTCTAAGCAATTTTCTGTGATGTTCAGTTTACCTCCTTCAAACCATTTTATTTCTGGTTTTGTAAAATCCCATTCTAGTACTGAATCCCATTTTTTATGCCAAGTAAAATTATTTGCTTTTTCTTCCCAAAATGCTGCTGGATTATTAATGCTTTTTGCGTATTCTATTTTGTACTGTTCTAAGGAAGTTATGGTTTTGCTCATGAGTAGTTTTCTAATTGTCCAAAGATAGCAAAACAATTTATATTTAAAAATCAATATTTTAAATTGAATGTGTAAATTAGCGCTTTAATAAAATAGAAACTATGAAAAAAATATTACTATCCCTGAGTGTGCTTTTTGCAATGAATTTATATGCACAAGATTGTTCAGAATTATTCTTCTCGGAATATGTAGAAGGCTGGAGCCAGAATAAAGCGATTGAGGTATACAATCCAACAAACGCGACTATTGATTTAAGTGCTTACCAAATTGAAAGATACTCTAATGGAGCTACAAATAGTTCGGCTGGTGGAGTAACAAATTTAACAGGAATGTTGGCTTCTGGTGATGCGTTTGTACTAACTAATGGAGAGACTGACACTTCAAGTACTTTTGGTTATTGTGATCCCATACTTTTAAGTTTAGGAGATATGTCAGAACCTAATGGTTCTTATCCTACTCCTATGCATATGAATGGTAATGATGCTATAGTACTTTCTAAAGGAACAACAATTATTGATGTAATAGGAAAAGTTGGAGAAGACCCTGCTTCTGGCGCATGGACGGATGATGCTGCTTCAGGGTTTACTATGGGTACATGGTGGACAGCACAACATACTCTAATTAGAAAAGCAAGTGTAAAAGGTGGTGATGGTAACGGATTAGATTTATTTAATCCTAGTTTGGAATGGGATTCATTACCTGCTGGAAGTTGGACTAATTTAGGAATGCATAATTGTGATTGTATAGGAGCTTCAGCAATTAATGATGCTAAAGATATTTCTTATATTGTGTATCCTAATCCAGCAAATAGTGGGGAGGTAATTACTATTAATGCTGCAGCAACTATTGCAACTATTGAAGTGATTAATATCTTAGGGAAAAAAGTACTAACACAAACATCAAATAAAATTAATACATCTGCTTTAGCAAAAGGAACTTATATTACTAGAATTAATTTTACAGATGGTAGAATGGTAGAAAATAAAATTATTATTGAGTAATTAAAAAGATAAACTAATTGAAATGCTGATGGAAACATCAGCATTTTTTTACGCATATCAATATGAAAAAGGGTATAATTGTAATTTTAAGTGTTTTCCTTGGTTCTGGGATTTTTGCACAGACTACTTTAAGTGGAAAAATAACAGATGCTAATACGGGAGAATCTCTTATTGGGGCAACTATAATTTACGGTAAAGGGCAGGGAACAGCTACTGATTTTGATGGAAATTATTCCCTTAAAATTCAACCAGGAGAAAGAAGTATTCAGGTTTCCTATGTAGGTTATAAAGCCGTAAGTCAAGTTGTAAGTATAAAAGGAAAATCACAAGTTTTGGATTTTAAACTAAAAACTGTTCTGCTAAATGAAGTGCAAGTAGTAGCTGATATTGCTCGAGATAGAGAAACACCAGTTGCTTTTTCTACAATCCCTATGAAAAAAATAAATGAGGAATTGGCTTCACAAGATATTCCTATGGTATTGAATTCAACTCCTGGGGTATATGCAACACAAACTGGTGGTGGTGATGGAGATGCAAGAATTACAATCAGAGGATTTAACCAAAGAAATGTAGCAGTTATGTTGGATGGAATCCCTGTAAATGACATGGAAAATGGTTGGGTGTATTGGTCAAATTGGTTTGGGTTAGATGCAGTAACTTCTAATATACAAGTACAAAGAGGATTAGGGGCTTCAAAAATTGCGATTCCATCAGTAGGAGGAACAATGAACATCCTTACAAAAGGAACAGGAAATAAAGCAGGAGGTACTATAAAGCAGGAAGTAGGTTCATTTGGAAAATTAAGAACTTCACTAGGTTATAATTCAGGGAAATTGGATAATGGTTGGGGCTATACTTTGGCAGGTTCTTATAAAAATGGAAATGGATTTGTAGAAGAAACTTGGAGTGAAGGTTACTTTTATTATGCAAAAATTCAAAAAGAGTTAGGAAATCATATTTTGAGTTTATCGGCAATGGGAGCGCCACAAAAACACGGGCAAAGATCCTATAAAAGTAGTATTGCTACTTATTGGAACAAAGCTCAACAGATGTATAGAGCAGATTCTTTAAATGGAGAGTTTAAAAGTATGGATTATTACTTTAAGGAGGCAATAAAATATAATCAGCATTGGGGACATTTAGATAGATGGACTTTAGCTAGTAATGGTGATACTATTCATAATAAAGAAACTTTAAATACAAGACAAAATTATTACCATAAACCACAGTTTTCTTTAAGAGATTTCTGGACAGTTAATGATAAATTTTATGTTTCTAATATTTTATATGCCTCTCTTGGTAATGGAGGAGGAACAAGGGGTGAAGGTATTGGAATGTTAGAGGGACAACAAAATTTACAAGCTGCATATGATGCAAATGTTGGAGCAGGTCCTTTTGGTCCGTTTATTGATACTGAATATTCAGATACTGAATATAAATCTGGTAGTTTTTTAAAATCATCTATAAATAATCATTATTGGTACGGAGGCTTATCTACTTTAAATTATCAGGTAACTGATGAGTTAGCTCTTTCATCAGGAATAGATATGCGTTATTATAAAGGAGAACATTATAGCGAAATATATGATTTATTGGGTGGAGATTATGCCGTCTCAACTGATGATGTAAATCAGTTATCAGCAGTAAAAAGAGTAGGAGATAAGATTGGTTATTACAATGATGGAATAGTTAAATGGAGTGGAGTATTTTCCCAAGCAGAATATAGTAATGGAATGTTAAGTGCTTTTTTCAATGTTTCAGGGTCAAATTCAGCTTATAAAAGAATTGATTATTTTAAAGAAAAAGTGGAAGGTAAATACGCTTCAACTGATTGGAAATGGATAAGAGGATATACCGTAAAAACTGGTGCTAATGTAAATTTGGATGAATATAATAATGTGTTTTTTAATACAGGATATATTTCAAAAGCACCAAGGTTTGATAATATTTTTACAAGAAATAATACTTTACAAGAGTATATTCGCAATGAAGAAGTAAAGGCAGTTGAAGGAGGATATTCTTATCGTTCTTCTTTGTTTTCAGCTAATGTAAATGCTTATTATACACTATGGGAAAATAAACCTGCAAATATTAGTGAGACAATTGGAGGTACAAGATATTCTGATGTTGTGCCAATGAACGCTCTACATAAAGGGTTCGAATTAGATTTTTCTTATAAAGTGAATCATAAATTAAGTGTAGAAGGTTTACTTTCTTTGGGTGATTGGGTTTGGACTTCTGGCGGGGAGGCTGTTATTTTGGATAGTGATAATAATGCACCTTCAGCTGAGCTAGGGCATACTAATTCGGATACATTAAAATATAATGCTGATGGCGTTCATGTAGGAGATGCAGCACAGACTCAGTATGGATTGAGCATAAGATATGAGCCAACTTATAAATCATACATTAAATTAAGAGGTACTTATTTTGATGATTATTACTCTGATTTTGATGCAGCAACTTTAAGTGGAGAAAACTCAGGAAGAGAAAGTTGGAAAATACCAGCCTACCAATTAGTGGATTTACATTGTGGATATAAATTTAAATTATCAGATAAGAATAAATTAGATATTAGGTTATCAATTTTAAACCTATTGGACGAAATGTATATTTCAGATGCTAAAAATAATGATAGTTATAGTTCGGTTTATAGTGATTTTGATGCTAAATCAGCTAGTGTATTTTTTGGTTTAGGAAGAAGAATTAATTTGTCAGCAAGATTTAGTTTTTAGTAAAGGAGATGGTTATTTGTTGATGTGATTATTTGTTTATTTTAGAGTACAAGCAATAATTAAATATCAACTAAACCAATAATCAGTTAAACGAATAAACAAGAAAAAAATAACAACATATAAACGAATAAACATATTTTAAAATGAAAAAGAGAGTTTTATTAATGAGCGCAATACTACTAAGTATAGTAGGATTTGCACAAACAGATATCGCAACAGCAAGAGCTCAGGGGTTAGGGTCAAGTGTAACTATTACCGGGGTAGTAACTAATGGGAGTGAGTTAGGACCTATTAGATATATAGAAGACAACACTGGAGGAATGGCTTTGTATAGCAGTTCTTTATCTGGTTTGCAAAGGGGAGATGAAGTAACGGTTTCGGGTTCATTAAAGGATTATAATGGTCTTTTAGAAATGGATCCTATAAGTTCAAATACAGTTAACTCAACAGGAAATACATTAACTCCACAAGTGTATACTCCACTACAAATTGGGGAGGCAACTGAATCTCAATTAGTACAAATTAATAATGTAATTTTTAATAGTGGAGGATCTTTATTCACTGTTGGTACACATGATTTTACAGCTAATGGCGAATCAGGAAAAATATATATTAAAACAGGACATTCTTTAGAAAATACACTTATCCCTATGGGAACGGTAACTTTAATTGGAATATCATCACAACACACTTATAATTTTGGTTGTCCTCATACTTCTGGAATTTGTCCTGCAAGTGATGGGCATCAAATTTTACCTAGAGATACAGCTGATATTATTCAATCAGGAAATATAGTGTTTACTTCTGCTGTTAATCAAACAAATATAACAACTACAAGTTATGATTTGTCTTGGAGTGTTTCAGCTAACTCAAGTACTAATTGTAATTATGGCACTACAACAGCTTTAGGTACGAGTATAAATAGTGGAGGGAATACTCAAAATCATAGTATAAGTTTAACTGGGCTTTCTCCTGCAACTTTTTATTATGTGCAATGTTATTCAATTGATGGCTTGGATACAGCCTTTTCAAATGTTGGTATTTATTCAACTGCCTCCCTTTCTTCAGGGAAAATTCGCCCTTATTTCAATCATTCAGTTGATAATTCTTTTTCTAATGGAGTAGATGCACAAGATATAGGTTCAGGATTTGCTGATACTATTTCGGCATACATTGCTTTGGCTCAAAATACTTTGGATATTTGTGTTTATAATGCTTCATCATCAATAATTGCAACTGCAATAAATGCTGCATATAATAATGGGGTTGCTGTTAGGTATATTGCTGATGATGATGTTACAAATATAATGTTGAGTAGTTTAAATGCAAATATTCCTGTAGTGTATAGAGATCCTGCACCTGCTGGAATTATGCATAATAAATTCATTATTGTAGATGCAAACTCTACTAATAACTCTTGGATTTTAGGTGGTTCAACTAATTGGACAAACCCAAGTAATTTGCTTAATGATTATAATAATATGATTTTTATACAGGATGAAGCAATTGCAAAAGCGTATACTTTAGAGTTTGAAGAAATGTGGAGTGGAGTTTTTGGAGACAATAAATTAGATAATACGCCTCATAAATTTATGGCAGATGGGAAGTTGGTAGAAGTTTATTTCTCTCCTTCTGATCAAACAACTTCTCAAATTTTAAGAACGATTGAAGGGGTGGACAATACCTTGGAGTTTGGATTACTTTCGTTTACGCGTGATGATTTAGGACAAGCAATTATTGATAAGGATATTGAATTTGGCGTTACAGCAAGAGGAATTATTGAAATGAAAAATTCTAGTAATGGAGGAGAGTATGATAATTTAGTAGCTGCTAGTGTTAATGTTCGTTCACATGAGGGAGTTGCACATCAGTTGCACCATAAATATTTAATTACTGATGCAAGTGCCACAAGTTCTGACCCTATAGTTTTAACAGGCTCACATAATTGGAGTAATAATGCAGAAAATAACTCTGATGAAAATACGCTTATTATTCATGATGCTACAATTGCAAATATCTATTTACAAGAATTTGAAAAAAGATGGGGAGAGCTTGGGACTCCAAATGCAATTGATGATTTGATTGATATAGAGTTAACTGTTTTCCCTAATCCTTCAGCTGGTATAGTAAATATTAAAAGTGATTTAAAAGTGGAACAAATCAACTTGTACGCTATTGATGGGAAATTTATTTCAGCTACAGATGAATCAACTATTAATATTGATACAAAAGGAGTTTACTTCTTAAAGATTATTACAGATAAAGGAAACTTGGTTAAGAAAATAGTAGTTGAATAATTAAAATAAGAGCAATAAAAAAGCCCACTATTAAGTGGGCTTTTTTTATTATTTAATGGAATTACATTTCAAATGTTTCCATGAATTTTGTAGTATAATTTCCTGCTCGGAAATCTTTATCTTTCATCAGTTTTTGATGGAAAGGAATAGTAGTTTTAATTCCTTCAATAATAAATTCATCTAAAGCTCTTTCCATTTTAGCAATTGCTTCTTCTCTTGTTTGGGCAACTGTAATTACTTTAGCAATCATAGAATCGTAAAACGGAGGAATCATGTAGTTTGCATATACATGTGTATCAATTCTGATTCCGTGTCCTCCTGGAGCATGGAAGTTAGTAATCATTCCAGGGCAAGGTCTGAAATCATTTTCAGGATCCTCAGCATTTATTCTACACTCAATTGCATGCAATTGTGGGTCGTAATTCTCTCCTGATATTTTAACACCAGCAGCTACTTTTATTTGTTCACGAATTAAATCGTAATCAACAACTTCTTCAGTAATAGGGTGTTCTACTTGAATACGAGTATTCATTTCCATAAAGAAGAATTTTCTGTGTTTATCCACTAAAAATTCTACTGTACCTACACCTTCATAGTTTACTGCTTCAGCAGCTTTAATGGCAGCCTCTCCCATTTCAGCTCTTAATTCTTCTGTCATAAATGGAGAAGGAGTTTCTTCAGCTAATTTCTGATGTCTTCTTTGAATAGAACAATCTCTTTCAGATAAATGGGCAGCTTTCCCTGTATGATCTCCAATAATTTGAATTTCAATATGTCTTGGATCTTCAATGAACTTTTCCATATACATACCATCATTTCCAAATGCTGCTTTTGACTCTTGTCTTGCACTATTCCATGCATCTTCAAGGTTTTCTGCTTCCCAAACTAAACGCATACCTTTACCACCACCACCAGCAGTTGCTTTTAGCATTACAGGGTATCCAACTTCAATAGCAAGTTTTTTACAAGCTTTAAAATCAGGAATAATACCTACTGAACCAGGTATTGTAGGAACACCTGCTTTTTTCATAGTCTCTTTAGCTGATGCTTTATCTCCCATTCCATCAATCATACCAGGTGAAGCACCAATAAACTTGATGTCATTTTCACCACATATTTTTGAAAAATTAGAGTTTTCAGCTAAAAAACCATATCCAGGATGTATTGCGTCAGCATTTGTAATTTCAGCAGCAGCAATAATATTAGGAATTTTTAAATAAGATTCTGAACTTGCAGCAGGACCAATACATACGGCCTCATCAGCAAAACGAACATGTAAACTATCTTTATCGGCAGTAGAGTAAACGGCAACAGTTTTTACCCCCATCTCTTTACAGGTACGGATAATTCTAAGTGCAATTTCTCCTCTATTTGCTATTAGGATTTTCTTAAACATAATTAATTATTTTAAGGGTAAATTATGAAGGATCAACCAAGAATAATGGTTGGTCAAATTCAATAGGAGAAGCATCATCAACTAAAACTTTTACAATTTTACCTGATACTTCTGATTCAATTTCATTGAATAATTTCATTGCTTCAATAATACAAATTGTATCTCCTTCTTTTATAGTATCCCCAACATTTGCAAATGGAGGAGTTTCTGGTGAAGAAGAACGGTAGAATGTACCAATCATTGACGCTTTAATTGTGATATAATTTGCATTTTCATCAGCTGCAGGAGCAGGTGCGTTTGCAGTAGGAGCTGCAACTGGTGCAGCAGCAGTAACTACAGGAGCTGCTACAACTTGTGCAGGAGCTTGTTGAATAATAGTAGTGATTTCATCTACTTCACCTCTTTTTTTCTTAGCAGGTGATTTAATAGAAATCTTTATGTTATCAATTTCTAAATCTACTTCTGTTGCGCCTGATTTTGCAACAAATTTTATCAATTCTTGAATGTCTTTTAAATCCATGTTTTAAATTTTATTTATAGTACAAAAGTAATTATTTCTTTGAGTCGTACGCCCATTTTATAAAAATTGAACCCCAAGTGAATCCTCCACCAAATGCGGCCAATACAATATTGTCTCCTTTATTCAATTGATTTTCCCATTCCCATAAGCACAAAGGAATAGTTCCATTAGTTGTGTTTCCATATTTTTCAATGTTTAACATCACTTTCTCATTTCCTACTCCCATCCTTCTGGCAGTAGCATCAATTATTCTTTTATTTGCTTGATGAGGAACTAGCCAAGCTACATCATCAGCTGTTAAATTATTTCTTTGCATAATTTCTTCTGAAACATCTGCCATAGATTTTACAGCTGCTTTAAATACAGGTTGCCCGTCCTGAAAAACAAAATGTTCACGAGCATCAACTGTAGCATGTGAAGCAGGTTTTGCTGATCCTCCAGCTTTCATGTGTAAAAATTCTCTTCCTGCACCATCACTTCTAAGTATTGCATCTTGAATTCCTAATCCATCTTCAGTAGGCTCTAATAATACTGCACCTGCACCATCACCAAAAATAATACAAGTAGCTCTATCCGTATAGTCAACAATTGATGACATTTTATCGGCACCAACTACAATTACTTTTTTATAAGTACCTGTTTCAATAAATTTTGATGCAGTTGATAGCGCATATAAAAATCCTGAACAAGCTGCCATTAAATCATAAGCAAAAGCATTTTTAGCACCTACTTTATCAGCAATAATGCAAGCGGTAGAAGGGAATACCATATCAGGAGTAGCAGTTGCACAAATGATCAAGTCAATATCCTCAGCATTGGTATTAGTTTTTGCTAAAAGCCCATTAATTGCCTCAGTTCCTAAATCAGAAGTTCCTTTTCCTTCACCTTTTAAAATTCTCCTTTCCTTTATTCCTGTTCGTGAAGTAATCCATTCATCATTTGTTTCAACATAAGTTTCTAGCTCCTTATTTGTTAAAATATAATCAGGCACATAGCCTTGAATACCTGTTATTGCAGCATTAATTTTTCCCATTAGTTTAGGTTGTTTTTTATTTTACTTGCTAATTCTGCTTCTACAACATCTTTAGTAAGTGTAATCATATTTTTTATTGCAATCTCATTAGAAATTCCATGTCCAATAATAACAGTTTTATTGAGTCCTAGGATAGGTGTTCCTCCATAATTTTCATAATTGAAACGCTTAAAGTAATCGTCAAGCAATCCTCTTTTTTCCATGATTGAATAGATTCCTTCTGCTTCTTTAAGCACTATGTTCCCTGTGAAACCATCACAAACAATAACATCAGTTTCTGAATCAAAAATATCTCTACCTTCAATATTTCCAATAAAATTGTAATCAGAGTTTTCTTCCATCATGCTGTAGGATGCTTGAGTAAGCATGTTCCCTTTAGTTTTTTCTTCTCCTAAATTTAAGAGGCTTACTTTTGGGTTTTTTATTCCACAAACGTGTTCTGAAAATAATGAGCCAAGAATACCAAATTGATATAATACATCAGGTTTACAATCTGCATTTGCTCCAACATCAAGCAAAACTGTTACTCCTCCATCATTTCTTGGAATTAAAGTAGATATTGCTGGGCGTAAAATACCCTCAATTGCTTTCACAGAATAAAATCCTCCAACAAACATTGCGCCAGTATTTCCTGCTGAAGCAAAGCCATCAATTTCCCCTTTTGCTAAATATTCAAAGCCTTTAGCGATAGATGAATTTGGTTTTGATTTAAATGCTTTTGTTGGGTGTTCTCCCATATCAATAACATCAGCACAGTTAATAATTTCAAAATTATTTGCACTAATATTGTGTTGTTTTAGTTCAGCAAGAATTTCAGATTCTCTACCAAACAAAACTATTTCTGTGTCCTTTGGGAGTTCATTAAGAGCAAGAATTGCTCCATGAACAGTTTTTTGAGGAGCATAATCTCCCCCCATAATATCTATACCGATTCTCATAAATAGATTGTAGTTTTAAGCTGATAAAACTACAAAATTCTATTAAAGAATTATAAAGATACTTGTTTTTCTATTGCTTGTTTTCCTCTGTAAGTTCCACACTCTTCACAAACTCTGTGATATTGTACTGGAGTACTACAGTTAGGACAAGAATACATTGTAGTAGCAGATGCTTTATAATGTGTTCTTCTTTTATCTCTTCTAGTCTTAGAAATTTTTCTTTTAGGATGTGCCATTTTCTTTCTTTTACTATTTTGTTTTTAAATCTTTTAATGCGTCCCACCTAGGGTCAGACGACTTTTCTTCTTTTACAGTATATTTTTCTATCAAATCTACCATTTCTTTATTGCATGTTACTCGTCCTTGCTCATTTAAGGGGTGTTGTCGTTTTCTTGGTAAGTTTAAAATGATCAACTCAAAGATTAATTGTTTTAAATCAATAGAATTTTCACTCTTTTTAATGTAAAAAATCTCATCAGTTGAGCTTAAATCATCATCTGTTGTTTTGATAATTACATTAGTTTCTGCATTAATATTTACTGAAATTTCATCAGCACAAATATCGCAAAGCAGCTTGTTTATTTTACCGTCAATTTGTAGTGTTAATGCTAATTTTTCTCCATCTTTATCTAGTAAAGCTGTGGCGATAATTTCTGCATATTCTACATCCGACAATGTAAATGCTTCAAAGAACTGGTCCTTTATTTCAAATGAAAAAGAGTTTTTACCACCTCTAATTCCTCCTAATTTTATCTCATACTCATTCATTCACCTGAATTTTAAAGGGCTGCAAAGATACAAATTTATTCGTATTCAGTATATTAAGTTTACTTTCTTGTTTTAAAAGCTAAAGGATTGCTATTAATCTCCTTAAATTCTGCTCTTTTTTTAAAAATATCGCAAGCCATAAATACAGCTTCACGAAATGATTGCTCATCTGCTTCTCCTTTTCCAGCAATTTCTGCTGCTGTTCCGTGAACAGGTGAGGTACGAACAATATTTAGTCCTGCAGTATAATTTACGCCTTCTGAAAAAGAAAGAGTTTTAAAAGGAGTTAATCCTTGATCATGATACATGGATAATATTCCATCAAATGCAGTTAAGTTTTTAGGAGTAAAAAAACTATCAGCAGGATAAGGGCCGAAAGCCATGACATCCGCTTCTTTCAATTTTTTTATTGCAGGAATAATAATTTCATTTTCTTCACTGCCAAGCATCCCGTCTTCACCAGCATGAGGGTTAAGACCGATAACAGCAATTTTAGGTCTTCTGATACCAAAATCAGCCATTAAGGAATGATTAAGTTGGTTGGTAGTTTTAATTATTTTTTCAGCTGTGATTGCTGTTTTTACATTTTCCAAAGGAATATGTCCTGTAACAAATGCTATTTTCATAGCTTCACTTGCCATAATCATTAATGATTCGCCATCAAAATTACCTTGTAAAAACTCGGTATGCCCTACAAAATTCTTTATTTTTTCTTGTATTGAGGATTTGTTGATAGGAGCAGTAACCAGTACATCAATCTTCCCGTCTTTTAATGCATCACAAGCTAGCTTTATGGATTGAAAAGCATACTCGCCAGAAGTAGCAGTTGCTGTGCCAAATTTTACATCAATATCATTTTTCCAGCAGTTTAGTAAATTAACCTTATTGGCTTTTGCTTCTTCAATTTTATTGATAGTATAAAAGTTGAAATCTTGTAATTCAAGTGCCTTTCGGTGAATAGATGCTACTTTGGTTGAACCAAATATAATAGGGGTGCAAAAATCTGCCATGCGTGAATCCTTAAAGGTTTTAAGAATTACTTCCATGCCTATCCCATTTAAATCTCCAATAGAAATCCCTACTTTTATTTTACTCATCCTAATTGTTTTTTATAAAGTGATATAATAATCGTACTCCCATTCCAGTAGCACCTTTACCTCTGTAACCATATTTTGCTTTGGTGTATGATGGGCCTGCAATATCCAAATGAATCCAAGGGAAATCAGCAAAATGAGCTAGGAATTTTCCTGCAGTAATTGCTCCAGCATGAGGTCCTCCTAAGTTTTTAATATCTGCAACATCTGATTTTATAAGCTCATCATAATCCGACCAGAAAGGCATCTCGGCTAATCGCTCATGAGTATTTGCTCCTGTTTCTTTTAACTGAGCATGTTCTTTTATTGCATTTTCATGCATACTTACAATACCATAATGCCCAATAGCCGCTACAGCTGCACCCGTTAAAGTAGCCAAATCAATTACTAATTCAGGATTGTATTTTTTTGCGAAACTAAGTGCATCAGCTAGTACTAACCTTCCTTCAGCATCAGTATTTAATACCTCAACAGTTGTGCCATCATGCATAGTAATTACATCCCCAGGAGCATAAGCATTACCTGAAGGGCGATTATCAGTTGCAGGAATTAAAGCAATAACATGTTTATCTAATTTATTAGCAGAAATAGCATTCATTGCACCAATTACTGTACCCGCACCACCCATGTCCGTTTTCATTAAATCCATAGAGTTGGCAGTTGGTTTTAAGCTTAAACCACCGGTATCATACACAATACCTTTTCCTACTAAAATGATAGGTTGCTTGTTGGTTGCATTTTTTGGATTCCATTCCATAATTGTGAATGTTGGCTCGTCAATAGACCCTTTATTTACTGCTAAAAGGCCTCCCATTTTTAAAGATTCTATCTTCTTTTTATTGAAAACAGTAACTTTCATTCCATGTTCTTTTCCTGATTGTACAGCTGATTCTGCTAGTTCCTTTGCTGTAAGGTGTGAGAATGGTTCGTTAATTAAATCCCTAGTAAGATAAACTGAATCAACAGTGTTTTCTAGTTCTGCAACATCCTCCTTAATCTCATCATGATTTGATAAGTAGATATTTTCTAACTTATTTGGTTTTGGGTCGGTTTTGTGCTTTATGAAAGTATAATTAGCTAATGCTAACCCTTCAATAAGTAATAATGCTTTTTCTTTATCTTCAATAGTAAAAAGAACATGAACAGTAGTTTCGTCCTTTACTAATGCTTGTAATTTATCTCCAAGCAATCTGATGTCTTCAGCAGCTTTGTTTTTATCTTTTTCATCCTTAATATTAACTACATGAACAAAACGCCCCAATTGATTAATACTTACAATAGCTTTGTCATTTTCAATTTGTTTTTGGACATATTCTAACTCATCTTCATCAAGAAACAATGCACTTGAAGTTGATTCTGTACTATGAAAAAGAATTACATTTTCTTGGGAAATTGCCTCTTCATTTTTTGTTGGATTGATTTTGATTGTAGTCTTCATAATATTGTGTAATTTTGAACGCACAAAACTAAGTAATTTTATGGATAGTAAGCTATTGCTTGAAAGGGCATTGAAAAAAGAATTTTTATCAGCAGAGGAAGGTCAGTTTTTATATGAAAATGTACCTACTGCTGATTTGATGTGGACAGCAAATGAACTAAGGCAAATGCAAGTGCCTGGCAATGTAGTTACTTGGCAGATTGACCGCAATGTAAACACGACTAATGCCTGTACTGCAAACTGTAAGTTCTGTAATTTTTTCCGTCATCCTAAGCATGAAGAAGTTTATGTAACTGACCTTGAAACTTACAAAACAAAAATTGAAGAAACTATAAAATATGGTGGGGATCAGTTGTTGTTGCAAGGTGGGCATCACCCTGGGTTAGGATTGGATTATTACACGAAATTATTTACTGACTTAAAGGCACTTTATCCGAATATAAAATTGCACGCTTTAGGACCGCCAGAAGTTGCACATATCTGTAAAATAGGTGGGCATACGCACAAACATGCGCTTACTGAATTGAAAGCAGCAGGAATGGATAGTATGCCAGGAGCTGGAGCAGAAATTTTAAGCGATAGAGTAAGAAGGCTTATATCCAAAGGAAAATGTACTGGGCAAGAGTGGTTGGATGTAATGAAAGTAGCCCATAAAGTAGGATTAACCACATCAGCAACTATGATGTTTGGGCATATAGAAACGATAGAAGAACGCTTTGATCATTTAGTAAGAATAAGAGAAGTACAAGCGCAAAAACCTGAAGGAGAAAATGGATTTTTAGCCTTTATTTCTTGGCCATTTATGGATGATGGCACACTCCTGCAAAGGGTGAAAGGAATAAACAATAATACCTCAGCTGATGAGTATATGCGTATGGTGGCTATAAGTAGAATAATGCTACCGAATATTATAAATATTCAAACTTCATGGCTTACGGTTGGTGCAGATACAGCACAACTTACTTTGCATGGAGGAGCAAACGATATGGGTTCAATTATGATTGAGGAAAATGTAGTTTCAGCAGCAGGTGCGCCACATAGGTTTACAGCTGAAAGTATACAAAACTGCATAAAGGAAGCAGGGTTTGAGCCTAGGCTAAGAACACAGCATTATGTGGAAAGAGAAATGCCAGAAATGGAAGAGCAGGTGATTGACTACTAGGGAAAAGAAAGTGATTAGTTTTTAGTGACGAGTAAAATAGGGAGGGGCAATAAATAGTACAAGAACTAGTAACTAGTGACTTATAACTAGTGGCTTTAAAAAAACAACAAATATGTTTACAGGAATAATTGAAGAAATAGCAGAGGTTATTGCCCTTAAAAATGAGGGGAGTAATTTGCATATTTCATGTAGGGCTAGTTTTACTGATGAGTTAAAAATTGACCAAAGTGTAGCCCATAATGGTGTATGCCTTACAGTAGTGGATATACAAGAGGATGTATATACTATTACCGCTATAAAGGAAACGCTAGACAAAACAAACTTAGGAAAATTACTGGTAGGCGACAAGGTAAATATAGAAAGGTGTATGCTGCTGGGAGCTAGGGTTGATGGACACATGGTGCAAGGGCATGTGGACCAAACTGCAGTGTGTACTTCAGTAAAAGAAGAAGGAGGTTCCCATGTGTTTTCGTTTAAGCATAAACTAAGCGATAACATGACGGTAGAGAAAGGATCAGTTTGTGTGAATGGGGTAAGCCTTACGGTTGTAAACTCAGGAGATACTACTTTTTCGGTGGCTATAATACCTTATACTTATGCCCATACTAACTTTCATACTTTTAAAGAGGGTACAGTAGTGAACATAGAATATGATATACTAGGAAAGTATATTTCAAAACTATTTTTAAAAAATATATAAACAGATAAAAATGAAACCAACATTATTAATTTTAGCAGCAGGAATGGGAAGCCGATATGGTGGATTAAAACAAATAGATGGGATAGGCCCAAATGAAGAGCCAATTATTGAATATTCAATATATGATGCCATCAATTCAGGATTTGGGAAGATAGTATTTGTTATCAGAAGAGAATTTGATGAAGCTTTTCGCTCACGCTTTGATAAATTTGCCGATAAAATTGCAATTGAATATGTATACCAAGAAGTAAACCTAAATGTGCCAGGAATTACTACTATTGAGCGTACAAAACCTTGGGGAACATCACATGCTGTACTAGTAGCAAAGGATGTGATAAATGAACCTTTTGCTGTAATTAATGCTGATGATTATTATGGTGCTGGATCGTTCCAATTAATTGCTGATTTCTTAACGAATGATTGTTCGCCATCATTAATGGCAATGGTGGGTTATACTCTGCATAATACTTTATCCGAACATGGTACGGTAAATAGAGGAGTGTGCCAAGTAGATGATAAAAACAACCTTGTTGAGGTGATTGAGCGTACAAAAATTGCTGAACAAAATGGAGTGGTAAACTATAATGTAGGTGCAGATGAGCCACTAGGAACGGTAGATAAAAATGTGCCAGTTTCAATGAACTATTGGGGTTTCCATCCTTCTATTTTTGATGAGATAGAAAAAGGATTGCATGACTTTATGAGGGCTAACCCTGATAACCCAACTGCTGAATATTATATTCCTAATATTGTTACGGACATGATAGTAGGGGAGCAAATGGCTGTGCGTGTAATTCCTACTGATGATAATTGGTTTGGAGTAACTTACAAAGAGGATAAGCCAATGGCAGTTGCTGCAATTACAAAGTGTATTGCTGATGGGGTGTACCCAACAAAACTTTGGAGCTAGTTCAAATAAATAAAATTGTAAAACAGTTTTTTCCTAATGAGGAAGTAATTGCTTTTAGCGTAAATGATAAGGGTCTGATTAATCAGACCTTTGTTGTTTCTATTGGAAAGATAAATACAAAACAATTTATCCTTCAATCCATAAACACGGCTATTTTTCCGCTTTATGAAAAGGGATTGGAGAATACTATTTTAGTAAAAAATGAATTGCAGAAACAGGGCTTTTCATTTTCTTTTCCTACTCCAATTGATGATAAATATATTTGTGTTGATGAGGTAGTATGGCGTATGTTCCCTTATGTAAAGGATAGTATTTGTTATGAAAAAGTAAAAGATAAAGCACAGGCTTTTGAAGCTGCAAAATGCTTAGGAGAATTTTATTATTCCCTCAAGGATTTTGATGCAAAACAACTGTATGTTACTTTGCCTAAATTCCATAATGCTGCTTTTCGTTTTGCTGAGCTTAACAAAGCGATACAAACAGCAGCTCCTAGCCGGTTGAATACTGCAAAGCAGCTTATTGCTGCAATAAACAAGGAACAAGATGTACTGCATAAATTTGATGAACTCAATGCTGAATTACCTAAAAGAGCAGTTCATTTTGATGCGAAAATCAGTAATTTTTTATTTGATAAAAAAACTAATAAAGCAAAGGCAATTATTGATTTAGATACTTTAATGCCAGGCACTGTGCTTTCAGATATTGGTGATATGATAAGGACTTATAGTAATATTTTGGGTGAGGAATACCAAGCGATAACTTTAGTAAAAGCAGATACAGAAATAATAGAACATATTATTGCTGGCTTTTTAGCTACTTGTGGTAACACCTTAAGTGCAGCCGAAAAAGATAGTTTAGTGTTTTCAGGAAAGGCTTTAAGCCTTATTCAGTGTATCCGATTTTTAACAGATTACCTAAATAATGATAGTTATTTTAAAACAGTATATCCTGATCAAAATTGGGTGCGCACTCAAAACCAATGGGCTTTGTATTGCTCACTTAAAGGCTAGTTTTAAAGCTTAATTTCTGGAGGGCATTCTTTGGTAAGAAAACGGTAGTTTATTCCAAATGTAAATTGCTGTTGAGAAGCAAACTGTACACCATTTAGGTTTTGGTACAATGGAATTTCATAACTAGCAAAAATTGTAAAGTTGTTTTGAGAATAACTTATTTGTGGAATGAAAAATAATTTTTTTCCACCTGTTGCGTTTTGTTTTTCAAGAAAATTTGGCAAACCAAAGTATTGATCACTAACAATTAAGTCAATTAATTTAGATTGTTTTGCTTGTAATTGACCAACATTTTCTCCTTTTATTTGGGAGGTTAGTCCCCATTTTCTAAAAAATGTTTTACTAGCAAATACGGATAAACTTGTATAGTCCCCAAACTTCTCATCTAAAGAATTGTACCCCTTTTTTATGTAAAGTGAATTTGCAAAAACACGGAACTTTTGTTTTTTATATTGCCTAAAAAAGAAAGAATAAAACATTAGGTCAGTACCACCAGTAGAAAGCTGAATAGTTGGTGGTATTAAGTCCCAAACACCTGGTACTGTTTCGGTAGTATCGGTATGAGAACCAATAGGTAATTTACCCCTAATCCTAAAGTAACTTCTGTACGGATGTTTCCATTTGTTTCATTGTAAATGTCATATCTTGGAAAGATAATTATATCCCCCATTCCTGAAGTAGTAGCGCTAGAATCTTCTCCTTTTAGGCTCAATGATTTATTTAAATGATATCCTGTAGCTAAAGATAGGGTTAGCTTTTTATTAATCCCATAATCAGTCATTAAAAATAGGTATTCACTACTGAACTGATCATATAACCCTTCTTGTGCAATTTCTTCTGATCCTTTAAAAATGTGCCTGAAGTATTATTTTGATAGTTTAAGGAAACTTCCATTTGATATTGTTGCAAATCTCCAGTTGCACGACCTCCTGCTATAGGATTGCTCCCTCCCCCCGAACAACAGCCTTGTGCAAAGACAATATTTTGAAACAGTAAGATACCTCAAACCAATACATTAAACGCATATTAGTTATTTAGGGTAAATTTAAGACTTGTTGTCTTTGCATCAGTACTCATTCTTAAAAAATAAATTCCTTTAGTTAAACTGCTTACATCAATTGTAAAGTTTTGAGTGTTATTTGTATTTTGAATTAACACCTTTTCACCTAGCATATTTATTACTTCAAACTGAACAGGGGACTGTGAAGTGTATTTAATATTAACTAATCCAGTTGTAGGGTTAGGGTATGCCTTTAGTTGTAAATCACTTGTATATTCATTTAGCCCAGTTGCAGATGTAAGTGCAAGTGTTATTGCATCTTCTACACCAATTTGAGTGATTTTATTATCATTTTTGTTATAATAAATAGTGTGAGAATTTTTACCTAAAACAACTACTTTTGGCATTCCTGCTGTTCCATAATCATTCATATCTAATAGTCCATCAGAAAAAACAGCATCAGTTGAAATATTATAATTGGATGCCCAACCTGATAAATAAGAGCAAGTAGAATTTGCATAGTCGTCAGCTAGATAATGTTTGACTCTACCTGGATGGCTTGTTGCAAAAGCTTGTACTGCATCAGCTGCATATCCTGCATAGGTAGCGCAAGGTGTACAAGGCATTACCCAAGTAACTACAATTACTTTTTCATTGTCCAATTCATCAAACAAAGTATGTGATGTTCCGTTACAATCATTAGTAGTAAAATCAGTTGCTGTAGTTTGTGCGTAAGCAAATCCTAAAGATGTTAGGATAGTAAGAAAAATAAGTAGTGTTTTTTTCATTTTATAATTTATTGTTCTCTTTCGTATTTACAGCAGTAGTGTAGGTTGTTGTAGGCTACATCAGTTGCTTTGTATTTTTCAGTATCATAGCCAATGCTAGCTATTGTTTCCTGTATTTTATCGGCATTTGTAAGCTCAGGATTAAATTTTACTTTCATTTTCCCATTTACAACATTCCATTTTGCAGTTTTTACTCCTTCAATACCTTTAGCTGAATCTTCAATTTTTGTTTTACACATTTCACAATTTCCTGAAACTTGGAAAGATGCTTTTTCCCATTTTGGTTTTTGAGCAAATGCAGTTAAGCAAATAAATGTAAGGCATATTATGCTTAGGGTTTTTATAAATTTTATCATGATTAAGATATTTGAAGCCAAAGATACTAAATATAATGCTCTAATTGAGATGTTAAAAAATAACATCTTTTTTATTCAATTGGTAAATCTTCTTACTTTTGTGGAATGAGAAATAAGATACTATTGTTAGGTTCAGGTGAACTAGGGAAAGAAGTGGTAATTGCAATGCAAAGGTTGGGGCAATATGTAATTGCAGTGGACAATTATGAAAACGCACCTGCCATGCAAGTGGCACATGAGTGTGAAGTAATTAATATGTTAGATGGTGCAGAGCTAGATAGAATTGTTGCCAAACATAAGCCTAATTTTATTGTTCCTGAAGTGGAAAGTATCCGAACTGAACGCTTTTATGAGTACGAAAAACAAGGGTATACAGTAATTCCATCAGCAAAAGCAGCTAACTTTACCATGAACCGTAAAGCAATTCGTGATTTGGCAGCTATTGATTTAGAAGTAAAAACGGCTAAATATAAATATGCTACTTCCTATGAAGAACTTAAGGCAGGAGTTGCTTTTACAGGAATGCCTTGTGTGGTAAAACCTTTAATGTCAAGTTCAGGAAAAGGACAATCCGTTATTAAAACAGAAGCCGATATTGAAAAAGCTTGGAACTATGCTTTGGAAGGTTCAAGAGGAGATTTAATGGAAGTAATAGTTGAAGCATTTATTGACTTTGACTATGAAATAACGCTTTTAACACTTACCCAAAATAATGGAAAAACACTTTTTTGTCCGCCAATAGGGCATAGGCAAGAAAGAGGAGATTATCAAGAGAGTTGGCAGCCTATGGCTATGGATGATGCACATTTAAAAACTGCACAACAAATGGCTGATGAAGTAACAAAAGCATTGGGTGGTAGCGGAATTTGGGGAGTAGAATTCTTTATAGGAAAAGAGGGAGTTTATTTTTCTGAACTCTCACCAAGACCACATGATACTGGAATGGTAACTTTGGCTGGAACACAAAATTTCACAGAATTTGAATTGCATGCTCGTGCTATTTTAGGAATTCCTGTTTTGGATATTCCATTGGTTAGAAATGGAGCTTCTGCAGTGGTACTTGCCAATAAAGAAAATAATAATTGGCCTACTTTTACTGGGTTATCTGAGGCAGTAGCATTCCCAAATACTGATTTTAAAATTTTTGGAAAACCAACTACTCGCCCGTACAGAAGAATGGCAGTTGGTTTAGCACATGGTAAGGAAAGTACTACTGAATTAGTAGAAAAAGCAAAAGAGGTTGCTGCTAAAATAAAGGTTAGTTAATTATAACATATTTAGAATCATTTCCTTCACTAATGTATCCACTTGAATCATAACTTTTTATGTTTCCGTTACTTTGGATTATATAATATTCTTCATTCTTATTCTTTAGATGGTATTTATCTCCTTCTTTATATAATCGTTTGATAGTCTCTCCCTTTGTCTTCATAACTTCAAAATAGTCATTATCCCTTTGGTAGATTTCAATTATGTAAAGTGTCTCATTATATTTCCATCCTTTTAAAGTTGATACAATTTTCCATTTCCCAATTACTTGAGATTCTTCCTTCAGTATCTCATATTCGGACTTCACTTCCTTTTTTTGTTTCTACCTGTACCTCATCTTCTTTAATAACTTCTTTATCATTAAATAAGGAAACTACCAACCCAATACACACAGGGAAAATTATAAACCATTTTAGTATTTTTTTCATCATCTTCTTTATTTTTTTCAAATATAGTTATTCTTACTTGCTAATTACAAACTAGCTTCTCCAAAGTAAAATTCCAATACTTTCAGTTTGAAAATATAATTGTATTTGGTTTTTATCAATTCTGATTGTGCAGCCTCATACCTTTGTCCTGCTTGTAAAAAATTAAAGGTATTCATTCCTCCATTATCAAAACGCTCTTTAGCATAATCATAAGCTGATTTTCTTGCGGCAAGTGTTTTTTCAGCTGCTTGATAGGCTTTTAAAGAACCTTTAGCATCATTATAAGCTTGGTTAATTGTATTTTCTAAATCCAACTTTACTTGCTCCAAAGCATAGGTTGATTTTTGAATACCAATTTTACTTCTTTTGATATTGGTATTATTCCCCATTCCATTAAAAATAGGAATAGACAATTGTAGTCCAAAATTCTGTCCTGCATTCCTATCCAACTGATGTGATATATCACTAGGGTCATCAAAAAGAACTCTAGAATTATAAGAATAGAAACCGCTTAATTTTGGCAGAAGAATACCTCTTGCAATAGCCAAGTCTTTTTTTGCAATTTTAAGGTTTGTTTCAGCTAACCTTACATCATTTCGCTTACCTACAGCCGTGTTATATATTGTATTTACAGGAGTATTTAATATTGATGAACTTGTATTTAAATCCTGGTTTTGTGCAATTTCAAATTGATCAACATCTTTTATTAAAAGTAATTGTGCCAAGGCAATTTTAGAAAGTTGATAATTGTTTTCGGCCACAACAACACCTTGTTCAATAGTAGCAACATTGGCTTCAATTTCCAGTACATCTCCTTGTGGGATTATTCCTGTTTTTAAGCGTTCCTTTGCAATTATTAATTCTTCATTGGCTACATTTAGTTGAGATTTTTGAACCCCTAAACTTTCTTGATTAAATAGGATTTGCAAATAAGAATTAGCAACTAGCAATGAGATGTTTTCTTTCATATCAGCCAATTGATATTGACTAGCCAGAATACTAAGGTTAGCACGGTATAATTGCTGTATGTTTTGCAAGCCATTAAATAAATCAATTCCTACATTCGCGTTCATGGAGGCCGAACGAGTAGTCATGTTTTCCAAAATTCCAGTTGTAATATTTTGGTTAAGTCCCACATTCCAAGAGTGTGAAGCTCCTAAGTTGAGGTTTGGTAAAAAGTTAGCAATAGCTGTAGTTTTATTTAGGCTTGTGCTTTTTAAATCAGCTTGCGATTGCTTAATAGAAATGTTTTTATCAATTGCACGCTTTACACATTTTTCAAGTGTCCATACTTCTTGGGCTTGTATGTTAGTGCTTAAAAATAGTAGGAGTATGCTAAGTTTTAATATTTTCATAATCGTATTTTTAATGTAGTTCAATACTTACTCCTGATTTTTTTTCAGGTTCAGTTTCGTTCCAAATTTTTATTTTATCCTCCTTAGTAACACCCGAAAGAATTTCGGCATTTACTCCATCAGATAGCCCAAGCGTTATTTCCCTTTTTTCAAATTCTTGCTCCCCAACTTCTACCTCAATATAAGCTTCTTTGGTTTTTAAGTCATATTGTAAAAGTGCCTCACTAATAGCAAGTACGCTATCTCTTTTTTCAGTTATAATTGAAGCATTAGCACTGTAACCTGCTCTTACAAAGTATTCGTCATCCAAATAAACTTCTCCTTCTATTTTGAATTGTACAGCTCCTGCTTCCTCTATCCCTTTAGGTGCGATAAACTTTAGTTTTGCAGCATATTCTTTATCCTCAATAGCAGCAAGTGTAACTACAAGTGGCATGTCTTGTGCCAATTTTCCTACTTCTGCTTCATCCACCTTTCCTTCAAAAATCATGATGTTCAAATCAGCAATAGTGGCAATAGTTGTACCTGCATTAAAGGTATTTGCTTGTATAACTTGATCCCCTTTTTTTACTGGAATTTCAAGTACTGTCCCTGTTACTGTTGCACGAATATTAGTGTTAGCTATGCTTGATCCTCCTGCTGAACCGAGCTTGATAATTTGTAAATCACTTTTTGCATTTTCCAAATCCTGTACGGATTGATTGTATTTCAATTCAATGTTACTGTACTCTTGTTCTGATATAATTCCTTTTGAAAATAAAGTTTTATTTCTATCAAACTCTGATTGCATATTGGTTAAGATATATTCCGAATTTTTAACACGCCCTTGTGCATTGTTAAGGCTCTGTTCGTTCGGTACAACTTTAATGGTTGCCAATAAATCCCCTGCTTTTACTTGCTCTCCTTCTTTCACTAAAATCTTTTCAATGATTCCTGTAATTTGAGGTTTTATCTCTACTTCATCTTCAGGAATTACTTTTCCTGTAGCTACTATTTTATTTTCAATAGTTGTCACTGTAAGGTTAGAAGTTTCGTAATCCACCAAGGCCTTACTATTGGATTTAATAAAGAAGGCACTTGCGTATACAATGCCAAAAAATAAAAGTGCTATTCCGATTTTTTTTTTCATAGTTATATTATTTATTGTTATTCTTTTAGTTGTTTATTATTCTTCTCTTAATGCGTCAATAGGTTTTATGCTTACTGCCCTATGTGCAGGAATTAGCCCAATTAATGTTCCTAAAACTACCATTAAAAATAAGGCTCCTAATATATAAGGAATAGGTACGGTTGGGTTGGTGAAAGGTAAGTCGGTCATATTTTTTGTTACAATATTTATTCCTGAAAGGACTAAAGCGCCAAGTATAATTCCAATAATTCCTGCAATTACTGTTAGAAAAACAGATTCTAACATAATTTGTGTTTGTATTTCTTTTGGAGTTGCTCCTATTGCTCTTCTTATGCCTATTTCTTTTGTCCTTTCTTTCACAGATATAAGTAGGATATTCCCAATTCCGATAATCCCCCCTATAATAGTAGCTAAACCAATTACCATGGAAAGGAAAGTTATTCCTGATGCAAACTGAGTAATTTGTTTAAACATTTTACCAATATTAAAGCCTCCTAATGCTCTTTTATCATTAGGGCTTACATGATGCAATTTTTTTAAGACTTCACGGATATCAGCTTCTACTTTTACAATATCAGCTTCAGGGTAAGCGGAAACTAGCAGGAAGTCAACATATTCCCCTGTATTATATAGCCTTTCATAAGTAGTAAAAGGAATAAATATATCTCCATCAGTGTCAATTGGGCCGCTTGTAATAAATTTATTCACACCAATGATCTTGAAATAAATTCCATTGATACGGATAAATTTTCCAATTGGGGTTTCATCTTCTTCAAATAGTTCTTGTAAGGTTCTCTCTCCAATCACACATACTTTTCTTTTATTTTGAATGTCAGATTCATTAATAAACCTTCCTCCCTTAAAAATATTTTTGGTAGTAATAGTTGTGAGAATTGGAAAGTCTCCATAAATGTTATAGCTTCCTTTTTTTTGACCATTTACAAGTTGAGCTTTAGAGCCTCCAAAAACACCACTACTATTTCTAGGGGCAATATGCTGAATTTCAGGAATTCTATTTTTTAGAGCAATAACATCACTGAGTTTAAAATTTATCGATCTTCCTGTTTTAAAGCCATCATAAGGAACTGAGGTTGCTTCCCCCCAGATAAATAAACTATTGGAAGATATGCGTTCAAACTGTCTTTCAAAACCATTATCAACTCCTTTAGCAGCACCTGAAAGTACTATGTATAAAAAGATTCCCCAAAGTACGCCAATAACTGTAATTATAGTACGCACTTTATTCTGCCCTATAGAACTGAAAATCTCTTGCCAAGTATCTTTATCAAATAGTATTTTCATTTATTCGTCTCTTAGGGCAATAATTGGTTTTATTCTAGCTGCCCTCCTTGCTGGAAGATAACCTGCCAATGCACCAAATACAATAAGAATAATAGTGGCAGTTATGGCTGTAGATAATTCTATATAAGGATTGGTGATGTAGTATTCTGCTTCTAGGGTATCGCCAATTAAACTTAATGTAGCAATACCAATAATAAGCCCAAAATAACCTGAAAAAGTAGTGATAAAAATGGCTTCTTGTAATATCATAGCAATAATACTTCTTGGGCTTGCCCCAATAGCTTTTCGTATTCCTAATTCTTTGGTTCGTTCTTTCACTACAAACACCATTATATTACTTATTCCAATAATTCCTGCAATTAGAGTACCAATTCCAATAAATGAAATTATCCACTGCAATACACTAGCAAATTGTTGGTTTTCTTTAAGATTATCAGCTACATTACGAATATATATTCCTCCTCTATCTCTTGGGGATATATCTTTTCTTGCTTTTAAAAATCTTTTTAGTTTTTGTTCAAATTTAACTGCACCTGCATAACCAATTTCTGGTTTGTAGCTTAGGATGATTTCGTCTATCTTATCGGTATTTTTCTTTATTTTTTGTAAGCTTGTATAAGGAATATAAACGGTTCTCTCTTCCCTGTCTCCACCATCATCTTGGAAAACTCCAATTACTTTCCAAGTATGTCCGCCTCCATCAATATATTTTCCAATTGGATTTTCATTTTCAAATAAATCCAGTGCTACTAAACGCCCAATTACAGCATGCCTCTTTTTATGAGTAATATCATCTTCATGTAAAAAACGCCCTTGCATCATTATTGTCATTTCATTATATTGATGAGACGGGCTGACTGCTCTTATTGGGTAATTATTGCTTTTATGTTTGTACTTTATATTGGCATAATCATAAATCCTAGGGCTAATGCTCTCCAAATATTCCTCAAAATTATCAGTAATGGCTTTTAAGTCAGCATTATCAAATTCTATTCTTCTCCCTGTTTCATACCCTTTAAATGGCTCGGTAGTTCTCCCAGAAAAGATGAACATACTATTGGTGTTGTCATCATTAAAGAATTTTTGAAAAGTGTTGCTTAGGCCATTTCCAAATCCAAAGAGAATAACAAAGATGAAGATTCCTAAAGCAACCGTAAAACCAGATAAGAAAGTCCTTAACTTATTTTTACGAATGGTATCAAAAATTTCTATCCAGCTGTCTTTATTGAACATGAGTTAAATCGCCTTTTTTTGGTTTACTAAAGTGTCCTCTACAATTACACCATCTTTTAGGCGTACTACTCGTTTGCACATCAATGCAATTTCTTCCTCATGAGTTACAACAAGTATTGTTTTTCCCTCATTATTTATTTCTTGTATCAGCTTCATTACCTCATTTGAGGTTGTGGAATCTAAAGCTCCTGTTGGCTCATCAGCTAATAAAACTTTGGGTTGACTTACCAATGCTCTGGCTATGGCAACTCTTTGTTTCTGCCCTCCTGAAAGTTCACTTGGCAAGTGTGTTGCCCATTTTTTTAATCCAACTTTCTCTAAATATTCTAAAGATTTTTCTTGCCTTACATCTCTTTTTTTTCCTTGATAATATAAAGGTAGTGCAACATTTTCCAAAGCGGTTTTATAATTGATAAGGTTAAAAGATTGAAATATAAAACCTAAAAATTTATTGCGGTATTTGGCAGCTTTGGTTTCATCTAGGTTTTCAATAGGAACATTGTCAAGCGTATAAGTTCCTTCATTTGCAACATCCAACATACCTATAATATTTAGTAGTGTAGATTTCCCTGAACCTGATGACCCCATAATAGCTACTAATTCACCTTCCCCAACCTTGAAATCAATTCCCTTTAATACATGTAGGGAGTTTTTTCCCATTTGGTAAGATTTATGAAGGTTTGTAATGTTTATCATAGTTATTGCTTTGTTGATGGCAAAAGTAAATAAAATATAGTACTATGCAAAGCAAAGTACCTAAAAATATATTTACTATATTTAAAGTTAAAATATTAAAGTAGTTTTTTCAATAAAATTGAAAACGAAAAGACTAATAATATATTGTAATTAAGTTAGTAGATTTTATCAGTCTCCTTTCTTTCTACCCAATCCCCATGTTCTTTTATAAGGTCAATTAAGGCAGTTACTGCCTTTTCTTCAGAGATATTTTTTTCTACAACAGTTTGTTCTTTGTAAAGGGTGATTTTTCCTTTTCCGGTACCTACATAACCATAATCGGCATCTGCCATTTCTCCAGGTCCGTTTACAATACAACCCATAATTCCTATTTTCACTCCTTTTAAATGATCAGTTTCTTTCCTGATTTTTGCAGTAGTTTCTTGCAAGTCAAAAAGAGTTCTTCCACAACTTGGGCAAGAAATATATTCTGTTTTAGAAATTCTTGTTCTGCTGGCTTGCAATATTCCGAATGCTAAGGAATTTACAGATTGGTCAGATCCACAATTTTCTGCTGCAATAAATATACCGTCTCCTAATCCATCTAACAATAAAGCCCCAAAATCAGCACTTGCTGAAAGTTGTAATTGTTCGGAAGATAAATCGCCATAAGCCCTCCCAATTACTACAGGAGTTTTTATTCCATTATTCATTAGTTCTGTGAATAATTTTCTTTGTTCGGCTATACCATTTTCGTTATAAGTATCTATCATCAAAACAGCTGTTGTATCTGTTTTTAGTTTGGCAAAAAGTTCCTCACTCAAATCAGAAAGACATACATAAACTACATTCAATTTATCAGATAATTCCGTTTCATCTAAATAATCGTTTATCGTTAAAAACGGATATCCTTTTTTGTGTTCTAGCCATTTTTTGTAATTGTAAATAATCCCTAAAGTTCCAGGCACTTCAAAATCTACCTCATGATTTCCTACAAAAACATAATCGGCTGCCATATCGGTAAGGTGCCATTTATCTAAAGGAACAGAGTAGTTAGAGCCAATTCCAAAAAAGGATGCTGGAGTAATTTTTTCTTTTAGGCAGAAATCCGCCATTACAATCGGAACATTTTTACCTCCAATATTCAGGACTTCATTTGTTTCCCTTCTTACATAATCAAAGGAATGTAAAGGGTTTTCTATAATCTCATCTATTTTTTCATGTCCTTCAACCCCTTCAAAATGAGATAATAATTGCTTTGCAACAGGCATCTCAAATTCTGGAGCTTCTGTTAAAGAAACCCTAATAGTTTCTCCTAGTCCATCTGCTAAAAGTGTACCAATCCCAACTGCTGATTTTATTCTTCCATCTTCTCCTTCCCCAGCTTCTGTTACTCCTAAATGTAATGGGTAATTCATGCCTTCTTTTATCATTCCGGCTACTAACATACGGTAAGCCTGTACCATTACTCTGGTGTTAGAAGCTTTCATGGAAAGAATAATTTCATGATAATCTTCATCACGGCAAATACGCAAAAACTCCATTGCCGATTCAACCATTCCTTTTGGTGTATCTCCATAACGGCTCAAAATCCTATCGGATAAAGAACCATGGTTTGTACCAATTCGCATAGCGGTACCATGTTCTTTACAGATTTTTACAAGAGGAATAAATTTCTCTCTTATTCTGATAAGTTCTGCATTGTAACTTTCATCCGTATATTCTATGTCTTCAAACTTCTTTTTGTCGGCATAATTTCCAGGATTCACCCTTACTTTTTCTACAATTTTAGCAGCTATTTCTGCAGCATTTGGAGTATAATGAATGTCGGCAACAATAGGTGTATTGTACCCTCTTTTTGCTAATTCATCTTTTATGTTTTGTAGGTTATGTGCCTCCTTTTTGCTAGGAGCTGTGATACGCACTAATTCGCAACCCGCCTCTATCATTCTTATGGACTCTTCCACAGTTGCAATAGTATCCATAGTATCGGTGGTAGTCATGGATTGCACACGAATAGGATTATCTCCACCAAAAATTAAATTTCCTACTTTTACTTCTCGCGTTTTAAATCGAGAATATTGAGTTAATGAATTGCAATATTTCATTTATATTTTTACTACTTTTTTAGTTATTTCCTCTTTTGAATTGGAAATTTTTATGAAATAAATTCCATTTTCAAATTCGTTTAAGTTCAAAGTTTCAGAGATAAAACCTTTATTAGAAATTGTTCTAGTAAGTATTACTTTTCCAAGGTTGTCCTGAAAGGTGATATTTGTTTCTCCATCTGACAACCCTTCAATAATTAGGTTATTTTTTGTAGGGTTTGGAAATATATCCCAATTATTATCTGTATTTATAGTTGTAGTTGTTTGCCCATAACCAACTGTAAATTGGTGGATAATATTAGTTCCAAAATCAGCATTAAATGGTTTTAACCAGCTAGCTCCAATTTCACGAAATCTTACTATTCCTCCTCCATCATTATTTGCCCAAAAGTCTAAACCATCTTCATCAGTATCAGTCATTATAAAAGTATAACAACCTGGGGTAAAAGTTAAAGTATCTCGATAATCCGTGTTTGCTAATAAATTTCCGCTACTAATAGATAAGTTTCCGTTTTCATCATAGAAATCCCAGGAAGTTTCAGATATTTGTGAAGAATTAATTACCCCTCCGTTTGTATTTACCCAAAGGGTAAAAGTTTCAGGATATTGGGGTACATATTCAAATTCACTTTGCATAGTATTATTTGCTAAATAATCATCAGCTTGTCCATTTGGGTTTTTAAGTGTTACTTCAAAAGTATTTTCGCTTCCTGCCCAATTTGTAAGATTTGGTAATTCTACTTCTTGTGTTTCTAAAAAGGCAAGGTTCCCTGTCCAGTTAAAAGTATGCACTGAGCCACCTACAACTTTATATTCAATATCTAAAGTAGTTAATGGTGAGCTTCCATAATTTCTAATTGTAATTAAAGGCTTGCCACAAATAGGATTTTTTCGACTATGTTCATCCTTTAAAGAAGGCTTTATAATATCAATAATCTCTACAGAATTACTAAAATTTGCTTCTTCATATTGAAATAATTGACATTGAATAATATAAGAAGGAGTTTGTGTTCCGCTCCAAGTATAAGATTGGAAATCAACATTAATTTCTATAGAATCTCCAGCAGTAATATGTGGTGTTATTTCATGGTCAAAAGCTTCAGCTCTTGTTCCAGGACACCAATTTGCCCTATCATAAATCCAAGTTCCTCCCTGTGGATAAATAGGATTTTCACCACATTTGTCATCCCAATTGTATTGAGTATGGGTTAAGTTCCCATCAATATTTACATAGTAGTTTATAGGTTTAAATTCTGCAGCTACTTGATTATTATCAAAACCATGTCCTGTTGTTACCATTTTTACCATTGCAGCTTTACTGTTTGGTTCAATAAATTTAGTTTGTGCAGTTAGTTTATTGGCTTCAAAATCAGTTGATGAATTATAGTTGTATCCTCCTGAATAAATATTTTCCATTTTTACTACATCTCTTGCAGGTGTACCTTCAATAAATTCAAAATCGAGTGTTGCACTAAATCCTGATGACCAACCACTATAATGACATCTTATTTCTACAGAATCTCTAAGGATTTGAATAAAGTCTGTTACATCAAAAGTAGTTGTGAATTCCCAGTTGTTTGCTAAACCACTTCCGTAAGGTGTTATAACACGCGCTAATTCATAGTTTTCAATAACATCAAAAACTTGATACCAACTATGATAAGTAAGGTAAATTGATGTGTTAGCACTAACAAAATTAGAATCAATAATATTTCCTAAACTATCAAATTCCATATTGTAAAAATTAGCCATCCAACCATTTGTAGTGTCGGTAGGAGTTGTTGGGTTATTGGCATCATTAAATTCTATTATTTCATAATGCGTGTAAAGTGTGGAATCTAATGTATTTGTTATGGTGTCCCAAAAATGAAAATAAGTTGAATCACTGCTGTAATGAATAGAGTCAGTTGCTGTACCATTCACTGTAAATAAAGGTGCAGTTTGTAAGGAAGAATCAATTGCTCCTGTTCTATGGCGAACAAATATTTGAGAGGTATAATCCCAATCAGAACAACCACCAGTTGCACAGCCCATAGTATAATGTAAATAGACTTTTCTATAATCTTTTGTTGCATCAGGGAGTACGCCCCACTCATCATAATTTCCGTACCAAGTCATATCGGTATGATCATGAATACGAACGGTAGTTGTGTCGCCAGCAAAAAGACTAAGGCTAAAAATAAGAGTAAATAAAGTAAGTAATTGTTTTTTCATAATTGTAATTTTTAATGCAGACAAATTTAAGGTTTAATTTTCAATTTCGGTAACACCACCTGAAACGATTAATTTCATTATTTCGGAGGACGACTTATCAATTGGGGTTATGTAGGATTTTTCCACTACAAAAAGCTGCCCTGAAAAAGCATAAGAATGTGGTAAGTACACTAAAACTTTTTCGCCTTTTATTCCTAAAGAATTCAAATCTTCATTTGTGATAAATCCTATGCGTTCAATTGTTGAGTTTTCATATAGTTTAATTAAAACGGCCTGATCAAATCCTTTCTTTTTTCCTACAAAAGTTCGCATTAAATCTTTCATTGATGTATAAATAGTTTGTAATAATGGTGCTTTTTTTAATAAGCCTTGAAAGAAAGAATTGATAGGGCTAGCAATAATTGCCGAACCTGCAAAACCAATAAAGGTAATTAATGCAATAATTGCAATAAGCCCAAGCCCTGGGAATTGAAAAGGTAAAATTCCATCAATTTTTATGAATGTCCAATACACCACATAAAGAGTTACTGATATGGGAACAATGTATAGTAATCCTTGTAAAAAATAATTAATAAATTTTTTCATACTTTTAAACTTTAGTTTTCGTTAGAAGTCATAAAAGTACTAATCTTTAAAATATATAGCCATGAAAAAAATAGTTTTTAGTTTCCTGCTTCTTTTTGCAGCTTCTTTATTTATTACTCAAAATATTTCTGCACAAGTAGTAGTAAAGTCAAAACGCAACAAAACAACCAAGAAGGTAACTGTTAAAAAACCAAATCGCCATAGAGGGGTTACTGTTAAAACAAGGCCTACTCATCATAACCCTCATAGAGTTGTGGTGGTAAAACCTAACCGACCAAGAGTAATTGTAAAGCGCCCTAATCGAATCAGAAAAAATTATATTTGGGTAGATGGGCACTGGAAATGGAGCGATTTTTATGGTGATTATATCTGGGTGCAAGGGAAGTGGATGCGTCAAAAAAGAGGTTATCATTGGGTCCCAGGTTTTTGGGAGATTAGTCTGGACGGATTTATTTGGATAGAAGGCTATTGGTCACGCTAGTATTTTATCATCTTTTCCTGTTGAAAAGTATTATTAGTCAGCCTCTTTCTTCCTTTCTTCCTTTGTAATTTTGAGAAGATTAAAATTTTTAAAAATGCAAAAATCTATTCTATACATTGGCGTACTCCTTTTGGGGCTAAGTGCTTGTGTAACTCCAAAAATTCATAACGCTTTAATTGCTGATCAAGAAAGTACAAAATTAGCATTAACTTCATCTGAAAAAAAGGCACTTGCCTTGGCTAGTAATTTGGAAGAAAAGGAAGGGACTATAGTTTCTTTGCAAACCCAAATTTCTGAGTTGAGAAATGATTCTGTTCAGAATGGAAAATCCTTAGTTATTTTACAAAATAAATATGATGAATTGAGTGATGCTTATGATTTGCTGACTTCCAAGAATAGCCGATACATGGCCGATAAAGCTAAAGAAACCAAAAAACTTTTGGAACAATTGGAAGAAGCTCAAACTGAACTTTTTGCAAAAGAAGATGAATTAAATAAACTATCTAACTCCTTAGATGCAAAAGAGAATGAATTGAAATTAGCACAGGAAGAGTTAGAGGCTCGATCGGTTAGAGTAACTGAGCTAGAAATGATAATTAATAAAAAAGATTCAATTGTTACTGCTTTAAAACAATCTATCTCAAAAGCATTAAGAGGGCTAGAAGGAGAAGGGCTAACGATAGTTCAGAAAAATGGAAAAGTATATATTTCACTAGAGGAAGATTTGTTATTTGCATCAGGAAAATATGTAGTAAATAGCGGAGGAGTAGCTGCATTGAATAAGTTGGCAACTGCACTTTCGGTACAGAAAGATTTAGAGATATTAGTAGAAGGACATACCGATAATATCCCTTTAAGTGGTAGGGGTTTGGTAAAGGATAATTGGGATTTAAGCGTGATGCGTGCTACAAATGTGGTAAAAGTATTGCTTCAAAATCCAAGTTTAGATCCTTTGCAATTAACAGCTGCAGGTAGAGCTGAATTTATGCCTATTGCTGAAAATGACACTAAACAAGGAAGAAGCGCCAATAGAAGGATTGAAATGATTCTTTCTCCTAATTTGGACGATTTATATAACCTATTAGAAGAATAAGATGAAACATTTACCTTTAATTATATTATGTATTATTGCTTTTTTCTTTTTGAAGAAAAGATTTTTTGACAATACGGATTATAAATCCATGCTTGCTAATGGTGGAATTATTATTGATGTGAGGTCAAGTGGAGAGTTTTTTGGAGGGCATATTGAAAACTCATTAAATATTCCATTAGGTGATTTGCCTGATAAATTAGATTATCTAAAAGATAAAAACCAACCAATTATTACTTGTTGTGCTTCAGGAATGAGAAGTGCAGGAGCAGCAAAATTACTTTCAGCTAAAGGCTATACTAATGTAGTGAATGGTGGAGGTTGGTCCAGCTTAGAAAGTAAGCTCAAATAAAACTGAGGTGTCAGTTTTTAAATTCAAACAGTTTTCCATAATACAAGAAAAATCAGCCATGAAAGTGGGGACTGATGGCGTATTGCTTGGGAGTTGGGTAACTTGCAAACACGCAAATACTATTTTAGATATTGGCTGTGGCACAGGATTGATAGCATTGATGCTTGCGCAAAGAAACTCAAAAAGCAGCATTACTGGAATTGAAATTGATGCAATAGCTAGTCAAGAAGCACAGTTGAATGTTAGTAATTCTGATTGGCAAGAAAGGATTAAGATTGAGCATACATCTTTGCAAGATTTTAAACCTCAAACTCAATTTGATTTAATCGTTAGCAATCCTCCTTTTTTTCATGAAAATAAAGCGCAAGATAGAAGGTCGACTGCACGGCACACCAACACTCTTTCTTTTGAGGAGTTAGTTGAGAGTGCTGCAAATTTACTTTCAGCAAAAGGAATTTTGGGGGTAATTATTCCTAAATCTGCTGAGGTTAATTTTTGTAAAATTGCTGCATCCCATAATTTATATTGTAATAGAGTTTGTAATGTAAAGGGGAATGAAAATGTAGCGGTAAAAAGAGTAATGTTAGAATTTTCTTTTTTCAAATCTGAAACGACAACAGAACATTTAACAATTGAAACAGCAAGACATCAGTACACGGTTGAGTACATACAATTGTGTAAGGATTTTTATTTGAAGATGTGTTAGAATTTTATATTTAAGCATATAACTTTAATAGTATTTGTATATTTAAAGTAATATCTTTAATATTGCACAATCAATTTAAAGTTATAACTTTATGGAAAGTTCAGAAACTCAATTATTATTGAATCAAACCCAAGATAAAATCAATTCTTTTTCTGTATTAAAATCTGTAGAAAAACCAGATAAAGGTTGGGTGAATACTATTCGTATTTCCATTAAAATGTCATTAAGGCAATTAGGAGAAAGGCTTCATATTTCCCCTCAAGGCGTTAAGGATTTGGAAAAAAGAGAAGAGTCAGGGTCAATTACTATTAATTCCTTAAAAGAAGTAGGTCGTGCTTTGGATATGGATTTGGTATATGGGTTTATTTCTCGCCACAATAGCTTAGAGGCTATGATTGAAGAAAGAGCAAGAGAAATTGCAGAGGAGGTTATTCTAAAAACAAATAAAGTGGGTTCCGATAAAGAAATAAAAAAAGCAATAGAGAAAAAAACTTATGAGATAGCATCTAAAATGCCATCCTATTTGTGGGATTAGTTGTGAGCAAGGGATTATTGCATGATTCCGTTTTGGTTTATTACAAAAGCAAAGTCCTAACTCAATTGTTCGTTTTGCAATTTTCATTTGAATTTTCTTGCAAATAAATTTGTGTTAAATTAAAAAGGAAGGGATATTTCGATTGTTCCAATCTCAAGAATTTTATTTCGAACAAGGGTTCTCATCAAACTTAAACTATCTTAAAACAAGAAAATACCCATTTGGGTATTTTCTTGTTTTATGCGGTGAGGAAGGGATTCGAACCCCCGAAACAGTTTCCAGTTTACACGCTTTCCAAGCGTGCGCCTTAAGCCACTCGGCCACCTCACCAATTGGGCAGCAAATCTAAAAAATTAGTTGGTAATCTCTCCCCTTATATTTTTTTGTAATTCTGCTTTAATCTCTCCATCATTCAATCCTTTTCCTAACAAGAACATCAGTTTAGTAATAGCTGCCTCAGTAGTTAAATCTTTTCCAGAAATAACTCCAGCTTTCCCAAATGGTTCGCTTGTTTCGTATTGCCCGTCAACTGCACTACCGTGTAAGCATTGGGTAATATTAATCATTATTTTCCCTTCCTTATTTGCAGTTGTAAGTAAAGCGCTTAACTCAGGTGAGGTAGGTGCATTTCCTGCTCCAAAACTCTCAATAATAATTCCCCTTGCACTATTAATAATTGCTTTAATAGTAGCAATAGTAATTCCAGGAAATAATTTTAAAATAGCTACATTATCGGATAATGATTTGTGAACTAAAAGATTGTTTTCATCCTTTTTTTGTAATGTTCTTTTGTACTTTATTTTTACTCCTGCTTCAGCTAATATTGGATAGTTAGGTGATTCAAAAGCTTCAAAATGTTCGGTATTTATTTTTACAGTTCTGTTTCCTTTATATAGTTGGTCTTCAAAATAAATACAGACTTCATGTACTTTTCCGCTAGTTGCAATTTCGACTGCTGTAATTAGGTTTTCCTTGGCATCACTTCTTCTAACTCCTATAGGAATCTGTGAACCTGTAAAGATGACTGCCTTGTTTAATCCTTCCAACATAAAGCTCAGTGCTGATGCTGTGTAGGCCATAGTGTCCGATCCATGCAAAATGACAAAGCCATCATAATTACTATAATTATCTTCAACAATTGTGGCTATTTCTATCCATACACTTGCATTTATATTGCTAGAGTCAATAGGATTAGAAATACTGATGTTGTCTAAATCCACTTCATCACTTTTTAGTTCAGGAATTGCTTTAAGTAATTCATCAAAATTAAAGGGAACTAAAGTGTTTTTTACTTTATCCTTTACCATTCCGATAGTTCCACCGGTATAGATAAGTAGTATTTTTTTATTCATCATAATCCGAATAATTTTTTTGCATTTAAGGTAGTCGTTTCAGCCACTTTTTTAATGCCAATTTGATGTACATCTGCTAATTTTTCAGCAATATTTACAATGTACTTGCTTTCGTTTCTTTTCCCTCTGAAAGGAGTAGGAGCAAGGTAAGGCGAATCTGTTTCTAAAATTAAATGTTTTAAATCAACTTTAGCAATAGTTTTGTCTAATCCAGAGTTTTTAAAAGTAAGTACTCCTCCGATTCCTAAATAAAAACCATCCAAATTGATGACTCTTTGAGCCTCTTCAGCATTGCCAGTAAAACAATGAAAAACACCTCTTAAATTTTCATCATTTAGTTTTTCAATAATTTTAATTGCTTCAGCAAAAGAATCACGCACATGAATGGCAATCGGTAATTTGTATTTTTTAGCCAACTCAATTTGGTAAATAAATGCTTCTTTTTGTACTTCAAGTTTTGTTTTGTCCCAATATAAATCTAGGCCAATTTCACCTACTGCAATATAAACTCCTTTTGCTAATTCCTCCTCTACATGAGCTAACTCCTCCTTTATGTTTTCGTATTTTACATCACAAGGGTGTAAACCCATCATTGGATAGCAATTATTAGGGAATTCAGTACATAAATCTAACATTCCTTTTGTGTATTCACTGGAGATATTTGGTAATAGAATAGTAGAAACGCCAGCAGCAATTGCTTCATTAACGGCATTAGTTCGGTCTTCATCAAACTGGCTGCTGTATAAATGGCTATGGGTATCAATAAATTGCATGGCTGCAAAACTAGGATAAATTTCTTAGTTTTACCCTGTGCAAGAACCACTTAAAATATTAGTTGTCCGATTCTCGTCAATTGGCGATATTGTACTTACTTCTCTAGTGGTACGGATGCTTAAAAAACAATTGAATGCACAGGTACATTATCTTACCAAATCAAGCTATATTTCTTTGTTAAAGAACAATCCTTATATTGATTCAGTCTATCAGATTAATGATTCTATAAATGAGGTAATTGCTGATTTGAAACAAGAGAACTATGATTATGTAATTGATTTGCATAATAACTTGAGAACACAAATTTTAAAATTCAGATTGGGTGTTCCTGCAAAGAGTTTCAATAAACTGAATATGGAAAAGTTCATGCTAACCACCTTTAAGTTGGATAGTATGCCAAAGGTTCATATTGTGGATAGATACCTTGAAACAGTAAAACATTTGGGAATTAAAAATGATAATGAAGGCTTAGATTTCTT
Organism: uncultured Flavobacteriales bacterium; assembly: GCA_943788405.1. GTDB lineage: Bacteria > Bacteroidota > Bacteroidia > Flavobacteriales > BACL11 > UWMA-0277. The sequence continues at coordinate 512,303 of CALSQD010000001.1, forward strand.
CCTTTCTGCCACTGATAAAGTGGATGTTAGTATTTTTCCTAAGGACTATATTGTTTTTGTTATTGGTGGGCAACATGCAACTAAAATATTGCCAAATGAAAAGATTATTTCTATAATCAAAAAAGTAAATAAACCTGTATTGCTTATTGGTGGCCCTGAAGATTTTGAAAGGGGAGAACAAATAATTGAAAACACTACTAATAGTATAAATACTTGTGGTAAGTATTCTGTTTTACAATCGGCATCACTTATTCAACAAGCCAAAATGGTAATTACACACGATACAGGAATGATGCATATTGCAGCTGCTTTTAATAAAAAGATTTATTCTGTTTGGGGAAATACTGTACCTGAATTTGGGATGTATCCTTATCTAGAAAATGAACAATCAAAAAGGATTGAGGTAAAGGGTTTGAATTGCCGACCTTGTTCTAAAATTGGGTATTCAAAATGCCCAAAGGGACATTTTAAATGTATGCAAGAAATTGATGAAAATTTATTTCTAAGCGAATAAAGCTTTCAGCTCTGTAGCTTCACTCGGCTTCATTCTTCCGGATAAGATTAAAGATAATTGTCTTCTTCTTAATGCACCTTCAAAACGACTTTTTTCTTCTTTAGTTTCTGCAACTAAACTAGGTACATCAATAGGGTTCCCTAACTGATCTACCGCTACAAAAGTATAAATTGCTTCATTGCATTTTACTTTTCCTTTGTGCTGATTATTTTCCATCCAAACATCAACAATTACTTCCATTGATGAGGTGAAAGCACGAGATACTTTGGCTTCAAGTGTTACAATACTTCCTGCAGGAATTGCTTTGGCAAAAGAGACATTATTCACAGATGCAGTAACTACAATTCTTCCACAATGCCTATGTGCAGCAATTGCAGTTGCAATATCCATCCAATGCAAAAGTCTTCCTCCCATAAGATTATCTAAGTTATTAGTATCGTTAGGAAGTACTATTTCTGTAGTAATAGATAAGGATTCGATTGCCTTTTTTGATTTCATAATTTTTATTTAGTTAGCAACCAAGCAGCTGAATTTTCTTGCTTTATTTTGTTTAGAGCAAGGATAGCATCTTCTCTATTATTAAAAGAATCATAACTAACACGCATTAAATTTCCTCCTGGAACAATCTCAGTATTGTAATTCCATTTCTTAAGTTTTGCAATCATTTTATCTGCATTTTTCTGTTCAGCAAATGCTCCTGCAATAATATAATACATCTTTTCTGTAATAATGTTTGGAGCAATTTCTTCTTTAATAATCTCAGCTATTGGTGAAGGTTCAACTTCAATGTTTATTTCAGTAATCACTTCAGTAATTGGCTTTTCAATTGCAGTATTTTCAAACGGATTTAAACTTGCCATTTGTGTGTAAACTGTGTTGATTCTATCTTGCTGAGTTATGCTAATATAAGAAAGTGCAATCAAAGGAATAATAACTGCAGCAGCTTTTAAAAATGTTCTTGGATTATTACTTTGTGATCGAATAGATTTAATTGTAGCGGCTACTTTTTCTTCTACAATAGTTTCTCTTTCAACAGTTTTGTTGTGAGTAGCTTTCATCCCAAAAGCATCTAAGCTATAATTGCTTGTGCTGTCTTGTAGGAAAATAATATTCCCTTCTCTACCCAAAGTGAATAAACCGATTTTATCTATGCGTAAAACTTTTGATCCGTCTAATTTTGCAGTAATTTTAGTAGCATAATTTGCTACTTCATTTTTGGCTATCTCTTGTGTAATTTCCTCTTGATTAGAAACATGAGTAATTAATAAACCATCATTCGTTTTTAAGTTCGCATTAAAAAGAATTTGCTTAGATGGAGGACTTAATACACCTGTTGTCTTGTTTAATTTGGCAGATTGAGGGTTCCCCACAAATCCTCCGAAATTAGGAAGGATTACACAATCATGTAAAAATAAGAGTTCCGAAATATAGTGTTCAACCGTTTTATTCATAGGAACAAAACTAAGGAATTTATCTCATTTGGGCTTTAATTTTTGCAATATCCTCAGGGGTGTCAACCGATAGCCCTTCATGAGTAGTAATCCCTACCTTGATTAAATAGTTATTGTCTAGCCACCTGAGTTGTTCTAAGCGTTCATTTATTTCATTTTTAGATGGCGATAATTTGCAAATTTCAGCTAGTGTTTTAGTACGGTAGCCATATATTCCAATGTGTTTGAAATAGGTTTTTTCATCTGAAAAATCAGTAATTTCTCTGCAAAAATTTTGTGCAATTCCGTTTGCATCAAAAATTGCTTTAGGGCTATTTATATCTGAAATTATTTTCTTGTCTTCAATCTTTTTTGCCAAAGTTGCAATGCTTACTTCAGTTTCAGTAAATAAATTAGCTACTTGATCAATTTGTTCAGGATTAATGTAGGGTTCATCTCCTTGAATATTAATAGCAATATCGTATTGTTCAGTTAAGGTTTGAATAACTTCATTGCACCTATCAGTTCCTGAAGGATGATCACAGGAAGTCATAATAGCTTTTCCACCAAAGTTTAAAACATGATTAAAAATTCGTTCATCATCAGTAGCCACTATAACCTCAGCAAGTGAAGATGCTTTTTTGCATTGTTCGTACACTCTCTGAATCATGCTTTTCCCAAGAATATCAGCTAAAGGTTTCCCTGGGAAACGGCTTGAACCATAACGAGCAGGAATTATGCCGATTATATTCATTATATTTTAAGGGCTAATTGCATAGCAATAGTTCTTGGTGGCATCATGTTTGCAGGTCGGCTCATGTATTCTCGGTTCAATAAGTTATTTACAATTAAACCAAGCCTTGCTGTTTTAGTTATTTGGTATCCTGCTCTTAGATCAATTATTAAGTCTCCACTTCCAAATTTCTCTCTTGATTCGTTAATTCCTGTAATTCCAGTTAAATATGGAAGCAATGGATTAGTAAAAATAGCATCAATATTTTTCATAAAGCTATTGTATCGAACACTGCCTCCTAATGAAATTTCTTTGTAAACTATTTCTAAATCTCCTTTTGCGATATGTTTATAGCGGTATTTTAGCATGGTAGAGTCAGAACCGCTATTTCTGTATGTTAGAGGTTTTTCATAATAGTCTTCACCATATACATAGTCTAAGTCAAGAGAAATAGGGTTCATGTAAGTGTAACCGGCAATTAGATTAATAGTTAAGTCAGGAGTAATTTTTCCTTGGCCACTTAAACTTAATTCAGCTCCAGTAATTCTTGTTTTTCCAACATTAATAGATTTAAATCCAACTCCACCTACTTCATTACTTCTAGCGCTTCCCCATTGTCCATATGAGAATTCCATCATGTCATCATATTGCTGTATGAATGCAGCTACATCAATATAGCCCATCCATTTCCCTGTTTTTACTCCTTGTTTTATTCCGATTTCACTACTCCAACCACTTTCTGGTTTTAAATCTGGGTTTGGATAAATCTCTAAGCCAGATTGATTGGTAGAAATAAATAATTCAGCCATTGAAGGGAAACGGTAACCTTGCCCCCAAGATGCTCTTACATAAGTTGCTTCAGCTGCTTGGTAATTTAATCCTGTTCGGAATACTGGTTTTCCTGCATAAAAATCATTAATAGAATCTCCTCCTATAAAGTATTTATCTTCTGAATGCAAACTGAAACCTTCATATCTTGCTCCTAATGAAATATTCAGTCTATTCCATTTTTTATCTAATTGAGTGTAAAGCGAATGATTTGTTTTGTAGTTTTTCCCACTGAATAAATCAGAATTAGCTTTTACTTTTTCATTAGTAGTACCACTTGTAATTCTTAACTTATATTTTTTGATGTTTTTTTGCCATTGATAATCGGCATAATAGGTTTTAGATGAATTACTTTGCCCTACATCTACTCCGTCAGTAAGGTTGTTATTAGTTACATTCAGAAAACGAGTTCGTAAGCTATGGCGATTATTTCCCCTTAGGTAAGTTACAAACGGATCAATATTATAAGTGTCCCCAGTTGTTGTTGAGATTGATGAATCTAAAGGGATATAAGCTTCATCTAATCCATTCCATATTAAAGTACTTCCTGAAGATTGAGAAAGGAAATTTGCATTTACTCCATATGAAAGTCCTTCTATCTTTTTACTTTTATAGGTTGAGTTCATATTGAATCTCTTTCTATCTGTTATCTCACCCATTCGGTATCCATCATCTTTAAATATATTTCCTCCAATGGATAAATCAAGATTATCAATTTTCATAGCTTGTAGAAATTCAATTCCTTTGAAAGCTCTTCTCTTTTCGCCATTCCAATTTAGTTCATCTCTTTCAGCTTTGTCAATTAAGCCAAAGTGCATATTTACCTTAGTGTATCCAGGTAATTTGTTTTTATCAATATCTTTTTGGCTAGGGAAAGCAGTACGCACATTAATTACTCCATTCAAGGCTGAAGAACCATAAAGAGCTGAAGAAGCTCCTTTTATTACTTCTACTTGATTGATGTTTTCAGTTGCGATTAAACTCCATTGCGCTTGTCCTGCATCACCTGAAATTAGGGGCATATCATCTACCATTACTAATACTCTAGTTCCTGCACCAAAACTCCATCCACTTCCTCCTCTAATATTGGCTTGTCCGTCAGTAATATTCACTCCTGGGATTTGATCCATAGCTGTTTCAATCTGTGTAGTATTTTTATTTTCAATAAGGGTTGGTTTTATTACTTCCATTGAAACGGTAATTTCTTCAATTTTTTGCTCAAACCTACCTGCAGAAACTACTACTGTACTTAGTTGTTCTGATGAACTTTTTAAAGCAACATTGATAGTTTTATTTTCACCTTTATTAATTGTAATTTCTTTAACGATATCTTCATATCCGATATATTTAAAAGTTACTTTTTGTGTTCCTTCCTCAGTATTCAAAGTATATTTTCCAAATACATCAGTTGAGGTTCCTCCTCCATTTTCAAGAATGATATTTGCACCAATCAACTCTTCATTATTATTAGCGTCAGTTATTGTTCCGCTTATTGTTTGGCTATATATTGTTAAATTACAAATAGTAAAAATAACTAGAGTAAAGATTTTTCTCATATATTTACTGCTTAATTTTTAATCTGACAAATATAGAAAATTGATTGACAGTGCAGGAAGATGAAAAGAAATATCAAATAGCATTACCTTTAATTGAGGGGGTGGGTGATATAGTTGGGAAGAAATTGTTGGCTTATTTTGGTAGTGCCAAAGCTATATTTTCTGCATCTAAAAAGCAGTTACTTACTATTGATGGAATAGGAAAAGTATTGGTAGATGCAATTTTATCGACTGATGTTTTATCAAGAGCAGAGCAAGAGTTAAAATGGATAGAAAAAGAAGGAGTAAATCATCTTTTTTATGCAGATAAAAAATATCCAATGCGTTTAAAACAATGTGAAGATGCTCCGCTTAATTTGTTTTACAAAGGAAATATTGATTGGGAAAAAGACAAATTCATAAGCATAGTAGGAACAAGAAAAGCAACTTCTTTTGGGAAATCATTTACTGATAAATTAGTGAAAGAATTAGTTCCTTACAACCCTGTTATTGTTAGTGGTTTGGCACATGGTATTGATGCGGCTGCACATAAGGCTGCTTTAAAATATGGATTAAAAACGATAGCTGTTTTTGCTCATGTTTTGGATAGAGTTTATCCTGCTGCACATGCTAATTTGGCTAAAACAATTACTGGAAATGGTTGTTTGCTTTCTGATTATTTGAGTGAAACAACACCTTTGCCACAAAATTTTGCTTCAAGAAATAGAATTGTAGCAGGACTTTCGGATGCAACTATTGTTGTTGAAAGTGCAGCAAAAGGAGGTTCGCTTATCACAGCTGACATTGCTAACTTTTATAATAGAGAGGTTTTTTCTGTGCCAGGAAATCCTACTGAAACCCAAGCAAAAGGGTGCAATTATCTGATTAAAACTCAGCAAGCTATTTTGTTGGAGTCGGCTACTGATATTGTAAAAGGCTTGAATTGGGATGTGCAGGAAAAAGCAATTCAACAAAGTATGTTTTTGGAATTGACTAAAAATGAACAAATTATAATTGACTTGTTATCAGATAATGAAATGCATATTGATGCAATAGTTGAGAAGTTAGGTTGGGGATTTTCCAAAGTTGCTAATGAACTTTTACAGGCAGAATTTAAGGCAGTAATACTTTCTTTTCCTGGTAAAATATATAAGAAGAATATGTAAAACTTTTCCTCTTTGGAAAAATACTATACATTTGCCGAAATTTTTAACTCAAAAAATAACTAAAAAGTAAAAAAATGGGACAAAAAATCCATGACTTTATGAGTGAAGTAGCCGCTAAAAATGCTGGTGAAACTGAATTCTTACAGGCAGTAGAGGAGGTAGCAGAAGCTATTATTCCTTTTATGGAAGAAAATCTAAAATACAATAATAAGATGTTATTGGAAAGAATGGTAGAGCCTGAGCGTGTGCTTATGTTCAGAGTGCCATGGTTGGACGATAATGGAAATACACAAGTAAATAGAGGGTACAGAGTAGAATTTAATTCTGCAATTGGACCTTATAAAGGAGGGTTAAGATTTCATCCTTCTGTAAACTTATCTATACTTAAGTTTTTAGGATTTGAGCAAGTGTTTAAAAACTCATTAACTACATTGCCAATGGGTGGTGGTAAAGGGGGTTCTGATTTTAATCCTAAAGGAAAATCGGACAATGAAGTAATGAAATTTTGTCAATCATTTATGACTGAATTATGTCGTCATATAGGGCCAAATACGGATGTTCCTGCAGGAGATATAGGAGTTGGAGGTAGAGAAATTGGTTTTATGTTCGGACAATACAAAAGAATAAGAAACGAATTTACGGGTGTACTTACTGGTAAAGGAATGAGTTGGGGTGGTTCTTTAATTCGCCCAGAAGCTACCGGATACGGAAATGTATATTTTGCCCAAAATATGTTAGCGGTAAAAGGAGATTCTTTTAACGGTAAAACTGTTGCTATTTCTGGTGCTGGTAATGTAGCGCAATATGCTTGCCAAAAAGCTACAGAATTAGGAGCAAAAGTAGTAACTCTTTCTGATTCTTCAGGGTATATTTATGATGCTAACGGAATTGATGCTGAAAAATTAGCATTTGTAATGGAGCTTAAAAATGTAAAGAGAGGAAGAATTAAGGAGTATGCTGATAAATTTGGTTGTGAGTTCCATGCAGGAAGACCATGGTCAGTAAATTGTGATATTGCTTTGCCTTGTGCTACACAGAATGAGTTGAATGAAGAAGAAGCAAAAACTTTAGTAGCTAATGGATGTATGTTAGTTTCGGAGGGAGCTAATATGCCAACAACTCCTGAGGCTGTTGAGGTGTTCCAAAACGCAAAAATCTTATTTGCTCCAGGAAAAGCATCTAATGCTGGTGGAGTTGCTACTTCAGGTTTGGAGATGTCTCAAAACTCATTAAGAATGAACTGGACTAGAGAAGAGGTAGATACTAAGCTGAAACAAATTATGCAAGATATTCACGCTTCATGTGTGGAATATGGTACTGTAGGTAATCATGTTGATTATGTAAAAGGGGCTAACATTGCAGGATTTGTAAAAGTTGCTGACGCTATGTTGGATCAAGGAGTAGTGTAGTTATATTATATAGTATATTTAGAAAGGAGGCTTTTGCCTCCTTTTTTTATTTGTGTACTTTTGTGCTCCCAAAAAATAAAATTATGTTAGGAAAATTCCAAAAGCAACTACAAGATGAACTAGCAAGTATTGAAGATGCTGGTTTATTCAAAAAAGAAAGAATAATTACTAACCCTCAAGGAGCAAGCATTCGCGTAAGCACAGGGGAGGAGGTGTTGAATTTTTGTGCAAACAATTATTTAGGATTGTCTTCTCATCCTGATGTAATACAAGCAGCCAAAGATGCTTTGGATACCCATGGTTACGGAATGTCATCTGTGCGTTTTATTTGTGGTACACAAGATATTCATAAAAACTTAGAAGCAAAAATTTCTAACTTTTTAGGAATGGAGGACACTATACTATATGCAGCAGCTTTTGATGCGAATGGAGGGGTGTTTGAACCACTTTTTGGAAAAGAAGATGCAATTATTTCTGATTCTTTAAATCATGCTTCTATTATAGATGGGGTGCGTTTGTGCAAGGCAGCTCGTTATCGTTATGCAAATAATGATATGGCAGATTTAGAAGCGCAATTGATAAAAGCACAAGACCAAAGAAATAGAATAATCGTAACGGATGGTGTATTTTCTATGGATGGATACTTAGCGCAATTGGATAAAATATGTGATTTGGCCGAAAAATATGATGCTTTAGTAATGGTGGATGATTCTCATTCTACAGGTTTTGTAGGGAAAACAGGTAGAGGAACGCACGAGCATTGTGGTGTTATGGGTAGAGTGGATATTATTACCTCTACTTTAGGAAAGGCTTTGGGAGGTGCAATGGGAGGTTTTACTTCAGGTAAAAAGGAAATTGTTGATATGTTGCGTCAAAGGTCTCGTCCTTATTTATTTTCTAATTCTTTAGCGCCATCTATTGTTGGTGCGGCTACTAAAGTGATTGATTTATTGAGTAATACTACTGACTTGCGTGATCAGTTAGAAGAGAATACAAGTTATTTTAGAGAAAAAATGGTTGAGGCAGGTTTTGATATAAAGGAAGGAGTGCATGCAATTGTTCCTGTAATGTTGTATGATGCAAAGCTTTCACAAATAATGTCAGATAAATTATTGGCAGAAGGAATTTATGTAATAGGGTTTTTCTTCCCTGTTGTGCCAAAAGAACAAGCAAGAATTAGGGTTCAAATTTCAGCAGCACATAGCCGTGAAAACTTAGATAAAGCGATAGCTGCTTTTACAAAGATTGGAAAGGAACTAAATGTTATAAACAATAATAGTTAATAATATTTTGCAGGAATAGAAAAAAGTGTAATTTTGCAGCCCTTTTATAAAGGACTAAAACATATATATAGTGGATACATTAAGTTACAAAACATTATCAGCAAATAAAGAAACAGCAAACAAAGTATGGTTTGTTGTTGATGCTGAAGGACAAACTCTTGGAAGAATGGCATCAAAAATTGCTAAAGTTTTAAGAGGAAAATACAAAACAAACTTTACTCCTCATGCTGATTGTGGTGATTATATAATTATCATCAATGCAGGTAAAATTGTTATGACAGGAAATAAAATGGAAGATAGAAGAATCTTTTCTCACACAGGTTACCCTGGTGGACAAAAGAGAATTTCTCCAGCTGAAATGCTAGCGAAAAACGAAACTTCTGTTGTAAAACATGCAATTAGAGGAATGTTGCCTAAAACTAAATTAGGAGCAGCTATCTTAAAAAACTGTTATATATATGCTGGTGCTGAGCACGATCAAGAAGCTCAAAAACCAACAAATCTTAACTTAAACGACTTAAAATAATCATGGAGACAATTCACACAATTGGTAGAAGAAAAGCATCTGTTGCAAGAATCTACATGTCAGAAGGAAAAGGAAATATTACTGTAAACGGTAAAGACTTTAAAGAGTACTTTCCTGTCGATACTATGCAGTTTAAGTTAGAACAACCATTCAACATTACTGATGTTGCTGGTAAGTTTGATGTAAAAGTAAATGTTAATGGAGGTGGAACTACTGGACAAGCTGAGGCTATCCGTTTAGCAATCTCAAGAGCACTTTGCGAATTAGACCCTGAAAACAGAGTTACATTAAAGCCAGAAGGAATGCTTACAAGAGATTCAAGAGTTGTAGAGCGTAAAAAACCTGGACAGAAAAAAGCAAGGAAGAAATTCCAGTGGGTTAAAAGATAGAACAACACAATTTATTAATAAATGTTTAGCATCTAAATTGCTGGGACAAGTAAATTACTTCTACCCTGCAGTTGCTTAACGAAAAAAAGAAAGTAAACATGAGAACAAATTTCAAAGAATTATTAGAAGCAGGTGTACACTTTGGTCACCTAAGAAAAAAGTACAACCCAGCAATGGCTCCTTATGTATTTATGGAGAAAAATGGGATTCATATCATTGATTTGAATAAAACTGTAGCAATGGTGGAGGATGCTGCTGCTGCAATGAAACAAATTGCAAAATCAGGAAAAAAGATTTTATTTGTTGCTACAAAAAAACAAGCTAAAGGTATTGTTGCTGAAACTGCACAAGCTTTAAATATGCCTTATATTACTGAAAGGTGGCCAGGTGGTTTATTAACTAACTTTGCTACTATCCGTAAGTCAATTAAAAAAATGCAAACTATTGATAAAATGAAAGAGAATGGTACATTCGATTCATTATCAAAAAGAGAAAGATTGCAAATTGATAGACAAAGAGCTAAATTAGACTTAAACTTAGGTTCTATTGTAAAAATGACAAGAATGCCAGAGGCTATTTTTATTGTTGATACTAATAAAGAACACATTGCTTTAGCTGAAGCAAATAAGTTAGCTATCCGTTCATTCGCAATGAATGATACGAATACTAATCCTTCTCAAGTTAGTTTCCCTATTCCTGCAAATGATGATGCTTCAAAATCAATTGAGTATATTTTGTCAATTGTAAGCAAAGCAATTGCTGAAGGATTAGAAGAAAGAAATGCTGATCAAGATAAAAAAGCAGTAGAGAAGAAAGAAAAAGCAAAGCAAATAGCTGAAAAAACAGCTGAAAAGCAAGAAGAAAAATAATATTAATTTTTTTAGAAAAGAATAATGGGAGCAATTAAAGCGGCTGATGTAGCCAAATTAAGAAAGCAATCAGGAGCAGGAATGATGGACTGTAAAAACGCATTAGTTGAGGCTAATGGTGATTTTGATGCTGCAATTGATGTATTAAGAAAAAAAGGACAAAAAGTAGCTGCAAAGCGTGCTGATAGAGATGCTACTGAAGGAATTGCAATTACTAAAATGAATGCTGACAATACAGCAGGAGTTGCTATCGTTTTAGCTTGTGAAACTGATTTTGTTGCAATTAATGATTCATTCAAATCTTTAGCAAATGATTTTGCTGATATTGCTTTAAACCATGCAGATAAAGATGCATTTTTAGCTGCTGATTTTGGTGGAATGACTGTTGCTGAAAAATTAACAGAACAAACTGGAGTAATTGGTGAGAAAATTGAAATCTCAGGATTTGAAAGAGTAGAGGCTGCATTTGTTGGTACTTATACTCATGGTTCTAAAATTGCTGTTTTAGTTGGTTTAAATAATTCAGTTGATAATGCTGATGTTTTATCTAAAGATTTAGCAATGCAAGTTGCATCTATGGGAGCAACTACATTATCATATAAAGATTTTGATACTGAATTTGTTGCTAACGAAACTGAAGCAAGAATTGCAGCTATTGAAAAAGATAATGTTGAATTAGGAAGATTAGGAAAAACATTGAAAAATGTTCCTCAATATATTTCTATGTCACAATTAAGTGATGCTGTAATGGCTGAAGCAAAAGCAGGTATTGAAGCAGAATTAAAAGCTGAAGGTAAACCAGAGCAAATTTGGGATAGAATTGTTCCAGGAAAAATGGATCGTTTTGTTTCGGATAACACAACTTTGGATCAAGAACAATGTTTATTGGACCAAAACTTCATTAAAGATGAAGATAAAAATGTTGCAGCTTATATTGCTACTTATGGTGATGTAGCCGTAAGCAGTTTTAAAAGAGTTGCTTTAGGTTAATCCTTAAGATTATAAAATTTGAAAAGCCATCCTTTTAGGGTGGCTTTTTTTATGTGTAAAAAATCCATTCTTCAGTTTCCTTTGCTTGGGTGTAATTTCCTATCTTTGAGAAATTTTTAACACGATTATGCAATACAAAAGAATTCTTTTAAAATTAAGCGGTGAAGCTTTAATGGGAGATGGAGAATATGGTATCGACTCTAAGGTTTTAAGTGCTTATGCAAATGAAATTCAGGCAATTGTTGAGCAAGGTATAGAGCTTGCAATTGTAATTGGAGGTGGGAATATCTACAGAGGAATTCAATCTGAAGGAGCAGGTTTTGATAGGGTGCAAGGCGATCACATGGGAATGTTGGCAACCATAATTAACGGTATGGCATTGCAATCTGCTTTAGAATCAATTAATATTGAAACCAGATTGCTTACTGCAATAAGAATGGAACAAGTTGCAGAGCCTTATATCAGAAGAAAAGCAATGCGTCATTTGCAAAAAGGAAGAGTAGTTATTTTTGGTGGAGGTACAGGTAATCCTTATTTTACAACTGATACAGCTGCAACTTTGCGTGCTATTGAAATTGAGGCAGATGTTATCTTAAAAGGAACAAGAGTAGATGGTATTTATACTGCCGATCCTGAAAAAGATGCAAATGCAACTAAATATGATACTATTACTTTTGATGAAGTTTTTCAAAAGAAATTAAGTATTATGGATTTGACAGCATTTACGCTTTGTCAAGAAAACAACTTACCAATTAAGGTATTCAATATGAATATTGAAGGTAATTTGGCTAAGATTTGTAAAGGTGAAAATGTAGGAACACTCGTTAATTTTTAAATAAAGGTTGAACAATAAATAAATTATTATGACTGAAGAAGTAAACTTCCATTTAGATGTTGCTAAAGAGCAAATGCAAGAAGCAATCTCACATCTAGAAAATGTATTAGGAAAAATTAGAGCAGGAAAGGCAAATCCTCAAATGCTAAGAACTGTAAAGGTTGATTATTATGGGGTGCTAACTCCTTTAGCTCAAGCAGCAAATGTTTCTACTCCTGATGCTCAAACTATAGCAGTTCAGCCTTTTGATAAGAGTTTAATTGCAGAAATTGAACAAGCGATTGTAGACGCTAATTTAGGATTCAATCCTTCTAATAATGGAGAAAAGGTAATTATCAATGTTCCGCCATTAACGGAAGATAGAAGAAGAGATTTGGTAAAACAAGCTAAGGTTGAAATTGAAAATGCTAAAGTAAGTGTTCGTAACATTAGGCAAAAAGCAAATGATGAGATGAAAAAACAAGGAAAGGATGGTCTTTCTGAGGATATGGTTAGAGATGCTGAAGCTTCAGTTCAAGAATTAACCAATACATATTCTGCTAAAATTGATGTTGTTTACACGGCAAAAGAAGCAGAAATCATGACAGTTTAGGTTTCAAATGACATATAGATAAAAAGGGGCAATAAGCCCCTTTTTTTATTGTTATAATGCAGCTATATCCTTTAAATTTGAAGTATTTTAGCACAAATTTATTTTTAATATGTGGAGGTTTCTTTCTAGATTAATCTTAAAAAATAGGATAATTATTATCCTGATAATTGCAGGTGCAACTACCTTTATGGTTCAAAAAGGTAAGGAGGCACGCCTTTCTTATTCTATGGCTAAATTATTGCCTGATGACCATAAGGTAAGTTTAGATTATCAGAATTTTTTAGAGAAGTATGGTGCTCAAAATGTATTAGTAATTGCTATAGAAGATAGTTTAATTACAAATTTTGAGCATATTTCAAAATGGGATGAGGTAACCAAGAATATTGAAAGTACCTATGGAGTTGAGCAGGTTATTTCATTTGCTAATATTCCTTTTGTATTAAAAGATACTGTAAATAGTCAATTCATTGTTAAAAGGTGGTTTTCAGAAAAAATTAAAAACCAAGCAGACTTAGATGCTGCTTTTCTGCAATATACTAAGCAGCCTTTTTATAAAGGATTAATAAACTCTAAGGATAATCAGATAACTACAATGCTAATTACAGTAGAAGATGATGTGGTTAGATCATCAAGTAGAGATCAGTTAATATTTGCTATTAAAGATTTAGTGGACGCTTATGCTGATGAGTTTAAGATAAAGGCTCATTATTCTGGGCTTCCTTATATTAGAACGGTAGATTCTATTAAAGTAAAGGAGGAAATATCGTTATTTATTATTTTTACTTTACTCATCACCTCTTTAATTTTATTCTTATTCTTTAGATCATTTAAGGCTGCAATATCTTCTATGATTGTAGTTGTTTTAGGAGTTGCTTTCTCATTTGGAACAATTGTTTTATTGGATTATGAAATTTCAATCCTTATGGCTTTAGTACCTCCAGTGCTTATAGTTATTGGTATCCCTAATTGTATTTTCCTAATTAATAAATTTCATAATGAATTTAAGCGTACTCAAAATAAAGATTATGCTTTGAGGAAAATGATTCAGAGAATTGGGAATATTACTTTACTAACAAATATTACAACAGCTTCAGGATTTGCTGCCTTTATTCTTACAAATAGTAAAACATTGCAAGAATTCGGTTTAGTAGCTTCAATTAATATTCTTCTTATTTTCCTGTTATCATTATTTATTATCCCTATTTATTTTTCTTTTGCTTCAGCTCCAAAAGAGAGGCATACCAAGCATTTGGATAAGGTTTGGATTAATAAACTAGTAGCACAACTTGTGTTTTTAGTGCAGTATAAAAGAAAACAGATATATTTTATTACCTCTATTCTTATTGTTTTTGGTGTTATTGGTATCTTAAATGTAAGAACTACAGGAAATCTAACAGATGATTTACCAAAGGAAGGAGAGCTTTATAAAGATTTAAAATTCTTTGAGCAAAATTTTGGAGGGGTTATGCCTTTAGAAGTTATAGTAAATACTAAGAAAAAAAATGGCTTATTAAAATCCTATAATTTAAAAAAGATTGAGCAGTTAAGTACTGAGCTCTCAAAATTTAAGGAATTTTCAAAACCAAGCTCTTATATTGATTTTATAAAATATAGTAAGCAAGCATTTTATAATGGCGATTCATCTTTTTATTCTTTACCTAATAGTCAAGAGCAAAGAATGATATTATCTTATTTAAAAAATAGTAGTACAACTATGAATGCAGGAGCTTTAATGATGGATTCTTTAAAGCAAGAAGCTCGCATTAGCTTAAGGGTTGCAGATATTTCTACCGCTAAAATGGATAGCGTTTTTGATGCCTTATTACCAAAGATATATAAGATTTTTGATGCAGAAAAATATGAAGTAATTGTTACGGGTTCTAGTGTTGTTTTCTTGAATGGAACTAAGTTTTTATTGAAGAATTTAATGCTGAGTTTGCTCTTAGTAATTGTGCTAATATCTATTTTTATGGCTTGGATGTTTAATTCATTTAGGATGGTAGTGGTTTCTATTATTCCTAATCTGATTCCTTTATTGCTTACTGGCTCTATTATGGGGTATTTTGGTATTGCATTAAAACCTTCTACAATTTTAGTTTTCTCAATTGCTTTTGGTATTTCAGTGGATGATACTATTCATTTTTTAGCTAAGTATAGGCAAGAATTATTAACGAATAATTGGAATATTAGAAAGTCGGTTTTGTCAGCTTTAAAGGAAACGGGAGTAAGTATGTTCTATACTTCTGTTGTATTGTTCTTTGGATTTTTTATATTTGTTGCTTCTGATTTTGGAGGAACAATAGCACTAGGTTTATTAGTATCTATCACATTGTTGTTGGCTATGTTGTCTAATTTATTGTTACTCCCAGCATTATTACTTTCTTTGGAAAGGGTAATCAATTATGAAGCTTTTCAAGAGCCTTTATTGGAAACCTTTGATGAAGAAGAAGATATTGAGTTAGATGAACTAAAAGTGAAACGAAAAGAAAAGTAACAATGAAAGGAATAATTTTAGCAGGTGGATCAGGAACTAGGTTGCATCCACTAACATTGGCAATGAGTAAGCAAATGATGCCAATTTATGATAAACCAATGATTTATTATCCATTATCAACTTTGTTGTATTCTGGAATTAAAGAAGTTTTGATTATATCAACACCCCATGATTTGCCATTATTTAAAAAGCTATTGGGTGATGGTAGTCAGCTAGGCTGCAGGTTTGAATATAAAGTACAAGAAATACCAAATGGTTTAGCACAAGCATTCGTTTTAGGAGAAGAGTTTATTGGAGATGATAAAGTTTGTTTAGTATTGGGGGATAATATTTTCCAGATGAAAGTTAACACTTTAACATCTTGCAGAGATGTAGATGGAGGTATAGTATTTGGGTATCATGTGAATGATCCTGAACGATATGGAGTAGTGGATTTTGATGAAAATTTTAAAGCACTTTCATTAGAAGAAAAACCTCAAAACCCAAAATCAAATTATGCTGTTCCAGGGCTTTATTATTATGATAATTCAGTAGTGGAAATTGCTAAAGATATCAAGCCTTCAGCAAGAGGAGAGTATGAAATTACAGATATAAATAAGGAGTATTTAAGAAGGGGTGAGTTGGATGTTAGAGTGCTTGGAAGAGGTACAGCTTGGCTAGATACGGGTACTTTCCAATCTTTAATGCAAGCAAACCAATATGTGCAAGTAATTGAAGAAAGACAAGGTAGAAAAATTGGTTGTATTGAAGAGGCTGCATTCCGTATGGGCTATATTAATGAAGAGCAACTTTTAGCAGTTGCTGAACCATTAAGGAAAAGTGGATATGGTGAATATCTTGTTAATCTGGTAAAAAAATAATGAAATCAATCCAAGAATTAAGTATAATAATAAGTGATGAATTAGGCAGGATAGAATACCCTAAAAACCCATCATTATTGTACGAACCTATTGATTATATTCTTGGTTTAGGAGGGAAAAGAATGCGCCCTATTTTGGTGCTAATGTCTCATCAGTTATTTGATAAAAATATTGAGAAAGCAATTTCACCTTCATTAGCTATTGAGGTGTTTCATAACTTTACTCTATTGCATGATGATATTATGGATAAAGCTCCCTTAAGAAGAGGGCAGCAAACAGTACATGAAAAATGGAATGCTAATGTTGCTATTTTGTCTGGTGATACTATGTTGGTTCAAGCGTATCAGTTAATGGCTGATGTAGATAAATCTATTGTAAAACCAACCCTTGAGGTGTTTAGTAAGGCTGCTATTGAGGTATGTGAAGGGCAGCAATGGGACATGGATTTTGAAACTCAACAGAATGTGAGTATTGAGGACTACCTAAAGATGATTGAGTATAAAACGGCTGTATTATTGGGTGCTGCTTTGCAAATTGGAGGAATTACAGCAGGAGCTTCTGCTCAACAGCAAAATCATTTGTACGAATTCGGTAGAAATATGGGAATTGCATTTCAGTTAAAGGATGATTTGTTGGATGCCTTTGGAAATCCTGAAACATTTGGGAAACAAGTAGGGGGTGATATTATGGCGAATAAAAAAACCTATTTGTATTTAAAAGCTTTAGTTCTTGCTAGTGAAAATCAGCAGGCCGATTTAGAACAGTATTTTTCAACTAATGATACTTCTCAGGAAAAAGTAGAAGCTGTAAAATCAATTTTTAAGGATTTGAATATTTATCAATTAACTTCAGATTTGATGAAAGAATACCATGTAAAAGCTATGTCTCATCTTGATGCGATACAGTCAGAAAATAAAGCACCTTTGTTGGATTTTTCAGCACTATTGTTGGATAGAGTTTCTTAATGGATTTAATTGCTGTTAATGCTAAAGTTAAAGCCAATCTTTTCCTTAGCGAAACTACCCATCAATTAGAAAAAGATTTTTTAACGGTTGGAATAAATTTTGATATTACTAAACCAGTAAATACCTATTCTGAGTTATTTTTATTTACTACTAACTTGGTGACTGCACTTAATGAGCAAGATCCAAAACGCATTGTGAATTTACTTTATCGCATTGATTTATCAGAAGAGAAAGTGCAGGAAGAGATGCAAAATACTCAACTTACTTTCTCGGAATTACTAGCTGAATTGATTGTGAAAAGAGAGCTGCAAAAGGTGGTTATTAAAAATTATTACTCAAACCCTGAAAATCAGTAGTATTTAGCAGCTTATATGAATAAAAATAGATAATTTTGCATACTAAATTTAGCAATAAATAATGGATAAGTTTTCCTTTTTAGGAGCCCTGCACACAGGAATGATTGAGAAGATGTATGATAAATATCTGCAAGACCCTCAGAGTATAGAAGAAGAATGGAGTAGTTTTTTTCAAGGTTTTGACTTTGCAAAAGAAGTGTACTCTGAAGAAGATATTCCTCAAGTTTTTCAGAAAGAGTTTAAGGTAATAAACCTTATTGATGCTTACAGAAAAAGCGGACATCTGTTTACAAAAACAAATCCGGTACGAGAAAGACGAAAGTACACGCCAACATTAGATTACAAAAACTTTGGATTAGAAGAAACTGACTTAGAAGTAGAATTCCAGGCAGGAGAACAAGTAGGTATTGGTCCTTCAACTTTAAAAGTAATTATTGCCCACCTTGAGAAAGTATATTGCCAATCTATAGGTGTGGAATACATGTATATTCGTGATCCTAAAGAAATTGATTGGATAAAAAACAGATTGCACAAAAATTCAAATACTCCAAAATTTGAAGCAAAACAAAAGAAACATATTTTACATAAATTAAACCAAGCAGTTGCTTTTGAAAATTTCTTACATAAGAAATTTGTAGGTCAGAAACGATTTTCATTAGAAGGGGCTGAATCTTTAATTCCTGCATTGGATGTATTAGTGGAACACAGTTCAGAACTAGGTGTTGAGGAGTTTGTAATGGGAATGGCGCACAGGGGAAGGTTGAATGTATTAGCAAATATATTTAACAAGACTTACAAAGAAATTTTCTCAGAGTTTGAAGGGAAATTATATGAAGATGATGATATATCAGGAGATGTAAAATATCACTTAGGATTTACTTCTGTTCAAAAATGTAATAACGGAAATAATATCAAATTAAATTTAACTCCTAATCCTTCTCATTTGGAAGCTGTTGATCCTGTTGTTGAGGGAATTACTAGAGCAAAATTAGATACTAAGTACAAAGGAGATGTAAAAAAAATATTACCAATATTACTACATGGTGATGCAGCATTGGCAGGACAAGGGGTGGTGTATGAGGTAGTGCAAATGGCACAATTAGATGGTTATGATACTGGAGGAACTATTCATATTGCCGTAAACAATCAGGTAGGGTTTACCACCAATTATTTGGATGCTAGGTCAAGTACTTATTGTACGGATGTTGCAAAAGTAACTTTATCGCCAGTACTGCATGTAAATGGGGATGATGTAGAGGCAGTTGTTCATGCTTTACAATTGGCAGTAGAGTATCGTCAAAAGTACCATAAAGATGTGTTTATTGATTTGTTGTGCTACCGAAAATACGGACACAATGAAGGAGATGAGCCAAGATTTACTCAGCCAAAATTATATGAGGCAATTTCAAAGCATAAAAATCCGAGAGAGATTTACAAGGAGAAATTGATGAATGAAGGAGTAGTAGAGGCAGGTATTGCAAAGGAATTAGAAAAAGATTTTCAAGATTTATTGCAAGATAGATTTGATGAGGCAAAGGAAATTAAAAAAGCAAAAATTACGCGTTTCTTAAAAGAGGAATGGAGTGAGATAAAAAGAAATTTTGAAGAAAATTTTGATGGTTCAATCCAAACAAATGTTGGGCAGGATAAGTTAAAGGACCTTGCTAAGCATTTATATAATATCCCTGAGGCAGATAAATTATTTAAGAAGACTAGGAAGTTATTAGCAGATAGAAAAAAGATGGTAGAAGTGTCTGATTCTTTGGATTGGGCAATGGGAGAGCTATTAGCTTATGCAAGTTTATTGGATGAAGGGCATGATATTAGGTTGAGTGGACAGGATGTGGAAAGAGGAACTTTTTCTCATAGACATGCAATACTTAAAGTAGAACAATCGGAACAGGAGGTTTGCCCTTTAAATAGTGTGAGTGATACTGCAAAATTTGAGGCCTATAACTCTTTACTATCGGAATATGGAGTACTTGGTTTTGATTACGGATATTCTATTACAAGACCAAATGCTTTAACAATTTGGGAAGCACAGTTTGGTGATTTTTCAAATGGAGCTCAAATTATGTTGGATCAGTTTATTTCTTGTGCAGAGGATAAATGGAAAGTGATGAGTGGCTTGGTAATGTTATTGCCACACGGTTATGAAGGGCAAGGAGCGGAGCATTCTTCTGCAAGATTAGAAAGATACCTTCAGCTTTGTGCTAAGTATAATATGCAGATAGTAAATTGTACAACACCTGCAAATTTCTATCATGTTATGCGTAGGCAATTAAAGAGAAATTTCAGAAAGCCTTTAGTAGTATTTACGCCTAAAAGTTTATTAAGGCATCCTAAGTGTGTGTCATCCATTTCTGATTTGGCAGATGGTACATTTAAAGGAGTTATTGATGATACAATTGCTACTACATCAATAGATAAATTGGTGTTGTGTAGTGGAAAAATCTACTATGAATTATTGGATAGAAGAGAGCAGGAAGGAACTGAGAATATAGCTTTAGTTAGGGTAGAACAATTGTTCCCTTTGGATAAAGAATACATTAAAGCCTTAGTTCAAAAATACAATGCAAAAGAAGTAGTTTGGGTGCAAGAGGAACCCCAAAATATGGGAGCTTGGACCTTTATATTATCGGAGTTGAGAACAATAGGAATTGATGTAATTGCAAGAGAAGCTTCAGCAGCAACTGCATCAGGTTCTAGTAAAACTTCAGCAGTAGAACAAAAAGAATTAATTGATAAAGTTTTTAAAAAATAAGACATGTTATTAGAAATGAAAGTCCCAAGTCCGGGAGAGTCTATATCAGAAGTTGAAATTGCAGAATGGCTAGTAGAAGATGGCGATTATGTAGAAAAAGATCAATCTATTGCTGAGATAGATTCTGATAAAGCAACTTTAGAATTGCCAGCTGAAGAAAGTGGTACTATCAAAATTGTTGTAGGTGATGGTGAAACTGTTGCGGTAGGTGATGTAGTATGTATTATTGATACTTCAGCAAAAGGTGAAGCAAAAGTAAAAACTACTAAAGAGGAAGTAGCTGACACTCCAAAAGCAGCTGCAAAATCTGCTACAGATTTAGGAGGTGCTAAAGCGACTCCATTGGCATCTGCTATGATTAGCGAGCATGATATTTCTGCTAAGCAATTGAAAGGAACTGGTGAGGCAGGAAAAATCACTAAGAGTGATGTATTGGGCGCTATCAATGGAGTTTCAACTGATGGACCAAGAGGAACTTCTCGTAAAAAAATGTCATCATTAAGAAGAAAAATTGCGAGCAGATTGGTTACGGTTAAAAACGAAACAGCTATGCTTACTACTTTTAATGAAGTAGACATGACTGCAATTTTTGACATCAGAAAAGAATATAAAGAAGTTTTTAAAGAGAAATATGGAGTTGGTTTAGGTTTCATGTCTTTCTTTACTAAAGCGGTTACTGTTGCTCTTAACGAGTTTAAGGATGTAAATGCAATGATTGATGGAAATGAAGTTATCCACCATAATTATGCCGATATTGGTATTGCTGTAAGTGCACCAAAAGGATTGATGGTTCCTGTGGTTAGAAATGCAGAATTGATGAATTTTCAAGAGGTAGAAAGCGATATTAAGCGTTTGGCAATTAAAGCCAGAGATGGAAAAATTACGGTTAACGAAATGTTAGGCGGTACTTTTACTATTACTAATGGAGGTGTTTTTGGTTCCATGCTTTCTACTCCTATTATTAACCCTCCACAATCTGCAATTTTAGGAATGCATAATATTGTGGAACGCCCAATGGCAGTTAATGGTGAGGTGAAAATAAGACCGATTATGTATGTTGCCCTTTCTTACGACCATAGAATTATTGATGGTAGAGAATCAGTAGGGTTCTTGTGTAGAGTAAAAGAATGTTTGGAAGACCCAACTACTCATTTGATGGGTGGTGATGTAAAGAAAACTTTAGGATTATAAACTAAGAGCTTATATTATGAAAAAAGCCCTAGCAATTTGCTGGGGCTTTTTACTTTATAATTGCTCACCTTTTATGCTGAGGGGTCTTATTCAATTATTATCCTCTTCTCCACAGTACCATCACTATACCTATAAAACAAAGGTATATTGGGTGTAGGTTTACTTTCCCTGCCCAATACATCCACTATATCCACTAAAATTCTGCTAGCATTATTATGCTCACTAATTGCTATATGATATTCAAGATAAGAAATACTTTGTGCAGTGGCCAGAAAACCTTCTTTAATCACTTGTCTAGTGGTTGGTTTTTCTGCGAACCCAATCATAGGCAAGCAAAGTAATATAAGTAGTAGTTTTTTCATAATCTTAGTTGTTTGTTAATCTATTGTTTTAATCATTGTGTCATTAGTCTAAACATTCGCCTTCAATCCAAAATGAAACACCACTTTTTTCCGCATAACATTCATTATCATAGGTTACATCATTACAGCCGCAAACAGGTTCATAAATCTCAATACATGCTGTAGTATCGTTAAGTGGGGGAATAACAAAACAATCTAGAATCTCAGGACCATCAACACAGCTAAACATCAATACTGAGAGAAAGATAAGTAGTAGTTTTTTCATACTACAATGATACAGAAAATTTATGGGAAATTTTGAAGAAAAAAAGTCGGGGTAGCAGGATTACAA